>CAXDNE010000212.1:0-13335 GCA_963990595.1 uncultured Methylobacterium sp.
AACCCCGCCGCAGCCTTCTCAGATCATCTGGAAGGCGCCGGTCGCCCGCCAGCGCAGGAAGGCCTCGATCGTGAGCGCCACCGTCGGCAGGACCTCCGGTAGCGCGTTGGGTTTGAACCACCCGACCCTCAGGTTCTCGCCCCCGTCGCTTGCCGGCGCACCCGAGAAGGTGCGGGTCGCGAACATCATGCTGAAATAGTGGCAGACGTGGCCGTTCGGGTACGTCCACACCTCGGTGTCGGGCCCGGAGGCGAAGCCGAACGGGACGAGGTCGGCGATCCGAAGTCCGGTCTCCTCGAAGGTCTCACGCACTGCGCAGGCGACGATATCCTCGCGCTCATCCGGCACGCCGCCCGGCAACCCCCAGACGCCGAAATCCGCACGCAGCTCCAAGAGCACGCGATCCTGGCTGTCCTCGATCACGACGCGCGCCCCCGGCATGAGGAGCAGCCGGGAACCGACGGACGCGCGCAAGCGCCCCAGATACGAGCTGGCAAAGTCACTCACGGGCGGCTCAACCCTTCACCACGGCGCCGTCGGGATCGCGGTCCGCTCCTTGCCGCGCCGCCAGACCGACCTGTCGGCGGCCAGGGCCTCGACCGCGGGCGCTCGTTCTGCATGTCGCGACAGGATCGCCGGTCCAGCCGATCGCAGGTGGCGATGATCGCGTGGCGAGTCCGCCGCGCATCGCGCCCACAGCGGCTTTGATCTCCCGATCCGCGACTTCAGCAAACCCGCGCCGTTCGGGGGCAGCCGGGTCCGTGGCCATGGGCGCGCGCTTCGATGGGACGGCCGGCCGAGCGATCAGCCGCTCAGGACCCGTCCATCGCGACGGGTCAGGAAATAGCAACGGCACCGAATCAGATGTTCACGACGACGCGCCGTTGCGCGTCAGACCAACCAAGTCTCTGAAGATGTTCAGAAAACGGATGGTGCCCAGGGGCGGAATCGAACCACCGACACTGCGATTTTCAGTCGCATGCTCTACCAACTGAGCTACCTGGGCGTCGCCCGCGCCGGTTTCGGCCTCGGACGCCGCGGGGTATAGAGAGTGCCGTGCGGCCTGTCCAGCCTTGCCGTGACACCGGCGTGACCGAAACGCCGGAAAAAATTTCAGCGCTCCGGATCCGGCTCACGCGGCGGCTCGTCGGAATCGAGTTCCTCCGGGATGGCGTAGCGTTCGTTGAGCCAGCGCCCGAGGTCCACGTCGGCGCAACGCTGGGAGCAGAACGGCCGGTATTCCGGAGCCGCCGGTCGCCGGCAGATCGGGCAGGCCGGGCGTGCCTCCCGGCTCACGCGAGGCTGCCCCAGCCGGCCCGGACGGGATAGCCCTCACCGTCCAGCAGGCTCATGGTCTCGTAGAGCGGCAGCCCGACGACGGCGCTGTAGGATCCGACGAGCTTCACCACGAAAGCGCCGGCCAGCCCCTGGATCGCGTAGCCGCCCGCCTTGCCGCGCCATTCACCCGAGGCGACATAGCCCTGGATGTCACGGCCCGAGAGGCGCTTGAACCGAACCCGGCTCTCGACGATCCGCTCGCGGCGCCCGCGCGGGGAGAGGACGCAGATCGCCGTGAAGACCCGGTGCTGACGCCCGGACAGGAGACGGAGGCAATCCGCCGCCTCATCGGGCACTTCGGCTTTCGGCAGGACACGCCGCCCGACGGCCACCACCGTGTCGGCTGAGAGGAGCCAGGTGGGCGTCTTGGTGTCCTCCAAGTGGAGCGCCGCCTCCGCGGTGGCGAGCTTGGTTCGCGCGAGGCGACGGGCGAGTTCGCGGGGCGGCTCGGCTTTCCGCGGCGTCTCGTCGATCTCGGCCGGCAGCAGCGCATCCGGCTCGATGCCGATCTGCTGCAGGAGCGCTAGGCGGCGCGGCGACGCGGAGGCGAGCACGAGCCGGGATGTCGGCCCCCGCGTCGCACCGATCGCTTCTGGTGTGGCGTCCATGGTGTTCCGTTCGCACAATCGGCCGAAAGCCCCGTGGGCTCCGGCGCGGCGGCATCCTGCATAGGCCGTGTTCGCCGCGATCGCCTGCCTGATAAGGGATGGGGTTGGGCTTGTGAACCGGAACGGCCCGGTTCCGCGCCGGCATCCCGCGCGCCCACGCCGTTCGGGCGGCCCGAAGACCCTCGAAGGCTCCCTATAGACGGACAGAATACTGGTCGCAGATTGCAGCAAAGACGTTCTCGTCGAGATCAGAGAAATTGATGGGCGCAAACATTTCGCAAGAGGATCGAAAGATCTCCGCTCCGACCGTAACCGAATGTTAACTATGATCCCGCGAGATGATGGGCGTCGGAATGAGGTTGCAACCGATGCTGAACGCTGATCCCCTGCTGCAGCGCCCGAAGCTTGTGAGTGCGGCGCTGCTGGCCCGTGCCCTCGACGGCCTGCGGCCGACGGTAAGCTCGCCCGTCGAGATGTGGCAGATGCTCACCGACCGCTATGTCGTCGATCTGGACGCCGTCGCCGCGCTTCTGCCCGCCGGCGAACCGGAGACGCGTTGGCTGCCCGCGCGCGACTGATCACAGGTTCCGGTGATCGTTCGACAGCGCCGGGACAGTGGCACGTGACGTGCTTCGGGTGAGCGGACGTCAGGAGGAAGCACCCAGGCAACGACAACGCGGCGGCTCGCACGCCAGAGCACCCCGCGGACCTTTCGATCGCTCGAAGCTGAGGTCCGTCATGTCGGAACTGCTATCCATTGCTCTGGTCTGTGCCGGAACGCTGCTGGCCCAGGACTGCTCGCGCGACACCGCTCTCGACGTCATCGTGGCCCCGGCGCACACGCCGATGGAATGCCTGATGCATGCTCAGACCATGGCCGCCCAGGCCGGCCTTCCCGGCGGCAGCGACCGCTATCTCAAGGTCGCCTGCGAGCACCGTCACGGCGACGGCGCGCCGGGCCCGGTTGTCCGTCGGGCCTCGTGAGACCGGATGACCGCCATCCGCCCTCACCCCCGAAACGGGGTCGGCGACGGCGGCGCCCCAGCCGGGTCTGGCGGCCCGATGCACGGCAGTGGGGCGACCGGCACGACGCCGCCGTTCTTCGCCAGCGAAGCGAATCCGCCACGCGGCCTTCAGAGCCGCCGGACCGTGTGTCGCGGGTCCCACCCGTCGCGCGAGCACGCCGCGCGAAGTCCTGGCCGAACAGCCGAATGGTGCATCAAAGCCACGTCAGAATATTTCTTGGTGGTCTCGGCCTTTTGGCCAGTTGCGGGTCCTGGTCACCGGAACCATCCTGCACGGCCACGCTGATGCAGTTCTGCGCCGGCATCCGCTTACATTGCCGCCCCGAAGGCCCGCGTGCCGGGCAGGGCTCCAGCGAGTGCCCGCCCCATGCTGTACGACGCATTCGACCTTCAGACTGACATCGCCGCCCAGACCAGAGCCTGGGGCCGGCTGCTCAACGACATCTGGTCGCCCTGGACCGGATTCGGCGAGCCGATCACATGGATATCGGCGAGCGCCCGGATGATGATGCGCGCCGGCCTGACCTTCGCGCGCCCGGCCTACGGCATCGACAGCGTGATGGTGGGGAACCGAAGCGTGCCGGTCTCGGAGGAACCCGTCGAGGTCACGCCGTTCGGGACCCTGCTCCACTTCAAGAAGGACGTCCACACTGAGCAGCCCAAGGTGCTGATGGTGGCGCCGATGTCCGGGCATTTCGCGACGCTGCTGCGCGCCACCGTGCGCACGATGCTGCCGGATCACGACGTCTACATCACCGACTGGCACAATGCCCGCGACGTGCCGCTCTCGGAGGGCCGGTTCGGCTTCGACGACTACGTGGGCCATCTCGTCCATTTCCTGCGCAAGATGGGCGAGGGCTCGCACATGGTCGCGGTCTGCCAGCCGGCGGTGCAGGCGCTGCTGGCCTCCGCCGTGATGGCCCAGACGAAGGATCCGGCCGCGCCGCGCAGCATGACCCTGATGGCCGGGCCGGTGGATTGCCGGATCAATCCCACCGGCGTGAACGCGCTCGCGACCTCGAAGCCGATCGCCTGGTTCGAGAAGAACCTGATCGCCACCGTTCCCACCCGGCACAAGGGGGCCGGCCGCAAGGTCTATCCGGGCTTCGTGCAGGTCTCGGCCTTCATGGCGATGAACACCAAGCGGCATGTTCAGGGCCATACCGACCTGTTCTGGCACATGGCCAACGGGGAGACCGAGAAGGCGGAGGCGATCGAGACCTTCTACGACGAGTACTTCGCCGTGCTCGACCTCGCAGCCGAGTTCTACCTGGAGACGGTCAAGACCGTGTTCCAGGACTACACCCTGGCCAAGAACGAGGCGACCTACCGCGGCGCGCCGATCGACCTGGGGTCGATCCGCCGGACGGCCCTGATGACCGTCGAGGGCGAGCGGGACGACATCTGCGCCGTCGGTCAGACCATGGCGGCCCACGATCTCTGCACGAGCCTGCCCCCCTACATGCGCTCTCACCACCTCCAGGCCGGCGTGGGCCATTACGGCGTCTTCGCAGGACGGCGCTGGGAGTCGCAGATCTACCCGCAGGTCCGCAATTTCATCCAGGCGCATAACTGAGCGCGGCCCGGGTGCGCCGTCGCGCCGATTTGACCCGCCGACCGCCGCGGCCCACCATGATACGCCTAAGCGGTTGGAGCCGGGATCCCGTCCGGCTCCGTGGGTGTGAGGCGGAACGGTCGGCGTGATCGACAGGGACGGCTTCGGCAGCAACTCCGGCAAGACGCGTCGCGGACCGGGCCGGACGGACGCCTCTGCGCGGCTGGACCGCCTCGTCGCCCAGGCGCGCGCGGCCGCGCTGTGGGAGCAGGCTTGGCCGCTTCTGTGGCGCGGTCTCGGGGTCGGGCTGCTGTTCCTGGTCCTGTCCTGGTCCGGCCTGTGGCTCGACCTCCCGCCGCTCTGGCGGCAGGTGGGCGTGGGCCTCCTGGCCGCGCTGCTGATCGCCGCGCTCCTGCCCCTCATTCACCTCGCCCGGCCGGACCGGCGTCTCGCGCTCGCTCGGATCGACCGCGAGGCCGCGTCCCGCGATCCGGCCCTGCGCCACGGTCCCGCCTCCGCGGCACAGGACACCTTGGCGGTGGGCGCCGCCGATGCGGGCAGCCGGGCCCTCTGGGATCTCCACCAGCGCCGGGCGGCGCGCGCCGTGGCCGCCCTCCGGGTCGGCCTGCCCCGCCCGGGCATGGTCCGGCACGACCCCTTCGCCCTGCGCGCCGGGCTGGTCGTCGCCGCCGTCGCCAGCCTGTTCGCGGCGGGTCCGGAATGGCGCGAGCGGATCGGCGCGGCCTTCGACTGGCAGCAGACGGCGGCGCCCGGGCCGAATTTCCGCGTCGACGGCTGGATCGACCCGCCGCTCTACACCCGGCTGCCGCCGCTGCTGATCGCCATGGACGGCAGCGACCAGCACCTGCGCGCGCCGGTCAACGCGCAGCTCATCGTGCGCATCGCCGGCCAGGGGAAGTCCGCGGAGAACACGACGCTCACCCCCGATGCCGGCCTCGTCCCGGTTCCGGGCCAGGAATCGCGCCCGGACCTGCGCGAGGAACGCTACCGCATCGTCGGCGGTGCGGAGCTGATCATCGTCACGCCGGCGGGGCGGCAGCGCCTCACCGTGGACGCGATCCCCGACCGACCGCCGGAGGTGACCGCCGTGGGCGGGCCGGAGGTGAACGGGCGCGGCACGTTCAACCTCACCTACCGCGCCAAGGACGATTACGGGATCAGCTCCGCCGAGGCCGTCATCGAACCGCTCAAGGCGGCCCGCTCCCTCGTCCCGGTGCCGCATATCAGCCTCGCGCTGCCGGCCGATTCCACCGGCGAGACCGACACCAAGACCCTCGTGGATCTCACCGAGAGCCCGTGGTCGGGGGCGCGGGTGCGCTACCACATCGTCGTGAAGGACGAGGCCGGCCAAGAGGGCCGCACGCCGGATGCCGAGATCACCCTGCCGGCGCGGCCATTCCGCGATCCCCTGGCGCGGGCGCTCGCCGAGGAGCGGCGGCGCCTCGTCACGGCGCCGGATACGGACCGCCGCTGGGTGCAGGGCGCGCTGGACGCGCTCCTCGTCGCGCCCGAGACGTTCACGCCCCAGCCCGCGATCTTCCTCGGCCTCAGGACGGCCACGGAGCGTCTGCGCAGCGCCAAATCCGATCCCGATCTGGTCGATGTCGCCGATCTCCTCTGGGAGATGGCCTTGAAGATCGAGGACGGTGACCTCTCGGATGCCGAGAAGCAGCTGCGCCAGGCGCAGGACCGGCTGAAGGAGGCGATCGAGCGCAATGCGCCCGATGACGAGATCAAGCGCCTGACCCAGGATCTGAAACAGGCCCTCGACAAGTTCCTGTCCGAGATGGCCCAGAAGCAGGGCCGCGACCCCCGCAATCAGAGCGAGCGCAGCCAGGGTAATCAGCAGTCGAAGACCGTGACGCCTCAGGATCTCGACAAGATGATCCAGGACATGGCCGAGGCGATGAAGCGCGGCGACACCGCCGAGGCGCAGCGCCTGATGGATCAGCTGCGCAACATCTTGGAGAATCTCCAGACCGCCGAACGGGGCAGCAGCTCGGATCAGGCGGCCCGCGAGATGCAGAAGCAGATGCGCGACCTCGACAAGATGGCCAAGGAGCAGCAGGGCCTGCGCGACGAGACCTTCAAGGACGGGCAGGAGCAGCGCGGCGGCGGTCAGAAACCGCAGAATCGCGGGCAGCAGCAGCAGGGTCAGCGCGGGCAGCAGGGCAGCCAGGGCCAGCAGCAGGGACAAGGGCAGCAGGGGCAGCAGGGGCAGGGCCAGCAGGGTAATGTCGGCGAACGCCAGCAGGCTCTTCGAAAGCGGCTGGAGGAGCTGGAACAGCGCATGAAGGAGAACGGCATGCGCGGCGAGCAGGGCCTCTCCGATGCCGAGGATGCCATGCGCGAGGCTGAGAACGCCCTGAAGCAAGGCGATTCCGGCGAGGCCGTGGACGCTCAGGGTCGCGCGCTCGACGGTCTCAAGCGCGGCGCCGAGGGCATGGCGCAGCAGATGCAGGAGATGGCCGAGGGCCAGGGCGAGGGTCAGCAGGAAGGCGGCCAGCAGCCCGGGCAGCAGGGTCAGGCCGGCGCCCGCGACGATGATCCCCTCGGCCGGCCGACGCGCGGCCGCGACATGAGCGACGGCCGGGTGCGCGTGCCCACCGCCGACGAATCCGCGGTCCAGCGCGCCCGGCGCATCATGGAAGAGCTGCGGCGCAAGCTGGGCGACCCGACCCGGCCCCGTGAGGAACTCGACTATTTCGAGCGCCTGCTCCGCCGCAACTGAGCCGCCCTCAACCCCAACGCAGCGGCGTGGTGCCGACGCAAGGCACCCGTCGGATCTGGATCCTCGCCGACATGTCGTCCAACACCCTCGTCCTCCTCGCCTGCCTGGCCGTCGCCGTGGTGCTGTTCCTCGGCCTGGCCAACATGATGCGGGGCGGAAGTGCCAACCTCTCGCAGAGATTGATGCGCTTGCGGGTCCTGCTCCAATTCGTGGCGATCCTGGTCATCATGGGCGTCGTCTGGTGGCGCTCGGCCTGAACACCCGCAGCGGGGTGTGACTGCGCCGCCGCACCCGATGCCTTTCGCCGCGGCGGTGGATGAATTCGCCGCATGCCCCCGGTGCGCTCGTGCTACGCTCGGTAGAAACGAACTGCCAAGCCTACTCGGCCGAGACCGCATGACCGCCGCCCTTCGTACCTGCCTCATCGGCCTTCTCACCGGTGCGGCGATCCTGCCCGTCTCGGCGGCGGACGCACCGCCGTTGCCGGCAGCCTACGCGGCCCCGGCCCAGCCGCTCAGCATCGTCTCTGAGGTCCGGATCGGCGGGTCGGTGCAGGATCCCGGCAGCGCCGAAGGCAAGCTCCCGGGCTTCAGCAAGGCCAACGTCAACGGCGAGATCCTCTTCGCCAAGCCACAGATCAGCGCCGATCCGTTCTGGCAGGCCTTCGTCCCGCGGCCGACGGTGGGTGGCAGCTACAACACCGGCGGCCGGACCAGCTACGCCTATCTCGGCGCCACCTGGACCCTCGAGGTCTTCCCGGAGACCTTCAACCGCCGGATCTTCCTCGACGGCTTCTTCGGTGGCGTGGCCCATAACGGCTATACCGGGCCCAAGGCGGAGACGCCCTACGGCTTCAACACGCTCGGCTGCTCGCCCATGTTCCGCGAGGCTGCGGCGCTCGGCTATCGTTTCACCGAGCACTGGAGCATCATGGCCACCGTCGAGCACATGTCGAATGCCGGCCTCTGCGCGAACAACCGTGGTTTGACCAACTTCGGCGGCAAGATCGGCTATACGTTCTGAGGCACAGGACTCCTTGGTCAAGCTCAATCGCATCTACACCCGCACCGGCGATAAGGGGACGACCGCGCTCGCCGATGGGCAGCGCCGCTCGAAGGCGGACCTGCGGGTCGAGACCTACGGCACCGTCGACGAGACCAATGCCTGCATCGGGATGGCGCGCCTGCACACGCAGGGGCGCCTCGACGCCATGCTGGGAGCGATCCAGAACGACCTGTTCGACCTGGGCGCGGACCTCGCGACGCCGCCGAGCCCGGAGCCCCTCCCCTACGAGCCGCTGCGGATCGTCGCGAGCCAGGTGGAACGCCTGGAACGCGACATCGACGCGCTGAACGAGCCCATCCCGCCGCTGAAATCCTTCGTGCTGCCGGGCGGCTCGGCGGCGGCGGCGGCGCTTCACCTCGCCCGCACGGTCTGCCGGCGTGCCGAGCGTCTGGCCGTCAGCCTGGCCGCCCGCGAGGACGAGACGGTTTCGCCCGAGGCGCTCCGCTACCTGAACCGCCTGTCGGACTTCCTGTTCGTCGCGAGCCGCGCGGCCAACGCGGACGGCGCGAACGACGTGCTCTGGGTGCCCGGCGCCAACCGCTGATCCGGCCGCCGCCCTTTTCCGGCCCCCTTCGGAACGCCGCGTTGACAAGGCGGAAATGTGGCCGTTACGGTCCGCGCGCCTTGCGTGCCCCCGCCGCGCCGCGCCTCCGGCGCCCGTGGAAGTGGCCTGCACGACGACAAGAATCCTCCGGGGAAGGATCGTGACCGCCATGAAGGTGCTGGTGCCCGTCAAGCGGGTGGTGGACTACAACGTCAAGATCCGCGTGAAAGCCGACGGCTCCGGGGTCGAGCTCGCCAACGTCAAGATGTCGATGAATCCCTTCGACGAGATCGCCGTCGAGGAGGCGATCCGTCTCAAGGAGAAGGGCAAGGTCACCGAGATCGTCGCCGTCTCGATCGGCCCGCAGCAGGCGCAGGAGACACTGCGCACGGCGCTGGCCATGGGCGCCGACCGCGCCATCCTGGTCAAGACGGATGTGAATTGCGAACCGCTCGCGGTCGCCAAGCTCCTCAAGGCCGTGGTCGAGAAGGAGAGCCCGGAGCTCGTCATCCTCGGCAAGCAGGCGATCGACGACGACTCGAACCAGACCGGCCAGATGCTCGGCGCGCTGCTCGGCTGGCCGCAGGGCACCTTCGCCTACAGGATCGAGGTCGGCGAGGGCAGCCTCGACGTCACCCGCGAGGTCGATGGCGGTCTGCAGACGGTGGGCCTGAAACTGCCGGCCATCGTCACCACCGACCTGCGCCTCAACGAGCCGCGCTACGCGTCGCTGCCGAACATCATGAAGGCCAAGAAGAAGCCGCTCGAGGAGCTGAGCCCGGAGGGTCTCGGCATCGACGTGACCCCGAAGCTCAAGGTCCTCAAGACCGCCGAGCCGCCCGGCCGCTCTGCCGGCGTGAAGGTCGGCTCCGCGGCCGAGCTCGTTCAGAAGCTCAAGGTCGAAGCCGGCGTCATCTGATCCGCGGGCGAGGCTCCCGGCCCCGGTCGAGCCTCGCGCCCCCACCCTCAAGGGCTCTGAGAAGACCATGACGACACTCCTCTACGTCGAGCACGGCAACGGACAGGTCAAGGACGGAACGCTGAAGGCGCTCAGCGCCGCCAAGGCGATCGGTGCGCCGATCCACGCCCTGGTGCTCGGCGGCAGCGCCCGCTCCGTGGCCGAGGCGGCGGCCAAGCTCGACGGCGTCGAGAAGGTGCTGCTGGCCGAGGACGGCGTCTACGACCACGATCTGGCCGAGCCGGTCGGCGCGCTGATCGCGTCGATCGCCGGGCCTTACGACGTGATCATCGCGGCCGCCTCCACAACCGGTAAGAACGTGCTGCCGCGGGTGGCGGCCCTGCTCGACGTCGCGCAGGTCTCCGACATCATCAAGGTGGTCGCGCCCGATACGTTCGAGCGGCCGATCTACGCCGGCAACGCGATCCAGACCGTCCAGACCCCCGGGGGGAAGGTGGTGATCACCGTGCGCACGGCGGCGTTCAAGGCCGCGGCCGAGGGCGGCGCGGCCGCTCCCGTGGAGGCGGTCTCGGCGGCCGCGCCCGCATCCGGCGGCTCGACCTTCAAGGGCGAGGAGATCGCCAAGTCGGACCGGCCGGAGCTCGCCTCGGCCCGGATCATCGTGTCCGGCGGACGGTCGCTCGGCTCCTCGGAGAAGTTCCACGAGCTGATCGAGCCGCTGGCGGATTCCCTCGGCGCCGCGGTCGGCGCATCCCGGGCCGCCGTGGATGCGGGCTACGCGCCGAACGACTGGCAGGTGGGCCAGACCGGCAAGGTGGTCGCACCCGACCTCTACGTGGCGGTGGGCATCTCCGGGGCGATCCAGCATCTGGCCGGCATGAAGGATTCCAAGGTCATCGTCGCCATCAACAAGGACGAGGATGCGCCGATCTTCCAGGTCGCCGATTACGGACTGGTCGGCGACCTGTTCCAGGTCGTTCCGGAACTGCAATCTGAGATTGGCAAGGCCAAGGGTCAGTAGCGGTCAGCTCAACGCCTCGGCCGCGCGCGGCGATCGTTGTCGCGGCGCGCGGGGTCGCGGGTTCCTTCCGCGCCGAAGATTGGTCTAGAAGGCTGCGACGGCAGGATTTTACGCAGGCCGTCGCGTTGGCGCAGTCCGTCACACCGGGCGGCCGTGCAACAGCATCCGCATCGGGGGCACAGGTCGGCAGATGGGCATGGAGATCAAGCGAGTCGGCATCATCGGCGCGGGCCAGATGGGAAGCGGCATCGCGCAGGTCTGCGCTACGGCGGGTCTCGATGTCCTGCTGAACGATCGCGACCCGGTTCGGCTGGAGAACGGCCTGGGCGCGATCGAGGGCGGTCTCGCCCGGCTGGTCTCCAAGGGCAGCATGAGCGAGGGCGACAGCCGGGACGTCCGGGCGCGCATCATGGCGGCCCGGGATTTCACCGCACTCGGCCCCTCCGATCTGGTGATCGAGGCCGCGACCGAGAACGAGGCGACGAAGCGCGAGATCTTCTCGACGCTCTGCGCATCGCTCCGTCCCGAAACGCTGATCGCGACCAACACGTCGTCGATCTCGATCACCCGTCTGGCCGCGTCGACGGACCGGCCCGAGAAGTTCATCGGGATCCATTTCATGAACCCCGTGCCGGTGATGCAGCTCGTCGAGCTGATCCGCGGCATCGCCACCGAGGATGCGACCTACGAGTCGGCCAAGGCGTTCATTGCCAAGCTCGGCAAGACGTCGACGATGTCGGAAGATTTCCCGGCCTTCATCGTCAACCGGATCCTTCTGCCGATGATCAACGAGGCGATCTACACCCTCTACGAGGGCGTCGGATCGGTTGAATCCATCGATACCGCCATGAAGCTCGGCGCGAACCATCCGATGGGTCCGCTGCAGCTCGCCGACTTCATCGGTCTCGATACCTGCCTGTCGGTTATGCAGGTACTCTACGAGGGGTTGGCGGATTCGAAATACCGCCCCTGTCCGCTTCTGGTGAAGTATGTCGAGGCTGGCTGGCTCGGCCGGAAAGCCAAGCGCGGCTTCTACGATTACCGCGGCCCGACCCCGATCCCGACCCGCTGAAGGCGCGGGGCGTTCACAGCCCGCTTCGGATGCCGGGGGTGAGCGTGGAGAAGCGGGACGGCACGACTGCCGCCCCGCACGCGATCACTTCGCGATCACTTGGCGGCGCCACCATTGGCATTCGGCTGGGCCGGCTGCGGATAGGACGGGTTGCCGCCCGGGACCGCGGTGCTGTTGGAGGTGCTCGGGGAGCCCGACCCGTTCACCGAGCCGGTGACCTCGCGGCGGGACGCATCCTGGCTCTGGGAGGCATAATCTTTCGGGGAATTCGCGCCGTTCCACGTCAGAAGACCGACGGTGGCGATCGCCAGAAGCACGAGGCTCGCCACCAAGACCCAGAGCACGGGCTTGCCCCGCTCGCCCTGCCGGCCCTCCTGCTGGTTCAATTTCTCAGCCATCTGCAAAACCTCATCGGCGGGACGCAACACGCGCGAAGGCGGTCTGCGACACGATCTCGTTACCGGCCGCCAACGCGGCGCCGATGAGGCCGGTTCCTGTTTTTCGGTGCCGTCAGCGTCCGGTCGTGAGCAGGATCTTGCCGAGATGGGCGCTCGATTCCATCAGCTCGTGCGCCTCCCGGGCTCGCTCGAGCGGGAAGGTCGCATGCGTGACGGACCGGAGGCGCCCGGCCTCGAGTTCGGGCCAGATGTCCTTGCGCAGACCTTCGGCGATCCGGGCCTTGTCGGCCTTCGAACGCGGTCTCAGGGTCGAACCCGTGAAGGTCAGGCGGTTGCGCATGATCGGGGTGATGTTCAGGCCGTCCACCTTGTAGCCGCCCATCAGCGCGATCATGACCAGGCGTCCGTCCGGCGCGAGGGACTTGAGGTTCCGGGCGAGATAGCTCGCGCCGATCATGTCGAGGATCACATCGACGCCGCGCCCGTCGGTCAGGCGCTTCACCTCCTCGGCGAAGTCGGCCTCCTTGTAATTGATCGCCGCGTCCGCCCCGAGTTCCTCACAGAACCGGCACTTCTCGGCCGAACCCGCGGTCGCGAAGACCCGGGCGCCGACATGCTTGGCCATCTGGATCGCCGTCGCGCCGATGCCGCTCGAACCGCCATGGACCAGGAAGGTCTCGCCGCGGGCCAAGCGGCCGCGCTGCACGACGTTGGAATAGACCGTGAAGTAGGTCTCGGGCAGGCCCGCCGCGTCGACCAGAGAGACAGCCTTCGGTTTCGGCAGGCAATGGGCGGCCTCGGCCACCGCGAACTCGGCGTAGCCGCCGCTGATCACCAGCGCGCAGACCTCGTCGCCCAGACCGAGGCCGGTCACGCCCTCCCCGAGCCGGACGAGGCGGCCGGCGACCTCAAGGCCCGGGATCTCGGTGGCGCCGGGCGGAGGCGGATAGACGCCCGCACGCTGCGCGACATCGGGACGGTTCACCCCTGCGGCTGTCTCTTATACACATCTGACGCTGCCGACGAAGAGGATAGTGT
>CAXDNE010000213.1:0-13170 GCA_963990595.1 uncultured Methylobacterium sp.
CAGCGGCAGGTCGTGGATCGCGCGGATCTCGGCCACGCTCCAGTCGTGGCGGATGGAATCCGGACCGGGTGGCGGGCGCTGTTCATCCGGCCCTGTTCGGGACGGTCTGGCTTCCCCGGCTGCTCCACCTGCACTCATGCGGCGGCCTCATGCTCGTCGTGGATCAGTTCGCGCAGCTGGCGCTTGAGAGACAGGTAGCGGGGATCATCCTCGTCGCGCGGACGCGGCAATTCCACGTTGATCACGGCCTTCACCCGTCCCGGTCGCCGCGTCATCACGACCACTTGGTCGGCGAGCCGGATCGCCTCGTCGATGCTGTGCGTGACGAGCATCACGGTCTTGGGCTCCCGCTGCCAGATTCGGATCAGTTCGTTCTGCATCATGCTCCGGGTCTGCGCGTCCAACGCCCCGAAGGGCTCGTCCATCAGCAGGATCTCCGGTTGCACGACGAGGGCCCGGGCGATCGCCACCCGCTGGCGCATGCCCCCGGACAATTCGTGGGGGCGCTTGCGTTCGAAGCCCGTGAGTCCGACGAGCTCGATGTGGCGGCGCACGGCCTCGCGCGCTTCGTCCTTGGGCACGCCCTTCATCTGCGGTCCGAAGCTGATGTTCTCCTCGACCGTCATCCACGGGAACAGGGCATAGTCTTGGAAGACGATGGTGTTCTGCCAGCCGGGCCGCGTGATGGCGCGGCCGGCCATCAGCAGGTCGCCCGAGGTCGGTTGCTCGAACCCGGCTGTCATGCTCAGCAAAGTGGTTTTCCCGCAGCCGCTATGGCCCAGTATCGCGCAGAAGGTGTGGTCCTCGATCTCGAGGCTGACGTCGTTGAGGGCAATCACGGCTTCCGGCGTCCCCGCGGCGCCGTAGATCTTCGTCACGCCCCTGACCGAGAGATGTCCCATCGCGCATTCCCTCTCATTTCGCCGAGACGGACCAGGGCAGAAACCATTTCATGGCGAAACGGATCGCGACGTCGATCGCGAGCCCGGTCAAGCCGATCGTCAGCATGCCGACCGTGATGATGTCGGTCCGCAGAACACTCCGTGCGTCATTGATCAGGAAGCCCAGGCCGGAATTGGCGCCGACTAGTTCGGCCGCGACCAGGGCCATCCAGCCGAAGCCGAGCCCGACCCGGATGCCGGTCACGATCTGTGGCGTCGCGGCCTTCAGGACGATCCGCCAGAGGACGCTCCGTTCAGGAGCGCCGAGACTCCGCGCCGCGCGGATCAGGTTCCGGTCGATGGTCCGCACACCCTCGATCGTGTTGATCAGGATCGGGAAGAACATGCCGAGGAAAATGATGAACTCGTTCTGCTCGTCCCCGACGCCGAACCACAGGATGCTCAGCGGAATCCAGGCGAGCGGGGGAATCGGGCGGAGAATCTCGATGATCGGATCAAGCTGTGCCTGCGCGAGGCGGAACCAGCCCATCGCCAGGCCGATCGGGATCGCCAACAGGGCGAAAGCGAAGGCCACGGCCTCGCGCTTCAGGCTGGTGAGGAGATGAAACCCCAGCTCCCCCGAGGCGATCATCGTCCAACCGGTCTTCAGGACGAGGCTCGGCGCGGGCATCAGCACCGCGAGATAAGGGTCGATATGCGGCAGCCAGAACCGTGCGATCAGCTCCCAGGCGACGAACAGCACCGCGATGGTCGACAGGTTCGGAAGGAACAGCAGAATCGACATCAGGCCACGCCCGACGGCACCGAGTTGGCGTGGGGCCGGGCGGAGCGCGCCGGACGCGCCCGAATGAGCCGACACCGGTAGGGCTCCCGGTAGGGTTGATGTTGGGTCCTGGAGATGCATCGGCCGAACTCCGCGCTGTCCCGGGGGCGTCAGGATGAAGGAAGGGTGCGGCCGATGTGCCGCCGTCACGCGAGGCCTGCGCAAGCCTTCACGGTCTGTATTCCTTGCCGCCGAACGACCAGGGCCGGGTCAGGTCGCCGGGCTCGGGCCAAGCCTGCGGCGCGGAGAGCGTGCTCGCGTTCGGATAGGCCGGATAGGGCAGCTGCCCGATCTTGCCGTCCCAATCCGCGGGGATGAAGGGGGGCCGTGACGGAACGGCCCAGCCGATCTTCGCATACGTCGCCGTCATGAATTCCGGCGCGAAGGACTTCGCATAGGCGTTTCCGTCGAGGGGTCGGACGATGCGATTCCGGTCTTTGAGCCACTTGGCGATACGCGCATCCTCCTCACCCCAGAACGCGGCGAAGGGAAAGCTGGCGGTGGGCTTGTAAAGATTATTGTACAGCTTCGTCTGCTGCAGCAGGAGGTCGCGCCCGTAATGGCGCAGCAGCGGCTCGGCCGCGAGCAGGTCGGTCGCCTTCTCGGGGTAGAGGCGTATCCATAACGTCGCCTCGACGAAGCTGTCGCTGATGGCCTGGACGACGTCCGGAACATGGTCGATCAGTTCCTGGCGCACGTAGAAGCGGCCCTCGTAGAAATTGTAGGGAAAAATCGTATCGATCTCTTTCCCGTTCTTGCGCTCCTCGGTCATGATCGTCACCGAGGGTTCCCAGGGAACCACCGCGGCGATGCCGCGCGCCATCGTGATCTGCTCGGACGGCGGCATGTTCTTCAGGATGACGTCCTTGCCGATCTGGATGCCCAGCACTTCGGCAGCCTGCGTGAAGTAGAATTCCGACGACGACCCCGTGACGATCCCGATCGTGGCCGCGGGATCGCTGCCCTTCAGATCGGCCAAGCTCTTGAGCGGACTGTCCTTCGGAGCCACGGTCGAATGCTTGAGGTTGGGCGCCACGACGGCGAGGGCCTTCACCGGGATGCCCCGGTCGAGCAGGGACGTGAACGGAAAATTCCCGCCGTTGCCGACCTGCATGCGGCCCGCCGCGATCGCCTCGTTCACGTCCGGACCCGAGGCGAAGGCCTGAAATTTCGTCTCCAGGCCGCGTTTGGCCAGGAAATCGGTCTTCGACAGGACGACGTTGATTGTATTCTGGCCCGAAAACGGCGCCTGCCAGGCGAAAGCCAGGGGCCACCATCCCTTCTGCTTCAACCAGTCCACCGATTTGGCCGACACGGGCTCATAGGGTTGCGGCCAGCCCCACGCCGTGAAGGTGCGCGGCTCCTGAGCCGAGGCTGGCATCACCACGGTTGCGCCGGAGACGATAATTGCTGCGCAAAACGCTCGACGCATCCGGTCAAACATGACGTCTTCTCCTGATTGCGGTCATTCTGGTGAGCGTGCGGATGGACGGTGGCCGACCGGAAATGATCCGGAAGTCATCCGTGCAGATCAGGAATCCTGAATCACGAAAATGACTTGATCGAACTCGACCAGCTCCCCGTTCCCGATCGGGATCTCAGCAATCGTTCCGGCGCGATCGGCATAGATCGTCGTGAACAGCTTCATCACTTCGATGACGCAGAGCGGCTGACCGATGTCGACGGCGCTGCCGACCTCGACGAACGGGGGCGCGTCGGGCGAGGGCGCGCGATAGAAGGTGCCCACCATGGGCGCGCGCATCTCGTGGCCGCCGGCCCCGCGGGCCGCCGCGGGGGACGGAAGCGGGGCGATTGTCGTCGCAGGACGTGCTGATGATGCGACCGGGGCCTGATGCGGCCCGCTCGATGCCGGCGTCGGCGCTGGTGGCGCGGGGTCCGGTCCGCCGGCCCGGCCGCGCCGCACAACAAGCTTCAGGTCTGCCGTCTCGAGGATGAGCTCCTCGCAGGCGCTCGAATCGACGATCTTGATGAGGTCGGCGACCTGATCGTAGCGCAAAGTCATTGTCCCACCCGCTGCTGTCCCGGCCTGGCGAGCCCGTCGAGATCTGAGTCGCCGAACGTTTCCGCCATCTGCTCCGCGGCCTTCCGCAGGAGCGGTACAGATTGCTTGGCCCGCGTGAGCGACATGCGCGCCAGGGGGGCTGAGATCGCCAGAGCCGCCGCGACGCTGCCGTTGGCGGCGAGGACCGGCACCGCAACGCAGACCACGCCGGCCAGGAACTCTTGATTGTCGATCGAGAAGCCAGCCTCCCGGATGGTCGACAGTTCCGCTTCCAGCAGGACAGGGTCGGTGATGGTTTGTTCTGTGTAGTATTGAAGAGGAGCGACGTTGAGCAGCCGCTTGCGCTGGACCGGCGTCATTGCGCTCAGAAACAGCTTCCCCATCGACGTACAGTGCAGAGGGACGCGCGAGCCCGGCTCGAACCGCAGGCCGAAGGGCCACGCCGCCTCGACGCGATCGAGATACATGAGGTGATTGCCGACCCTGATGCCGAAATTGCACGTCTCGCCGATCGTATTGGACAGGGCTTCGAGGATCGCGCGGCGCGGAGCCGCCCGAGCCGAGGTGCTCACCACGCCGAAACTCAGGCGGACGAGGCGCGCCCCGGGTGCGTAGCGCCGGCTTCCAGCCTCCCGCTCCAGGAAGCCCTCGTTCTCCAAGCCGTGGACGATCCGGTGGGCCGTCGGCTGCGGGACGTTCAGGAGGGCGCTCATCTCGGAGACGCTGAGCGGCCTGCCGGCCTGCGCGATCGCCTCCAGAAAGGTGAACGGCTTGAGGGCCGAGATCGCGCTCGCGGCTCCGTCCAGACGCGTCGCACCCGACTGGGCGGCCTCCAGCAGCGCGTCATCGGGCGTTTCGGAAATCGGAACGATATTTCTTTTCTTCGGCATACCCTATCAAAACCCGATACGAAAAATCTTGCAATCCGGAATTTTACGGCGCCATTCTGTCGCGACGATCAGATGTGGCATTAAATTGCTAGGAGGGTGCGTGAGGCGTGTGCTGATCGCCAACCGCGGCGAAATTGCCCTGCGCGCGATCCGGGCCTGTCGCGGACTGGGGCTCGAGACCGTTGCGGTCCATTCCTCGGCGGATCGGAACGCGTCCCATGTCTGGGCGGCCGACAGGGCAGTCTGCATCGGCCCACCGCCGGCCAAGGCGAGTTATCTACTCGGTGACGCGCTGATCGCGGTGGCCGGGAACACTGGCTGCGACTCGATCTATCCGGGCTACGGCTTCCTGTCAGAGAAGAGCGCCTTCGCCGAGGCCTGCGCGCGTGCGGGCTTGGTCTTCGTGGGGCCGGATGCGGAATCCATCGCCCTCATGGGCGACAAGGTCGCCGCCCGCCGCACCGCCGCCGCGCTCGGTATTCCGGTCGTGCCGGGCTCCGAGGGCGGGTATCTCTGCGCGGCCGAGGCCGAGGCGAAGGCCAGGGAGATCGGCTATCCGCTTCTCCTCAAGGCGAGCGGCGGCGGCGGCGGCCGCGGCATGCGCGTCGCCGAAAGTCACGACGTCTTCCTGGCGCGCTTCGAGCAGGCGACCGCCGAAGCGGAAGCGGCGTTCGGGCAGCCTGAAATCTATCTCGAGCGCTTCTTCTCGGCCGTCCGGCACATCGAGATCCAGGTGTTCGGCGACGGGCACGGCAATGCCGTGCATTTGTGGGAGCGGGATTGCAGCGTCCAGCGCCGTCACCAGAAGCTGGTCGAGGAAGCGCCCTCCCCCGTGCTGCCGCCGGAGACCCGCAGGGCGATGGCGGAGGCCGCCCTCGCCCTGGTGCGAGGCCTGCGCTACCGCAATGCTGGCACGGTCGAGTTCATCTACGATGTCGAAAGTGGGTCCTACTTCTTCATCGAGATGAATACCCGCATCCAGGTCGAGCATCCCGTCACCGAAATGCTCACCGGGACGGATCTTGTGACCGAACAGTTCCGCGTGGCGCGTGGGGAGGCCCTGTCGTTCGGCATTCCGCCCGAACCCGACGGGCGATGCGTCATCGAATTCCGGATCAATGCCGAGGACCCCGGGCAGGATTTCCGCCCGATGCCCGGCACGCTGGCGCGCTGGTCGCCTCCCGTCGGCCCCGAGATTCGCCTCGACAGCCATGTCTATGAGGGTTACCGCGTCCCGCCCCACTATGATTCGATGCTGGCCAAGCTGATCGTGGCCGGTGCCTCGCGCGCGGACGCGCTCGCCACGGCGCGCGGCGCACTGCGGCGTTTCCAGGTCGCAGGCGTGCCGACGACGATCCCGTTTCACGCGGCACTGATCGACGATCCCGATTTTCTCGATGGCCGCGTCCATACCCGCTGGGTCGAGAACACGTTCCTGCCGCGCGAGGCCGCCTGATGACGGGACGATCGATACGTCTGATCGACGTGACGCTCCGGGACGCCCCGCAGTGTCTCTGGGCGACGCGCATGACGACCGCCATGATGGCGCAACTCGCACCCCGCCTCGACGCGGCGGGTTTCGAGGCCATCGACCTCGCCGGCGGCGCGGTCTTCGATGTCTGCGTCCGCTACCTGCGCGAGGATCCCTGGGAGCGCATGCGGATCCTGAGCAGTTGGGTGACGCGGACGCCCCTCATCGTGATGACGCGGAGCCAAAGTCTCTTTACCTTCGAGTTCTTCCCCGACGACATCGTCGCTCTGACCGCCGAGCGTATTTTCGCCAACGGCATCCGGTATCACACGCCCTATGACGCGCTGAACGACATGCGCAACATGGTGGTCCCGGTCCAGGCGGCGAAACGGGTCGGGCTCTACACGGCCGGCGGCGTGGTCTTCACAGTCAGTCCGGTCCATACGGACGAGTATTATGCCCGCAAGACGCGCGAACTGGTCGCGCTCGGCGTCGACGCCATCTATCTGAAGGACGCGAGCGGGCTGCTGACGCCGGAGCGCGTCGCCACCCTCGTTCCAGCGATCAAGAAGGCCTGCGGGCAGCTCCCGCTTCAGCTGCATTCGCACTGCCTGACGGGCTTGGCCCCCTACAATGCCGTGCAGGCCATCGGCCTCGGCGTCGACGTCGTCCACACGGCGACCTCGACCCTGGCGAATGGCGCCTCGCATCCCGCGACCGAGCAGTTCGTGGCCAATGCCCGCCGCATGGGTTTCGACGTACCCCTCGACCTGACCTGTGTCGAGGAGGTGGCCGAGCGCCTCCGCTATATCGCCCGGCGCGAGGACAAGCCCCTCGGCGCGATCGCGGAGTTCGACGCGTTTCACGCCGAACACCAGATGCCGGGCGGGATGATCTCCAATATCCGCTCGCAGCTCGCGGCGCTCGGTCTTGAGCACAAGCTGCCGGCGGTGCTCGAAGAGGCCGCGCGCGTGCGCCGGGATCTCGGCTATCCGATCATCGTCAGCCCCTTCGCCCAATTCGTGATGACCCAGGCGGTCCTGAACGTAATGGGTGAGGAGCGCTACGCGACGGTCCCGGACGAGGTGCGCAAATACGTCCTCGGCCATTACGGCGAGATTGCCGGCCCGGTCGATCCCGAGGTGCTCGACCGCGTCACCCGCGGGGCCGCGCCCGTGACGAAGCGGCCCGGGGAATTGCTCGCCCCGGCCATCCCGACTCTGCGCCGCGAGCGTGGGCCCTTCGCCTCCGACGACGACCTCCTCCTCGCGGCCTTCTATCCCGACTCCGAGTGCCGCGCCCTGCGCGAGGCCGGCCCGATCCGGACCGAATACCCCCTCGCCGATACGCCGCTCGCGACGCTTCTGAAGGAGGTGGCGGCGCGGCCGGATATCCGCAGCTTCCATTTCGTCCACCGCGCCCGATGACGGGCGGATCTGTCGAGGATTCAGCGTGACCCAGCCCGTCATCATCACGGTGGCCATCACCGGAGCACTTCCCCGGAAGGCGGATTCGCCCGCCGTCCCGGTGCGGCCGGCCGAACAGGTGGAATCGATCCACGCGGCCTATGAGGCCGGTGCCACCATCGCCCATATCCACGTCCGCAACCCCGACGAGAGCCCGAGTTCGGACCCCGCGCTGTTCGCCGAGGTCCAGGAAGGCGTGCGCAAGCACTGCCCGGACATGATCGTCCAGCACTCGACCGGCGGGCGCGGCCGCAGCCAAGCCGAGCGCGGCCGTTGCGTGCTGCTCCGGCCCGACATGGCCTCGCTGTCGACGGGCTCGGTCAACTTCCCGCATCAGATCTACGAGAATCCCCCGCAGCTGGTCGAGGAGCTCGCCCGAAGCATGCTGGAGCACGACGTGAAGCCGGAGATCGAAGTCTTCGACGCGGCGATGCTCTACAATGCCAAGACCCTCATCGATCGCGGCCTGCTCAAGGCGCCGGCCCACGTCCAGTTCGTGATGGGCGTGCCCAACGCCATGCCGCCGCGCCGCTCGCTCCTCGAATTCCTCGTCTCCGAGTTGCGGGAGATCATGCCCGACGCGACCTGGACCGGCGCGGGGATCGGTCGGGCGCAGCTTCAGATGAACGAATGGTGCCTTGAGCTGGGCGGCCATTGCAGGACCGGCCTCGAGGACAACCTGCGCTTCGACAAGACGCGCCTCGCCAGCAGCAACGCCGAGCTCGTGGCCCGTGTCGCGGAGATCGCCGGCCGATACGGACGTCGCGCCGCCACCGCGGCGGAAGCGCGGCAGATCCTGTCTCTACCGGCGGCCTGATGGCCCGACCGGCTGCCCGGACGCCCCGAGCCATGCCCGATCACGCCACAGGCGTGCCGGGTTCCAGACCGTGGCTGCACCGCGATCTGTGGCGCTGAATCCATGTCCATTTCGGCGGAGAGCGCTCCAAACCTGAGCCCGGCGACCTGAGCTCAGCCCGACGGGGAGGAACATCATGATCACACCTGTCGAAGCCACGCATCCGAATTCCATCCGCAGGGTCGCCTTCGCGAGCTGCATCGGTGCGACGATCGAATGGTACGATTTCTTCCTCTACGGCGTCGTCACGCCCCTGGTCTTCAACAAACTCTTCTTTCCCAACTTCGACCCGCTCGTCGGAACGCTTCTCGCCTACGGCACCTTCTTCGTTGGCTTCGTCTCCCGGCCCATCGGGGGCATCATCTTCGGCCATTACGGCGACCGCATCGGTCGCAAGGCCGTCCTGGTTCTGACCCTGCTGATCATGGGGGTCGCGACCTTCCTGATCGGCATCCTGCCGACCTATCAATCCGTCGGCGTCTGGGCTCCCGTGCTGCTCCTCGTGCTGCGGGTGCTGCAGGGCCTCGGGATCGGGGGCGAATGGGGCGGGGCCGTTCTCATGGCGGTCGAGCACTCGCCGGAGGGCAGGCGCGGCTTCTACGGCAGCTGGCCGCAGATCGGCGTGCCGGCCGGTCTCCTCCTCAGCTCCGGCATCGTGGCGCTTCTCTCGATGATGCCGGATCAGGCGTTCCTGGATTGGGGGTGGCGGATCGCTTTCCTCTTCAGCGCGATCCTGGTCGCGGTGGGCTTGTATATCCGCCTGACCATCCTCGAGACGCCGGCCTTCGCGCAGATCAAGGAGGCCGGCGGTGAGGCGAAGGTGCCCTTCCTCGCGCTGCTGCGCGGCCATCGCCGCAACATCCTCCTGGGGCTCGGCGCCCGCTTCATCGAGGGGGTCACCTTCAACACGTTCGGCGTCTTCTCGATCGCCTACGTCACCACCGTCCTCGGCCTGCCGCGGCAAACCGCCCTCACGGCGGTCATACTGGCCTCGGCCATCATGATCGCGATGCTGCCAATCTGTGGCATGCTGTCGGACCGGTTCGGCCGGCGGCTCGTGTTCGGCGGCGGCGCGATCCTGATCGCCCTCTTGGTTGTCCCGGCATTCGCCGTGATGAACACCCGTGAGACCGGGCTGATCTGGCTGATGATCGCCCTCCTGCTCGGGGTGATCTACCCGCTCATCTATGGTCCGCAGGCCGCCCTGTTCTCGGAACTGTTCGACACCCGCGTCCGCTACACCGGCATCTCGTTCGTCTATCAATTCTCCGGCATCTTCGCGAGCGGATTGACGCCCCTCGTCGCAACGGAATTGCTGCGGATCGGCGATAAGGCACCGTGGTACCTTGCGGCCTACATTGTCATGGTTGCCCTGATCAGCGCGGCCTGCGTTGCCCTGATGCCGGAGACGCATCGGAGGGACATGTCCGTCGATGAGGCGACGGATCCGGCCGCCGGCCTCGTTCGTGGGGCTCGCTCCATCTAGGGGGACGCGCGATGGATCTCGAGCTGAGTGGGCGAGTCGCTCTCGTCACAGGCGCGGCTGCGGGGATCGGGCTGGCGATCGCCGAGACCCTGGCGCAGGAGGGGTGCTGCGTCTGGATCGCGGACCGCGACGGAGGCGGCGCGCAGCGCGCGGCCGCATCGCTCGCCGAGCAGGGGGCCCGGGCGCACGCTGTGACGGTCGATGTGTCTCAGGAGGACGCGGTACGGGATGCGTTCAGGACGATCGAAGCGACCAGCCGCCGTCTCGACATTCTGGTCTGCAACGCGGGGCTCCTGAAGACGAAGCCGTTTCTCGAATCGTCCGCCGCGGACCTGCGGGACGTTCTGGACGTCAATCTTCTCGGCGCGGCGAGCTGCCTGAGGGAGGCGGCCCGTATCATGGCCGCTCAGGGCGATGGGTGCATCGTCAACGTCGCATCGATCTCGGCCATGCGTGGAGGCGGCTCAATCGGCAACGTCCTCTACGGGACGAGCAAGGCCGGCCTCGTCGCCCTCACCCTCGGGTTGGCCCGCGAGCTCGGACCGCTCGGGATCCGCGTCAACGCGGTCGCGCCGGCCGTGGCAGATACGCCGATGACCCATGCAAGCCTCGACGCCGGGACGATCGAGCGCATCACGTCGCGTATCCCGCTTCGGCGTCTCGCCACCCCCCGCGACATCGCCGAAGCGATCGCCTTCCTCGCATCGGACCGGGCTGGCTTCATCACCGGCGCCGTCCTGCCGGTCGATGGCGGCCTCTTGACGATGTAGCCCCGAGATGCGTCGGGCGCTTCCAGGCTTGCAGCCACAGTGACGCGCGCTCCGGTCAGGCCGTTCCTCAGGTCGAGATCCCGGTTAGGTCGGCTGCGCGCTCTGGAGCGGGTCGCCGTCGCCGTCGGACGCTTGGCCGCACCGGATCGAGGCCAGGGCGAGGAGCATCGCGTCGCGCGCCTCCACGCACTCCGCCATCGACCGAACGCCGACGGCGTCGCGCACGCCCTGCACCACCTTCTCTTCCAGATCCGCATCCAGCACCGGAGTACCGAGATCGGCCCAGCGCTTGACGTGGCCGGGACCCAGATGATCGAGGAAATGCCGGATCCCACCGGGACCGCCGGCCATATGGTAGGTGAGATACGGGCCGGCGACGGCCCACCGGAGCCCGGGGCCGTAGCGCACCGCGTCGTCGATGTCGGAGACGCTCGCGGCGCCCTCCTGAAGGATGAACAGGGCCTCACGCCAGAGCGCCGAGGTCAGGCGGTTCGCGATATGCCCGCGCATCTCGCGGCGCATGACGATCGGGTGCCGTCCGAGGCGGCGATAGAGGCCAACGGCGCGCTCCACCGCCCATTCGGCCCCCCCGAGGATTTCCACGAGGGGCACCAGGTGCGGCGGATTGAACGGATGCGCGACGATGTGCCGATCCGGGTGCTGGCAATCGGCCACGATCGCGCTGCGCAGCTGCGATGAGGTGCTCGTCGCGACGATGCAGTCATCAGGCACCAGCCGGTCGATCTGCGCGAGCAAAGCGCGCTTCATCTCCTCCGAATCGGGACCATTCTCCTGCACGAATTGCGCAGTGCTGACGGCATCTGCCAGATCGGCGTGGTAATGCAGGGCGCTGGTATCCGCGGCGACGGAATGGCCGAGGCTCGCCGTCGCGGTGGCGATAAAGGCTCTCAGCAACGCCTCCCGTCCGGGGGCCGGATCGTAGGCATGAACTTCGAACCCGTGCGCGAGGAACAGGCTCGCCCAGCTCATCCCGATCGTGCCGCATCCGACAATTGCGATCCGCATCGTCTCGATCCTCCCCCTCCCCTCCGCGTCGGAGGCTTCGGTCCACACGGACGACTCACTCGCTCGGATGGGCGTTTTTGTCCGGGCGCGGGAAGAACAACGCGTCGAGGCCGGCAGGCCGAACCTTCAGCTGGCCCGTGCGGTAGAGGAATTCGGAGTACCGATCGATGTGCTTAGGCATCGTCGTGTACTCGACTTGCGGATCCTTGAGGATCCGCACCACCTGCTCGACCGTCAGCTTCTCCTTGGAGTCACGCAAGTAGATCTCGGCCGCGCGCTGCGGATCGGAATTGATCAGGTCGGTCGCGCGCTGGAAGGCTGTGACAAACACCTTGTACAGGTTGGGATTGCTTTCGACGAACCGGCGCGTTGCCCAGAGCACCTCGAACGTGGCGTTGCCGAGAAGATCGTAGGAATTCAGGATCGAGTGAATCCGCGGGTCTTCGAGTTCCTGGTAATTGTAGGGCGGCGAGGCGAAGTGCAGGTCGACCTCGCCCTGGCCTGAGAGCAGCATCGACATCGCCAGCGGATGCGCGAGGCCGACCCCGAGCGAGTCGAGCCGCCCGAAATTCTCGCGACCGAACGTCCTCTCGGCGGCCATCTGGAGCATGATCGCCTGGATCGAGACCCGTGCGGCCGGCATCGCGATCTTGTTGCGGTCCGTGAGATCGGCGATCGACTTCAGCTGCGGGTCCCGACTATTCAGATTGATTGGCATCGAGCACATAGCGACCACGCCTTTGACATCAGCGTTGCCGCGGGTGCGCGACCAGATGATCAGGAAAGGTGGAACGCCGCCGGATCCGATATCGATCGCCCCCGACAGGAGGCTGCCGTTCATATCGCTGCCGCCCGCCATCTGCACATAGTCGACCTTGAGCCCGGCGATTCCGGCCTCGCGCGCGGCAGCTTCGACCATCCCTTCTTTGTTCATCACCACGATCGGCAGGAAGAGAAGGCCGAACTGATAGGCGACCCGCAATTCGTTCTGCTCTGCGCGCGCCGGACCCGTCGCGATCGCGATGCAGAACAGAAGCGGAAACGTGAGGATAATCCGTAGATTTCGCACGCGCAGAACCCCCTTCTACATCATGGTCCGGCCGCCATTCACGTCGATCGTGGCGCCGGTCACGTAGGCCGCGTCCGCTGAAGCGAGGAAGAGGATTGCGCCCGCGATGTCGCGCGCGTCGCCGAACCGCCGCAACGGGATGACCTCGGTCAGAGCCGCGCGGTCCGTGCGCCGCGCGAGCTTGTCGGCGATGCGGTCCGTCAGGGTCACGCCGGGCGCGACCGCGTTGACCGTGATCCCGAACGGACCGACTTCTTGGGCCAAGTTGCGGGTGAAGCCGAGAACGCCCGCCTTTGCGCTGGCATAGGGCAGGTTCGAGACCTCGCTTTTACTGCGCCCGGCCTGCGACGATATGTTGATGATCCGCCCCGATCCGCGCCGCTTCATG
>CAXDNE010000214.1:0-13094 GCA_963990595.1 uncultured Methylobacterium sp.
GGCCGTCAGGGCGGCAGAGGACGGATCCCGGGGCTGAGCCGGGATCCGTCGGCGCTGCGGCGGGCCTCAGCCCTTCATCGCGTCGGCCTTCTCGATGAGCGCCTCGGCCATGCGGATCGAGGCGATGTCGATCAGGCGGCCGTCCAGCGAGACGGCGCCGCGGCCGGCCTTGGCGGCCTCTTCCATGGCTTCCAGGATGCGGCGGGCCTTGGTGACCTCGGCCTCGGACGGGGTGAAGACCTGGTTGGCGAGGTCGATCTGGCTGGGGTGGATCGCCCACTTGCCTTCGAAGCCCAGAGCCGCGCAGCGCCGGGCCGCCGAGATGTAGCCGTCCGGATCCGAGAAGTCGCCGAACGGGCCGTCGATCGGGCGCAGGCCGTAGGCGCGGCAGGCGATCAGCATCCGGTTCTGGGCGAAGAGCCACGGATCCTGCCAGTGGGTCTGGCGGTTGCCGGCCTCGTCCTTGTCGGTGAGCACCGAGAAGTCCGGGTTCACGCCGCCGATCACCGTCGAGCGGGCGCGGGTCGAGGCGGCATAATCCGCCACGCCGAACGACATCGCCTCCAGGCGCTTCGAGGATTGCGCGATCGCCTCGACATTGGCCATGCCGAGCGCCGTCTCGATCAGTACCTCGAAGCCGATCGCCTTGTCGCGCTTCTTGGCCTGCTCGATCTGGGTGACCAGCACGTCGATGGCGTAGACGTCCTGCGGCACGCCGACCTTGGGGATCAGGATCATGTCGAGGCGCGGGCAGGCTTCGACGATGTCGACGACGTCGCGATACATGTAGTGGGTGTCGAGACCGTTGATGCGGATCATCATGGTCTTGTTGCCCCAATCCAGGTCGTTCAGCGCCTGGATGATGTTGGTGCGGGCCTTCTCCTTGTCGTCGGGGGCCACCGCGTCCTCGAGATCGAGGAAGATCACGTCGGCGGCCGAGGCGGTCGCCTTCTCCATGAAGGTGGGGTTCGAGCCCGGCACGGCCAGTTCGGAGCGGTGCAGGCGGGCCTTGGCCTGCGGGATCAGGGTGAAGCTCATCGTGGGTTCTCTCTCCTGGTGACGGTTCTGGTGCCGTTGCGGGGCTGGCCCCCGTTCATCGGCGGCAAATGGCGCGCGCGTGGGTCCCTGACAGGGCGCGGCGGCACGAATGGACCGGTCCCAACGGTCTCACCGTGAAGCGCGGATCCCCCTCCCGCGCGGGCGAGGGAGCAGGTTGAGCCCTCCCCTACCCCGTCGCCCCGAAGCCGACCGCGATGCAGTTGATCGACAGGAGCAGGGCCGACTTCACAGCCTCGCGCCGGTCCTCGTCGGTCTCGGCGCGGTAGCGGGCGAGCAGCTCCACCTGCTCGCGGCTGACTTGGTTGATGGTCGGGAGCCGGCCCTTCAGGCGGTCCCGGAACAGGGGGAAGCGCTCGGCCAGCTCCGTGCCGCCGCTCACCCGCAGCACCATCTCCCGGGTGAGCGCGTACTCGGCCTCGATCATCCCGAAGATCCGGTCGCGGATGCCCGCATCCGGGACGAGGCCCGCATAGGCGCGGGCGATGTCGAGATCGACCATCATCAGCGTCTTCTCGACCTCGTCGAGGACGAGGCGCAGGACGCGGGAGTCCTGGAACAGGCGCTTCAGGGTCGCCTCGCCGTCCCGGCCGCGCACGTCGATGAAGCTCGCGAGCCCCGAGCCGACCCCGTACCAGCCGGTGATCACGTGCCGGTTCTGCGACCACGCGAACACCCAGGGGATCGCCCGCAGGTCCGAGAGCGAGCGGGCGCCGAAGCGGCGGGCCGGGCGCGAGCCGATATTGAGGAGCGCGATCTCGTCGAGCGGGCTCGCGGCCTGGAAATAGTCGACGAGGCCGTCGGTCTGGAGCAGCCGGACATAGGCCGCCCGCGAGGCGCCGGCGAGCGCCTCCAGGGCGTCGTCGTGGCCGGGGCCGGCCCGCTCGCCGTCGCCGGCCAGCGCGTGCTCGAACACCGAGGCGGCCAGAAGCTCCATCTGGTAGGCGGCGGTGCCGCGGTTGGCGTATTTGAACGAGACGACCTCGCCCTGCTCGGTGGTGCGGAACCGGCCGCGGATCGAGCCCGGCGGCTGGGCCATGATGCCCCGGTAGGTCGGCACGCCGCCCCGGCTCACCGAACCGCCGCGCCCGTGGAAGAAGGCGATCCCGACGCCGAGTTCCTGGCCGAGCCGGGTCAGCTTGCTCTGCGCCTTGTAGAGCTCCCAGTTGGCGGCGACGAAGCCGCCATCCTTGTTGGAGTCGGAGTAGCCGATCATCACCTCCTGCACCCCGCCCTGCCAGCGGGTGGAGCGGCGCACCACCGGCACGTTCAGCAGCGCCCGCATGATCGCCGGGGCGGCGCGCAGGTCGTCGATGGTCTCGAACAGGGGCACGATCGGCAGCGGGCAGATCTCGGTGCCGGCCGTGTCGAGGAACACCCCCGCCTCCTTGGCGAGCAGGTAGGCGCCGAGCACGTCCTCCACCGAGCGGGTCATCGACAGCACGAAGGCGCCGAACGCCTCCCGGTCGAGGGCCTCGCGCATCTCGGCGACGAGGGCGAAGGTGGCGAGCGTCTCCCGGGCTGCGTCCGGCAGGTCCTCGAAGGAGCGGTCCGGATCCCGGGGCCGGGCGAGTTCCGTGTCGAGCCACTGCCGCCAGGCCGCCGAGCCGAGGACCGGGGGCTCGCCCTCGCCGTTGCGCTGGCGCCAGAGCGCCTGCAGCGTGTCGGTGGTCCGGGTGGTGTTCTCGCGCAGGTCGAGCCGCACCGTCGAGAACCGGAAGATCTCCACCATCCGCCGCACCGGGCGCACGAGGTCCCGGGCGAGCGCCCCGCACTTCGCATCGGTCAGGCCGCGCTCGAGGGTGCGCAGATCCTCGATGAGGCCGTCCGCGCTGGCATAGTCCGGGCCGGACGGGTGCTCGCCCTCATTGCGGGCGATGGTCGCCTCGATCTTGCGCAGGACGCAGGAGAGGTACTGGCGATAGGGCTCGCCCGGATTGCGCCGGGTGATCGCCCGGGCCTGACCGCTCTCGGCCAGCTGACGGTCGAGTTCGGTGCGGAATGGGTCCGGCAGCGGCAGCGAGCGCTCGGTGAGCGACAGGGTCCGCCCCAGCTCCCGCACGCCGTCCCGGTAGCGGGTGAGCGAGGCCAGCGCGTTGCGGTGCAGGGTCTGCCGGGTCACGGCGGCGGTGACGTAGGGGTTGCCGTCCCGGTCGCCGCCGATCCATGAGCCGAACTGGAAGAAGGGCGGCACCTTGAAGTCCGTGCCCGGATAGGTCTCGGCGAGCGCCTCCTCCAGGGTCTCCATGGTCTCGGGCAGCATCGCGAACAGGGTCTCGTCGAAGAAGTGCAGCCCCCAGGCGACCTCCCGCTCGACGGTGGCCTTCTCCAGGTGCAGCTCCCCCGTCATCCAGACCAGCTCGATCTGGTCGCGCAGCTCGTTCATGAGCCCGTTGCGCTCGCGGTCGGTCCAGCGCGGCATCTCCAGCTCGCGCAGCACGAGGTAGATCCGCCGGAACTTCTCCAGCACGGTCACCCGCTTGCCCTCGGTCGGGTGCGCCGTGAGGGTCGGGCGGATCCGCAGGTCGCTGAGGAGGGCCTGGATCTTCTCCGGGGGCACGCCCTGGGCGCGCACATCCGCGAACACCTTGGCGAAGGAGCCGCCCAGCGCGGCCCGGCCTTCCGTGCGCTCGACGTGACGGCGGCGGCGCATCGCGGCGTTCTGCTCGGCGATGGAGATCAGCTGGAACCAGATGCCCTGCACCTGGAGCGCCCGGGCCAGCATCTGCGGCGAGAAGCGCGAGATGTCGGCCGTGCCGTGCAGCACAGCCTCCAGGTCGGGGTCGTGCCGGCGGGCGACGTCGAGCAGCGCCTGGAACAGGATGTCCAGCGCCTGTTCCGCCGAGGTGCCGGTGATGACCGGCGGCGCGAAGGCGCTGGCATCGGCGAGGCCTGGGGTCGCGTGAAGGGTACGGGTCATCGGGCCACCTCGTGGCGCATGTTTCTTTTCAAGGATCGGCGCGAAACGCCCCTCCCCTTCGCGGGGAGTGATACGAAGCGGCCCGTGGCGGGCGCGGTGGGCCCCCGCTCCCGTGCGGGAGCGGCTTGGGGTGAGGGACGAAGGGCTTCGGGACGGAGCGCGCCATCGAAGCGCCAATCGGGGGCGCCTCTCCCGGATCGTTCTCGCCCCTCACCCTGTCCCTCTCCCGCTCGGGAGAGGGGACCTGCGCCGCATTCTGAAACCTTGCGGCTGACCTGACGGTGGGTGCGCTGGCCTTTGCGAGCGCGGGGCGCCGCGCTCGCAAAGGCCGCGGCGCTACGCGGCCCGGGCCAGCACGTCGGCCACGGTCCGCCCGAAGGAGCCGGGATCCGGCGCCACCGTGAGACCGTAGGAGCGCATGATCTCGGCCTTCTCGGCAGCGCTGTCGCCGGCCGCCGAGATGATCGCCCCGGCATGGCCCATGCGGCGCCCCTTCGGGGCCGTCAGCCCGGCCACGAAGCCGACCACCGGCTTCGACATGTTCTCCCGGATCCAGGCCGAGGCTTCGGCCTCCTGCGGGCCGCCGATCTCGCCGATCATCAGCACCGCGTCGGTGTCCGGATCGGTCTCGAACAGGGCGAGATGGTCGAGGAAGGACGAGCCGTTGATCGGGTCGCCGCCGATGCCCACCGAGGTCGAGATGCCGAGACCGAGCTCCTTCAGCTGCGCGGCGGCCTCGTAGCCGAGCGTGCCCGAGCGGGAGATCACCCCGACATTGCCCTGGAGGTAGATGTGGCCGGGCATGATCCCGAGCATCGCCTTGCCGGGCGAGATGATGCCGGCGCAGTTCGGGCCGACCACCATGGTCCGCCGCTCCTTGGGATAGCGGTAGAGGTAGCGCTTCACCCGCATCATGTCCTGGGCCGGGATGCCGTCGGTGATCGAGCAGACCAGCCGCAGGCCGGCATCGGCCGCCTCCATGATGGCGTCCGCCGCGAAGGGCGGCGCCACGAAGGTGATCGAGGTCGTGGCCCCGGTCGCCGCCACCGCCTCCTTGACGGTGTTGAACACCGGCAGGCCGAGATGGGTGCGCCCGCCCTTGCCCGGGGTGACGCCGCCGACCACGTTCGAGCCGTAATCCAGCATCTCCTTGGCGTGGAAGGTGCCCTTGTCGCCCGTGATGCCCTGGACGATGATCGGGGTGGTCTCGTCGATGAGGATGCTCATGGCGCGGTCTCCCCCCTTCAGTGCTGTGTCTTGGCCGCCGCGCAGGCGTCCACCGCTTTCCGGGCCGCCTCCGCCAGCGTGTCGGCGGTGATCAGGTCGAGGCCGCTCTCGGCCAGGATCTTCTTGCCGGCCTCCACGTTCGTGCCGGCGAGGCGCACCACGAGCGGCACGTCGATCTTCACCTCGCGGGCGGCCTGGATGACGCCCTCGGCGACCCAGTCGCAGCGGTTGATGCCGGCGAAGATGTTGACGAGGATCGCCTTCACGTTGCGGTCCGAGAGGACCAGCCGGAAGGCCGTCGCCACGCGCTCCGGCGAGGCACCGCCGCCCACGTCCAAAAAGTTCGCCGGCTCGCCGCCCGCGTGCTTGATCATGTCCATGGTGGCCATGGCGAGGCCGGCGCCGTTGACGATGCAGCCGATCTCGCCCTCGAGGCCTATGTAGCTGAGGTTGTGCTCGGCGGCCTGCGCCTCGCGAGGGTCGCTCTGCGACGGGTCGTGCATGTCGGCGATGCCCGGCCGGCGGAACAGGGCGTTGTCGTCGAAGGACATCTTGGCGTCGAGCGCCAGCACGCGGTCGTCCTTGGTGACGACCAGCGGGTTGATCTCCAGCATCGTCCCGTCGCAGTCGCGGAACGCCCGGTAGGCGTTCATGATGGTCTTCACCGCGGCCGAGACCTGCTTGATGTTGAGCCCGAGCTGGAACGCGATCTCCCGCGCCTGGAATTGCTGCAGGCCCACCGCCGGCTCGACGACCACCTGGATGAGGGAGGCCGGCTCCTTGGCGGCGATCTCCTCGATATCCATGCCGCCGCGCTGGCTGGCGATGACCCGCACGCGCTCGGCCTTCCGGTCCAGCACGTAGCCGAGATAGAGTTCGCGCTCGAACGGGTCGGCGGTCTCGACGTAGACCCGCTGCACCGGCTTGCCCTCGGGGCCGGTCTGGTGCGTGACGAGGCGCTTGCCCAGCAGGTCCTTCGCGGCGTCGCGGACCTCGTTGTAGGTCCGGCACAGCTTGATGCCGCCGGCCTTGCCGCGGGCGCCCGCGTGGATCTGCGCCTTCACGGCCCAGAACGAGCCGCCGAGCTCGGTGGCGGCGTAGACCGCCTGGTCCGGGCTGAACGCGATGGCACCTTTCGGGACGGCCACGCCGAAGCTCGCGAGCAGCTCCTTGGCCTGATACTCGTGGACGTCCATTCGGCGCCTCCTCCGCGGTTCGTTGCCGCCGTTGACGCCATCTACTTTAGTTGAGTCGCAAGATTACGCCCGTCAAATTTTTTGAGCGGCCACTTCATCGAGACTTTTTCGCGGTCGCACAACGAAAGGTATTCAATACCGCAATGCAGCATACCGAAAAACAACGAGGCCGGGGCATGCTGCACCCGGCCTCGACTGTCAATTCTTTGCCGGCACCCCGAACCGGGTGCGGCGCTTTCAGTTCACCTTGGTCTTGACGACCGCGTAGACCTTCTCGGTCTGCGCTCCGGCCTCGGAGAGCAGATCCTCCAGCTCCTTCAGCCGCTCGTCGGCGAAGTCCCGGTCGTCGAGACCCTTGGCGTTGACGTAGACATTGAGCGCCGCGCTGCGCAGGCCCGCATAGGCGGAGAGGACCGCCACGCCGGCATCCGAGACGACGTTGAGGTTCCCCTTCTCGGCCGTGATCGCCGCGAGGTCGATCACCGAGCGGCAGGCCCGGCAGCAGGCGAGCGGGACGTCGGTGGCCGTCTTGAGGGCGGCCTGGATCCTCTCCGCGCGCGCCGCCTTCTCGTCGTCGGTGGCCTTGGGCAGGCCGTAGGCGCCCATCACGGCGTCGAAGGCCTGGACATCCTCACCGATCATGCCGGTGAGGACGACCCGCAGGCCCTCGGACTTGGCGAGCACGTCCTTCAGCTCGGCCTCGACCTCGACGTACTTCTTCTTGCCGATGGTGAGGTTGCAGACCATCGACACCAGGGCCGCGCCCATGGCGCCGGAGATCGCCGCCGCGCCGCCGCCCCCGGGGGTCGGGGCGGCGCTCGCCAGCTCCGTCAGGAAGGTCTGGATGCTCGCGTTCTCGGGCGGCTGATGCGTGTCCGACATGGGCGCTTCTCCCGTCAGGCCATCTTCTTGGCGAGGGCGTAGATCTCCTCGGCGTCGAGCACCTGCTCGGTGCTCTCGAAGAGCTGGCCCACGCAGGCCCGGTGCAGCTTGAGCTTCAGGCCGCCGATGCCGAGCGCGCCGAAGGCCTTCTTGCCGTTGCGCTCCTTGCCCTTGTCCATCACGTCGATGCCGCCGATGCCGGTCGGGGGCTGGGCGTTGTAGTCGGCGACGAACTCGATGGCCGAATCCTGGGCCCAGGCGGATTCCGGCAGCAGCTCGACGCCGATGGCGCCGGCCGTGAACACGAGGTTCGTGCCCTTCACCAGCGCGATGCGGGAGGCCTCGTCGGGGGTCGCAGCGGCCTTCACGTTGACCTTGAAGCGCGTGTTGATCTGGTCGGCGGCGGCCTGGGTCTTGTCCAGCGCGCGGCCCGCGATGGTGACCTCGGCGCCCTCGCCGGCGAGCAGCGCGGCCGAGCGCATGCCCACCGGGCCGGTGCCCGCCAGCACGACGGCCTTCTTGCCCTGGAGCGAGCCCGCGGCCTTGGCCACCAGCGCGACGCCCGCGGCGGCCGTGGTGTTGGAGCCGTTGGAATCGAGCATGACCGAGACCCGGAACGGGCCGAAGAAGCGCTTCTTGACCGCGTTGAACAGCTCCTCGCCGGCCGCCATGTTGCCGCCGCCGACGAAGATCGCCGTCGACTTCTTCTCGGAGCCGCCTCGGGTGTAGATCGTGCCGTCCACCAGCGCGCCGACATTGCCGGGGTTCACGCCACCGTAGCCGGTGATGTGGTCGGCGCCGCCGTCGTAGCCGACCACTGTGTCGAACACGTTCGGCACGGCATCGGTGTCGAACAGGAACAGCAGCTTCTTCGTCACGATTCGGACCTTTCTATCGCGCCCTGCGGCGCTGTCGTCTTGTTTTCAAAGGGCGGTCGCACCGCGCGACCCATGCGCGTCATCGTGCGCCCGGGCGTTCAGATGGTTTATTTGGCGAGGCGCGGGTCCCCTCTCCCGTGCGGGAGAGGGACAGGGTGAGGGATCGAGGTCTTTCCTGAGAGGTCGGACCCTCACCCCAACCCTCTCCCGCCCGGGAGAGAGGGCCGGTTGCCGCTACTCGACCACGTTCTGCGGCTTGCCCGCCACGAAGGCCTCGACGTTGTCGACCAGCTGGTCGGCCAGGATCTGCATCGCCTCCTTGCTCGCCCAGGCCACGTGCGGCGTGACGATCAGGTTCGGCAGGTCGGCGTCGCACAGGATGTTGCCGTCCTTGGGCGGCTCCTGCGCCACCACGTCGAAGCCGGCGCCCGCGATGGTGCCGTCCTTGAGCGCGGCGAGCAGAGCCGCCTCGTCCACGAGCCCGCCCCGGGCCGTGTTGATGAGGATGGCGCTCTTCTTCATCTTCTTGAGCTCGGCCGCGCCGATCATCCCCTTGGTGTCGGGGGTCAGCGGAACGTGCAGCGTGATCACGTCGGACTGGGTGAGGATCGTCTCGAAATCGACGAGCCCCTCCTGCGGGAACACGTCGTAGGCCAGCACCTTCATGCCCAGCGCCTCGGCGCGCTTGGCGATCGACTTGCCGAGCGCCCCGTAGCCGACGATGCCGAGCGTCGAGCCGGCGATGTCGTAGATCGGGTAGTCGAAGTAGCAGAACTGCGTGGACTTCGCCCAGTCGCCGCGCCGCACCGAGTTGGCGTAGGGCACGATCGCCCGGCGCAGGGCGAACATCAGCCCGACCACGTGCTCGGGCACGGTGTTGAACGCGTAGTTGCGGATGTTGACGACGGTGATGCCCTGCGCCTTGGCCTGGGCCTTGTCGACCACGTCGGTGCCGGTGGCGGCCACCGCGATCAGCTTCAGGTCGGGGAGCTGCTTCAGGGTCTCGGCCCGCATCGGGACCTTGTTGATCAGCGCGATCTCGGCGCCCTGCAGCCGGGACACCGTGTCCTCCGGCGTCCAGGTCGACTCGTGCTCAACGTATTCGTGCGGGAAGTTGAATGGTCGGACCCTGGCATCGAGGGATTCACGGTCCAGGAACACGATCTTCTTGGTCATAGGACCCCTCTCGAACGACGGGCGGCTTCCTCGATAGTCTTGTTCTTACTTGCGCGTCGGGGCGGGGCCGGCAACCCGGTCCCGCCCCGATCGCGTGCGCCGATTAGGCCTTATGCAGCGGATTCTCGCGCAGGTAGCTGGACGCGGCGGCGACGCCCGAGCCCGGCGTGACCTTGATGCCGCAATCGAGCATGGCCATCTCGGCGCCCGCGATGGCGCCCAGCAGCGACAGCTCGTTCAGGTCGCCCAGGTGGCCGATGCGAAACACCTTGCCGGCGACTTTCGACAGGCCGGCGCCCAGCGAGAGGTTGTAGCGCTCGTAGGCGTGGATGATCACCTTGGCGGCGTCGGCGCCCTCCGGCACCACGATCGCCGTGACCGTGTCGGAGTTCCACTTCGGCTCCTTGGCGCAGGGCTTGAGGCCCCAGGCCGCCACCGCCTGGCGGGTCGCTTCGGCGAGCACGTGATGGCGGTGGTAGACGTTCTCCAGCCCCTCCTCCTTCACGATCGCCAGGGCCTCGCGCAGGCCGTAGAGCAGCGGCAGGACGGGGGTGTAGGGGAAGTAGCCGGTGGCGTTGGCGGCCAGCTGGTCCTTCCAGGCGAAGTAGGCGTGGCCGAGCCGGTCGTTGCGGCCGGTGCCGCCCTCGGCGATCTTGAGCGCCTTCTGGCTGATGCAGATCAGGCCGAGGCCGGCCGGCAGCATGAAGCCCTTCTGCGAGCCCGCGATGGCGCAGTCGACGCCCCACTCGTCCATCTTGAACGGCAGCGAGCCGATCGACGAGATGCCGTCCACGAACAGCAGCGCCGGGTGGCCGGCGGCGTCGATCGCCTTGCGCACCGCGCCGATGTCGCTGGTGACGCCCGTGGCGGTCTCGTTGTGGACGACCATCACGGCCTTGATGGCGTGTTCCTTGTCGGCCCGCAGCGCCTCCTCGATCTTCCGCGGATCGGCGCCGGTGCCCCACTCCTCGTCCTGGACGATCACGTCGAGGCCGAGCCGCTGGGCCATGTCGACCCAGAGATGGCTGAACTGGCCGTAGCGGGCGGTCAGCACCTTGTCGCCGCGGCAGAGGGTGTTGGACAGGGCCGATTCCCAGATTCCGGTGCCCGAGGACGGGAACAGGATGACCGTCCCGTTGGTCGAGCCGAACACCATCTTGGAGTCCTGCAGCAGCGGCTTCACCAGCTCGGGGAAGCTCGGCGAGCGGTGATCCTCAGACGGCACGTGCATGGCGCGCAGGACGCGCTCCGGGATGTTGGTGGGGCCCGGGATGAAGAGGTGGTTGCGACCGGGGCGCCGGGTTGCGGCCATGATGTTTCCTCCGAATAGTCCATTGCGCGCGGGTCAGGCCCGCGCCGGGTTGTCCAAGCGTCCTCGGGAGTCGGTCCGGCGCCGCCAGCCGCGGCTCGCGCCGCGCCCCCTCGAACGCCTTCCTGTGCCGTGGATCGGGCTGCGCAGCGGAGCGGCAGGCGGCCTCACGCCGCTCGCGTCGCGGCACGCCCCCGCGCGCCGGTCGCCTCCGAAATGCCGTCCCGTTCAACGGCCCCAGGGCCGTCCTCGCCGCCTTCCTGTCTACGCCCGGCTCAGCTCGGGCCGAGCCGCCGGTCATCTGGTATTATGAGCGGGCGGCGCTGGAAAGGAAAACCGGAAAAACTTCCGGAACTTGGCAAAAAAATTTTTTGTGCGGCGCAACGACGGCGAGCCTCGGTTGAGAGGCTTCGCCGCAGTGCACGCGTCGGCCCGGCGCGGCCCGGTCCCGCGCGTCATCAAACTGAGATGGGATCGCGCTCTGGATCCCGGCACCGTTCAGCCGCCGGGAGAGGATGCCGTGGCCGAGGTTGAGGAGATGCCGGTCCGCGTGCGGACGCTGTTCCTGTCCGACCTGCATCTCGGCACGCGCGGCTGCCAGGCCGGGCTGCTGCTGTCGTTCCTCAAGGATTACGACGCCGACACGATCTACCTCGTGGGCGACATCGTGGATGGCTGGCAGCTGCGCTCCGGATGGTACTGGCCGCAGGAGCACAACGACGTCGTGCAGAAGCTCCTGCGCAAGGTCCGCAAGGGCGCCCGCATCGTCTACCTTCCGGGCAACCACGACGAGTTCCTGCGCGACTATGTCGGCACGAGCTTCGGCGGGATCGAATTGGCCGAGACCGCGATCCACGCGGCGGCCGACGGCCGGCGCTACCTCGTGATCCACGGCGACCAGTTCGACATGGTGGTGCGCCACTCGCCCTGGCTCGCCCATCTGGGCGACGGCGCCTACACGCTGGCGCTGAGCCTCAACACCGTGATCAACAAGGTGCGGCGGCGCCTCGGCCTCTCCTACTGGTCGCTCTCCGCCTGGGCGAAGCTGCGGGTGAAGAACGCCGTCAGCTTCATCGGCCGGTTCGAGACCATCCTGGCCGAGGAGGCCCGCCGCCAGGGCGCCGACGGCGTCATCTGCGGCCACATCCACCACGCGGCGGACCGGCCGATCGGCGACCTGCGCTACCTCAACACCGGCGACTGGGTGGAATCCTGCACCGGGCTCGTGGAGCATTACGACGGCCGCCTCGAGGTGCTGCACTATCCGAGCCTCCTGCGGGCGCGGGCGGCCGAGACCGTGCCGCGGGCGCTGCCGGGCCGGCGCGCCGTGGCGTGAGGGGACAGGCGTGAAGCTCCTGATCGCCACCGACGCGTGGCACCCGCAGGTGAACGGCGTCGTCCGCTCCCTGGAGCAGATGGTGCGCCGCGCCCCCGAGCACGGGTTCGAGACCGCGCTGCTCTCCGTGGCGGATTTCCGCTCGCTGCCCCTGCCGGGCTATCCGGAGATCCGCCTCGCCTATGCCGGGCGGGACCGGGTGGCGGCACGCTGGAGGTCGGAGCGGCCGAGCCACGTCCACATCGCCACCGAGGGGCCCGTGGGCCTCGCCGCGCGGCGGCACTGTCTCGCCCACGACCTGCCCTTCACCACGAGCTACCACACGCGTTTCCCCGAGTACCTCGCGGCCCGGGCCCCGGTGCCGGAGGCGTGGTCCTACGCCTACCTGCGCCGCTTCCACGGCGCGGCCCGGGGCACGATGGTCAGCACCGCCTCGCTGCAGGGCGAGCTGTCGGCGAAGGGCTTCGGCCGCTTGATGCGCTGGACCCGGGGCGTCGACACGGAGCGGTTCCGCCCGGCCGAGCCCGGCGCGCCGGTGCCGGCGGACCTCGCCGGCCTGCCCCGGCCGCTGTTCCTCTATGTCGGGCGGCTCGCGGTGGAGAAGAACGTCGCGGCCTTCCTGACCCTCGATCTGCCCGGCACCAAGGTCGTGGTCGGCGACGGGCCCGACCGGGCGCGGCTCAGGGCGCTGGCGCCCGCGACGCGGTTCCTCGGCACCCGCACGGGTGCGGCGCTCTCGGCGCTCTACGCGGCCTGCGACGTCTTCGTCTTCCCGAGCCTCACCGACACGTTCGGCATCGTCCTCCTGGAGGCTCTGGCCAGCGGCCTGCCGGTGGCGGCCTTCCCGGTGCCGGGCCCGAGCGACGTCGTCGGCGGCACCGCGGGCGGGATCCTCGACCGGGACCTGCGGGCCGCCGCGCTCGCCGCCCTCAGCCTGTCGCGCGCCGCGTGCCGCGCGGAGGCCCTGCGCTGCGGCTGGGACGTGAGCGCGCGCCAGTTCTTCGGCAACATCGTCGAGGCGCATGGCGGCGAGCGGGGGACCCGGGACGCCGCCTGACCGGTGACGGCGCCCGCGCGGGATGGCAGGAGGGCGCCATGCCGCCCGCCCGGAAGC
>CAXDNE010000215.1:0-13061 GCA_963990595.1 uncultured Methylobacterium sp.
CTCGACCCAGTCGCGGATCATCTGCTGCTCGGCGCGCATGTGCTGCACGAGGCCCTGAATGCCCTCGGCGAGGTTGGTCATGGCGAGCGTCGCGGCACGGCTGCCCCCGCCCTCGGCCACCAGCGCCGTCAGGCGCTCGAGGGCCTCCTTCAATTCCTGGGTGCCGGCGCCCGGCCGGACCACCGCACCGGCGGTCTCGGCGACGGTTTCGCCGGACATCAGCCAGTCCTGCAATTCATTGTGGAACCGGGCGTGGGCCTGACCCGCCTGCAGTTCCAGGAAGCCGGTGATCAGCGAGGAGGCGAGGCCGAACAGGGAGGCCGAGAAGGCCAGCCCGATCCCCGACAACGGCACGGCCAGACCGGATTTCAGCTCGTCGAACATCACGCCGGCATCGCCGCCGCCGCGCATGCCCTTGATCACGCCGCCCACCGCCGAGAGGGTGTCGATCAGGCCCCAGAAGGTGCCGAGCAGCCCGAGCAGGATCAGGATGCCGGCGATGTAGCGCAGCATGTCGCGCCCCTCGTCGAGGCGGGCCGCGATGGTGTCGAGGTAGCCGGCGGTTCCCGGCAGGGTCGTCCCGGCGGCCCGGGCCGCGATCATCGGCGCCATGGGCGCCAGCAGGGCCGGCGGACGCTTCGCCTGGGCGCCGCTCGCCACGGCGTTGACGTAGGTGGTTTCGCGGAACAGCCGGATCACCTGTCCGAAGGCGATCAGGACCGCGATCAGCAGCACGCCGAGAATGAGCCCGTTCAGCCCGGGATTGGCCAGGAAGGCCGGCGTGATCTGCTTGAACAAGATGAAGGCTAGGAAGCCGACGAGGATCAAGAAGACCAGCATCCGCCCCAGATAGATCACGGGCCGCGCCAGCGGCCCTCTCCTGATTTCTCCGGTATCGCGGGCGGCCATCGGACGCTTTAGCCTGATCTGAACACGCGGCCGCCGGCGGCGTCCGTCGCCGCCACTGTGAGGGCAGGCCCGCACGCGATCAAGTCACGTGAAGGACACGCTAATCCCAGAAATGCGGCGCGCTCTCCTCGAGGTTCGGCCCGAGGCGGAGCGCCGCGACCCGTGTGGCGAGGCCCCGGGCATCGACCTCCACGGCGATGCCGCAGAGGGTCGCCTCGCCCGTGGCGACCTCCCAGCGGGAGCCCGGGGTCTTCTGGATCATGCGGCGGATCGGCTCGTCCTTCTGCATGCCGATGACCGAATCGTAGTCGCCGCACATGCCGGCATCCGACATGTATGCCGTGCCGCCGGGCAGGATCCGGTGGTCGGCGGTGGGGGTATGGGTGTGGGTCCCGACGACGAGGCTCGCGCGGCCGTCGAGATAATGGCCGAAGGCCTGCTTCTCGCTGGTCGCCTCGGCATGCACGTCGACCACCACGGCATCGGCCGCCGCCCCGAGGGGACAGGCGGTGATCTCGCGCTCGACCGCGGTGAAGGGATCGTCCATCGCGTCGAGGAAGACCCGGCCCATGACGTTGACCACGAGGACGCGGGCGCCGCCCTGCGTCTCGACGACCGTGGCACCGCGGCCGGGCGTGCCGGGCGGGTAGTTGGCCGGGCGTACCAGCCGGGGCTGGCGGGCGATGAACACCAGGGCCTCGCGCTGGTCGAAGCTGTGGTTGCCCAGCGTCACCGCGTCGGCGCCGGCCTGGATCAGCTCGTCGCAGATCGTCTCGGAGATGCCGAAGCCGCCGGCCGCGTTCTCGCCGTTGACGATCACGCAGTCGAGGCGCCACCGCTCCCGCAGACGGGGCAGCCGCTCGCACACCACGGCGCGGCCCGCACGGCCGACGACGTCCCCGAGGAAGAGCAGCCGCATGGGTCAGGCCGTCCTGTCGATGCGGATCACGCCCGCTTCGGTGATCACGAACTGGAGGGGCCGGTCATGCGGCTCGGCCGGGACGCGGGCGACCTCCTGGGCGGCGAAGCCGATCCCGACCGTCAGGATCGGCCGGCTGCGGGACAGACGCGCGATCGCGCCATCGTAGTAGCCGCGGCCGTATCCGATGCGCTGGCCGGTGCGGTCGAAGGCGGCGAGCGGCACGATCAAGGCGTCGGGTTCCACCGCCGGGAGCGCGGAATCCGGTTCGCTCAAGCCGAATCGGCCGGCGACCAGGGCCTCTCCGCGGCGCCATTCCCGGAACACGAGCCCCCCCGGCGTCACATGGGGAAGCGCCACGGCCTGACCGCGGGCGAGCAGCCCCTCGGCCGCCGGGCGCGGATCGACCTCGCTGCGGATGGGCCAGAAGGCGCCGACCAGCCGGGCTTCGGCGAGCTCGGGCAGAGCCAGAAGCAGGCGCGCGATCTCCGCCGAGGCGGCCTGCCGGGCCCCCGGATCGAGCGCGTCGCGCGCCGCCAGGGCGGCGCGTCGGAGTTCCGCCTTGCGCGCGACGTCGGGGGAAGCGGCAGGATCGGGAAGGGTGGAGTGCGGAGCCACGTGAGCCGTTGGAGGATCGATCCCGGGAAACCTACAGCGTAGGTGGGCGCCGTGTTGGCCAGGTCCAGGGACGAGGCCAGGGACAGCTCCCGAGGGAGTCGATAAGGCCCCGGGGATAGTGCTCCTGACGAACTCTGCAGCCCCGCCACCGACATGTAACCGTCCGGAGGCGCGACCGCCAGGGTCGTGCCGGCTAAAAATCGCCCCTGCGGCGGCCGTCAGAAGCGGCGCGCCCGGGCGGAACCGTCGATGCACTCGAGGCCGCCCCCGGCGTTCAGGGTGTGGAGCCGGCTGCCGGGCCAGGCCGGTCCCGGCTCGATCCGGGCGATGATGGTCTGCGCGAACCCGTCCTGATCGAGCCGATCGACCCGCGTCAGCGTCAGGGCGCGGCCGTAGCCCGCGGCGCAATCCTGAACCGGACGGATCAGGCGCCCGCCCCGGGCGACCATCCGCCCGGCCGGACGCGCGAGCGTGGGATCGACCAGGACGGGATTGGCCGGATGGGCTGTGTAGGGCCCGCGGAAGTCCGGTGCGGACCAGAGATGCAGGGCGTCGTGGAAGGAGCCCGCCCCGGCCGGGGCGTCGCCCGCGGCCTCCCGCACGGTGGCGAAGATCCACCAGAGCCCGGCATGCTCGACGAGGGTCGCATCGCTCGCGGCCACGCCGGAGAGCAGCGTCGCCTCCTTGACCCAGCCGCCGGGGAAGCACGTCGCGCGATAGAGATCGACCGTCCCCGCCGCGGAACTCTCCGGCACCATCCAGACGGAGCCCGCGCGCGCGAAGACGAACGGGTAGGAGAGGTGATGGGCCTCCTCCAGAACCGGGACAGGCGCTCCCTCGGGACCGTCCGGGCCGAAGCGGACCGCCGAGATGATCGCCTTGCCGGTCGCGTGCGGGAAATCCTCGACGAAGAGGTGCGTCGTCCCGGCGACGGTGATCGGGAACGGATCGGCGTAGAAGCGCCGGCCGTCGTCCGGCAGGACGGTCCAGCCCGCCTCCGGGTGGCGCCCCAGGTCGATGAGGTCGGGCCCGGTGAGGCGGCGCCAGCCGCAGCGCCAGTGCGGAGCGTTGTAGCAGAGGTGATACAGCCGATGGATGAGCGCCCCGGCGAGCATCCGCCCGGCGCGCGTGCCGAGCGCCGGGATCGTCAGGCCGCCCGGACGGTGGACCGGTTCGGCCGCGGCCGGCACGACGCCGGCCCGTCCGGCGATCCGGTCGCGCAGGGCCGCCGTGACCAGCGTCACCGTGCGGGCGAGGGCATCGTCGAAGCTCGCCAGCACGATCCCCGGCCGGTCGGCGCCGAGGCGGCCCGCGGCGATGATCCGCCCCGCCGCGCTGAGCGTCAGCCGCGGCACCGCCCGCGCGAGCAGACAGGCGAGCAGCGCCCCCTCACCCGATGCGCCATCATAGGCCAGCCGCCAGATGGCGGGACCGGGCGGGACATCGCCGCACAGGTCGAGCACGAGATCCGGGGCCGCGTCGCCGTATCGCCATCGCTCGAGGGCGTGGGGCGACAGCGGCTCCGAGCCGAGCGGGCGCAGGCCGTGGACCAGGGCCTCGAGCCGGAACAGCAGGTCGGCCGTGGCCGGCCAAGTCCCGGGAGCCGGCGCGGCGTCGACGCTCACACCGGAGATCCCGGCCGTATCGGCGATTCGCTGCAGCAGCGCGGCATGCCAACGGCGCGGTCTGCCGCCGTCGAGGCGAACTCTCACATGCATCGGTGGTCGCGCTCCTGCGCGGCGCCGATCCGTCGCTCGGCCGATCGCGCCCTTCGCTACTCCCTGAACGGTAACAGGAGTGATAACCCGGCGGCTGGCCGTCGGACCCGCGCAGTGCGTTTACCAACCCCTCAGTAATCGGCGCATGTCGATAGGCCAGTCGCAGTCGTTGCGGTTTGTCAGAAGCCTGCGCGACTCTTGCAACCAGGGATGTCACCCGCGCGGAACTGACCTGAATTGGGACGACGGTGAGCGATCGTGGCACGGATCGACCCTAACATCGCTGTCGCGACTTGGCTCACACCCGTGCAGCCCGCGCATCCCGAGCGGCCGGGTCCGAGCCGCCCGGACACGACGGCCGAGTTCGGCGACCTGTGGCGCATCCTGTGGCGGCGCAAGCGGCTCGTCTTCGGAACGGCCCTGCTGCTCGGGCTGCTCGTCCTCGCCTATACGCTGATCACACCCGCCCTCTACACGGCGACGGCCCAGATCCTGATCGATCCGCGCGACCGGCAGGTCGTCTCCAACGACGTCAATCCGGGCGCGCTGTCGCCGGACGGCGGCATCGCCCAGGTCGAGAGCCAAGTGCGGGTGATCGAGTCGGACGTGGTCCTCGGACGCGCCGTGGCCCAGACCGGGCTCGACACGGAACCGGGTTTCGGAGCACCGCAGCAGAGCGTCGTGGCCCGCGCGCTGGCAGCGTTGCGCGCGATGCTCACCGGTCCGAAGCCGGAGCGGCACGCCGATCCGCGCGGCCAAGCGCTCGACCAGCTTCGGCGCAAGCTCGCGGTCAAGCGCGCCGACAAGGTCTTCGTGATCGACGTGGTCGTCACCACGACGGACCCGGATCTCTCGGCGCGCATCGTCAACGCCATCGCGAACGCCTATCTGGCCGACCAGACGGAGGCGCGGTCCGACGCCGCCAAGCGCGCCGCGGGCGATCTGCGGGGCCGCCTCGACGAGCTGCGCAACGCGGTCAACCTCGCTGACAAGAAGCTGGAGGATTACAAGGCCCGGAACGGCCTGATCGCCTCCAGCGGCCGTCTCGTGAACGAGCAGCAGCTCACCGACCTGAACACCCGGCTGGTGGCGGCCCGGGCCCGGACCGCCGAGGCCAGGGCGCGCCTGCAAGGCATCCGGAGCGCCCGGGGCCAGGCGATCGGGTCCGGCGCGATGCCGGAGGCGGTCCAGTCCGCGGCGATCGACCGGTTGCGCGGCCAGTACGCCGAACTGGCCGCCAAGGAGGCGGACCTGCGCACGAATCTCGGCGAGCGCCACCCCTTCATCGCCGCCGTGCGCACGCAGATGCAGGACGTCCGCCGCCTCATCGACGCCGAGCTCAACCGCATCGCGGGCGCGGCCGAGACCGAGTACCAGCGCGCCCAGGCCAACGAGCGGACGCTGACGGCCGAGCTGGAGCGGCTTCAGCGGCAATCGGCGGTGACCGCCCAGTCCTCCGTGCAGCTGCGCGAGCTGGAGCGCGAGGTCGAGGCCGCGCGCTCGGTCTACAACAGCTTCCTGGTCCGGGCCCGCGAGATCAAGGAGCAGACCAGCATCGACAGCTCCAATGCGCGGATCATCACGGCCGCCCGGCCGCCGCAGGATCCGAGCTGGCCGCCGCGGCTGATCCTGGTCGCCGCCGCCCTCGCGGGGGGCCTCGGTCTCGGTGCCGGCCTCGCGCTGACGCGGGAATACCTGGCGCCGACCGTGCTGTCGCCGCGCCAGCTGGAGCGGCTCTCGAACGCGCCCGTCGTCGCCGTGTTGCCGAGGCTGCGGCCGGGCCGGGCCAACGCGGCGGCCGCGAGCTTCGCCCTCGACCACCTGGCGGCGACGTCGGGAAGCCGCGGGCCTGCGCTGGCCCTGCTGGTGACCTCGGGCGAGGCGGATGAGGCCGAGCGCCGGGCCGTCATCCGGCTGCTCGCTTCGGTGGCGGTCGGACGCGGCGACCGGGTGCTCCTGGTGGATGCGGATCTGCGCGCCGACGGATCGGGCACCGGCGGCCTCCTCGACGTGCTGCGCAGCGAGCAGAGCCTCAACGCGGTGACCCAGACCGACCCGAAATCCGGCGCCCGCCGGGTCGGCCTCGGCGACACACAGAAGCCGATCCGCGACGCCCTCACGCAGGCCAACATCGAGCGCTTCATCGCCGGCGTGAGGAGCCGGTTCGAGCTGGTGATCATCGACGGCGGCGTGCTCACCGAGAATCTGCGCCTCGGCCCCCTGGCGGCCGCCGCGGACCGGCTGCTCCTGGTCGCCTGCAACGGCGCGACGCGCCAGAGCGACCTGATCGACCTCGTCGACACCTCGGAGGCGCTGGGCCGGCCGATCTCGGGCTCGGTGCTGCTGGGCGGGCGCCGGGCGTGAGGGCCGCGCGGCCGGCCGCGTTCGGGCGCCGCTGCGACGCACCGGCGCGGACGGCCGCGGGCCGGGGCGTGATCGCCCGGTTCGAATCCGCCGCCTACCTGCTCTGGGTGCTGGTTCTCGTCGGCGTCTCGGGCGGCCTCCTCTGGGTCGTCGGGCTCAACTACGACGGGATCAGCGGCTCCGCACCGTCCAAGATCCATCCGGCGACCTACATGGCGGTCGCCCTCTTCGGCTGGGCGATGCTGCGCGCCGGCAATCCGGTCGCCCCGGTGGCGCAGGCCCTGACCCGCCGCCCGGCCAGCGTGCTGCTGGCGGCCTGCGGCGTGCTGCTCCTCGTCCTCATCGCCGCCCGGGGCGGAACGGGTCTCGCCGGGTCGATCGACACCTTCGTGCTGGCCGGCTTGGTGCCGATCCTGCTCCTGGATCGCGACGTCGCGCTGCTCGGGCGGCTCGAAACCGTGTTCCATGTTGTCATGCTCGCCAACGCCCTGCTCGGGCTGTTCGAGGCGGTCAGCGGCCAGCGCTTCTTTCCGTACCGCTTCGACGGCATGGCGTTCGAGACCGACACGCGGTCGGCGGCGCTCCAGGGTCACCCGCTCTTCAACGCCACCGTGACCGCCTGCTACATCCTCGCCCTGGCCAAGGGCGGCGGCCGGCTCGCCGCGCCCGCGCGCGCCGGCATGATCGCCCTGCAGCTCGTCGCGCTGGTCACGTTCGGCGGCCGCTCGGCCACGGTGACGACGCTCGTCCTCGGCAGCGGCGTCGGGCTCTTCGGCCTCAACCGCACGCTCCGCAGCGGCCGGATCTCCCTCGCCGGAGCAGCCTGCGCCTGCTTCGTCCTGACGCTGCTGCCGGTGTTCGTGGCGGTGCTGGCCGCCGCGGGCTTCTTCGACACCCTGCTGAGCCGCTTCGTCTCGGACGGCGGCAGCGCGCAGGCCCGGGTCGACATGCTGGCGATCTTCGACGCCATCCCGCTCCGGCAGTTGATGCTCGGACCGGACCTCCTCCAGGTGAGCACCCTGCGGCGGATCTACGGCCTCGAATGGGGCATCGAGAACTCGATCATCTCAAGCGTGCTCTACCACGGCATCCTGGTGACGGCGCTGCTCGTGCTGGCCGTGGGCCTCTACCTCGCGGAGGTCGCGCGCGGCTGCCGGCGCGGCGTCTGGCTGCCGATCCTGGCCTTCGTGATCCTGGTCAATACCTTCGAGGGGCTGGCCGGCAAGACGACGCTGCTCGCCAAGTTCGCCCTGATGCTCATCCTCCTGTTCCCGCCGCGCTCGGACCGCGAACGCGTCTGAGGACGCCTCACGGACGGACGCCGAGCCCGAGCGCCGCCACCAGGGCCGGATCGACGACATGCGCGTCGTCCATCAGACCGAGACCGTCGAACAGGTTCCAGAACGACCACGCGAAGCCCGCCTGCTCCGCCGCCGCGCGCACGTCCCGGATGTAGGCGGCGCGGTCGGGAGCCCGCGCGGCGGTGAAGCGGGCATCGGTGCGCAGAGCCCCGAACTCGCCCATGAGCACGGTCCGGGGCGGGATCCCGTAGAGGTCGGCCCAGGTCGAGACTGGGGCCATCGCTTCGGCGATGTAGGCGGGGCCGGGCTCGGCGGCGAAGTAGTCGCGCAGCTTGGCCTCGATCACCGCCAGGTCGCGGGTCTTCTCCGCCTGCGGGACCGCGCGGTCGGCCGCCATGCGGGCGCGCACCGCCGCGAGCGTCTCCGGCAGGCTGCCGCGCGCGCCGGGCCAGGGCACGGCGTTGAGCCAGCGATAGAACGGCTCCTCGGTGAGCCAGGTCGCCCCCTGGTGGGAGAACAGGTACGGCTCATAGAAGTGGAAGGTGTAGAGAAGCGGCGCGAACCGCTGGAGCGATGCCGGGTCGACGGCCGTCAGCCCCTCGACGAGGCTGCCGCAGGCGCCGGTCGCCACCAAGGTCAGCGACGGCGCGGCCGTGCGCGCGGCCGTGAGGAGCCCGCTCTGGACGCGGTTCCATGCGGGCGCACCGCAGGTCTGCGGCGGCTCGTTGACGGGCTCCAGCGCCACCCGGTCGGCCCCCTTCCCGGCGCACAGGCGGGCCAGTTCGACGATGAGGTCCCGGTAGGCCGGGAACAGGGAGGCCCGGTCGGAGCCGTAGAAGGCGTCCGGCGTGTAGTGGTGGGTTGCCGCGTTCGCCTGGACATTGACCAGGACGTGCATCCCGGTGGCCAGCACCGCGTCGATCGCGGCTGACAGCTGGGCGAAAAGCGCGCTGCGCTTGGTGCCCGTGAAAGCCACGAAGGGCCCGGGATCGAGCGGAACGCGCGCGAAGTCGAAGCCGAGCGCCGCCAGCCGGCGCAGGTCGGCCGGGCCCGGCACCGGGCGGTCTGACTGGAAGGGCGGCCAGGCATAGTCGGTCCGCGGCGCCGGAAACTCGGTGGTGAGCGAGAACCAGGGCCAGAGCGCGATTCCCCGGCGCAGTCCGAGCGGTCCCGGGACGGCCCGGGCCGGGAGCGCGCCGACGCCCGCGGCGGCGAGGCTGCCGGCCAGCAGCGCCCGCCGGCTCGCCGTCACCATTCCGTCCCCGCCGTCGCGCGGGCGGGCGTTGCCGCCGAGCCGGGCGCCGGCATCACCGGGGCCGGGGGATAGCCGCCGACGCGCCGCACCTCGTTCTCATAGGCGGCCAGCACGTCGTCCCAGCGGAAATCCTCGGCGCGAAGACGCGCCGCCCTGCGGGCCGCGCCGACCGCGACCGCGTCGGCCAGCACCCGGTCGATCGCGGCGGCGCAGGAATCGCCATCCGTGAAGTAGAACTGCCCCGCGCCGGCGGTGCCGCGGTTGAACGGGTTGTCGTGGGCGATCACCGCGTTGCCCGCCCACAGGGCCTCGACCAGCGAGGGATTGGTGCCGCCCACCGTGTGCCCGTGCAGATAGGCGCGCGCGTGCGCCCGCAGGGCCTGCACGCGATCGGCCTCGTAGATCGCCCCCGGAAACAGCACCTCGGGCGAGGCGGCATCCTCCACGGCGCGGTGATAGGGATCACCGACCTTCATCGTGCCGAGCACCACGAGCCGCAGGCCCCGGGGCCGGCGCGAGAACGCCTCGACCATCGTCAAAATGCTGTTGTCCGGCTCGATCCGGGCGATCGAGATCAGGTAGCGGTCGGGTTCGAGCCCCAGCGGCGGCGGCCCGGGATCCGGACGCGGCGGGTCGCCGCCGTAGGGAATCGTCGCGATCGCGCGGCGCGGGCGCCGTTCGGCGAGGTGGTCGGCGATGACCGGATGGTCGGCGACGAGCCGCTGCGACGACCAGGCCGCGATCCACTCGCTGGCGTAGAAGAAGGCCCGGACCGGCAGCGGCCATTTGGGGCGGCGCCACTCGATCCCGTCCATGTTGGTGAGGATCCGGCCGCCACGAGCCCGCAGGTAGGGCAGGAACACCGCACCGTTGTAGCCGAGCACGAGGCAGACGCCGCCGCGGGACGCGGCGTCGCGGGCGCAGATCGCGTCGAAGGCCAGTGTCGCGGCCGGGCCGCGCAGCCCCACCTCGACGGTGATCAGTTCGACGCCCTGCCACAGGCGCGACGAGACGCGTGTCCCGACGCGCGCGACATCCCGCTGGCAGTACACGCCCACGCGCCAGCCGCGGCTGACCAGATAGAGTGCGAATCGTTCAGCGAAAGTCTCGAACCCACCATGGGCGGCCGGGATGCCGCGCGTTCCGAGAATAAGCACCGCGGGCGCGCGATCCGGCATCGTCCTTCCTTCTCAGGTCGCAACTCATATTGTACTGTCTCTATGAAGACCAAGCGTCTACATCATAATTTCAATCTTAGGTTGTCGATTAATTATAGATAACAATCTTATGATAGGCAAACCGATACTCACCACGACTTGCGCCGAAAGAGATCACAGGCCGGCAGCGCGGCATGCGCCGGACGCGCGCGCGCCGGCGCGGCGCATCGCCTGCGTCCATCAGGGATTCGAACTCTACGGTTCCGATCGCTGCTTCATCGAGACGGTCCGCGGCATCCGGGCAGCCTACCCGCAGGCGCAGATCGATGTGGTGCTGCCCCGACACGGACCGATCGTGGCGGCTCTGGAGCCCTTCGCCAGCCGCGTCGTGATCGAGCCGCTGTGGATCCTGCGGCGGAAGGATCTCGCGCGCCTCGCCACGCTGGGCCTGTTGGCCCTGCCGGCCGCGGTGTTCCGCGCTCTGCGGCGCATCCGCGCCAGCGATCTGGTCTACATCAACACGACGGTCGTCGCCGACTACCTGCTGGCCGCGCGGCTGCGGCCGGGGCGGAGCATCGTGCACGTCCACGAGATCCCGGAGGGAGCCGTCCGGACGGTCCTGCGCGGGCTGATCCGCTGGAGCAGCGCCAACGTCGTGTTCAACTCGCGCGCCACCGAGCGGGCCTACGCGCTGCCGCCGCGCGTCGCGTCCCGGGTGGTCTATAACGGCATCGCCGGGCCGGTCGAGCCGAATCGGAGGACCTACGACGGGACCCGCCCGCTCCGCGTGCTGATGCTCGGGCGGATCAGCCGGATCAAGGGTCAGGACGTGCTGGTCGAGGCGCTGGCCTCACTGCCGGAACCGGTGCGGCGGCGGATCGCGCTGCGCATCGTCGGCAGCGCCTTCGAGGACGAAGCTCGCGAGCGTGCGCTGGTGACCCAGATCGCCGCGGCCGGCCTGTCGGACCAAGTCAGCCTTCAGCCCTTCGTGGACGATCCGGCGGCGCTCTACCGCTGGGCCGACGTGGTGACCATGCCGTCGCAGCGGCCCGAATCCCTCGGCCGCGTGGCGATCGAGGCCATGTCGTACGGGGTGCCGCCGCTGGTGACCGCGATCGGCGGCTTGCCGGAGGTCGTGGAGGACGGGAAGACCGGGTGGATCGTGGAACCCGGCGGTCCGGAGCCCATCGCACAGGCCCTCGCGCGCCTGGTCACGGATCCGGCCGGCTGGCGGGATTTCGGCCGGGCGGCGCGGGACCGTTACGAGGCCCTGTTCTCGGAAGCCTCCGCGGCGGAGGGCATCGACGCCATGGTGCAGGCGACCTTGCGCCGCTCGGGTGCCGGGGGGCCGGCGCCGGGCGCGGACCGGCCGGCGCGACCGGCCGTGTGAGCGTGTCGGCCGCGTTGGTCCCGCGTCTCGGGGAGACCGCCCTTCCGTGCCAGCGCGCGGATCGGCACCGATCCGGCGCACGCACACCCCGCGCGCAGGCCGCCCAGCCTGCGGACGGCCACGCCGCCGGGGATGGAAGGCGGGCGCATCCCTTCGATGTGGCCGGCAAGACGGCGCACCGTGCCCGGTCACGATGAGGAGCGATATGGCGGCGAAACTCGCGATTCAGGAGATTGCGGACGGTGCAGACTGGGATCGACGGGTCTGGGCACAGCCGGGCGCCAACATCTACTGCGCGACCCCGTGGGGCGCCTACAAGGCGCGGCGCGGCTTGGAGGTGCGCCGCGCGGTCGTCATGGGCGACGGCGAGGACCTCGCCTTCATCCAGTGGCAGGTGCGCCGCAGAGGACCGGCCCGCTTCGTCCACGTCCAGGGCGGCCCGCTCCTGACCGAGGCGGGCGCTCACCGCGCGGAGGCGGTGTTCGCCGCGTTCATGGACCATCTCGAACTCGGCCGGCTCGACCTCCTCGGCATCGACTACCAGCAATTCGAGACCCAGAACGCGAAGCTCGCGCTCCTGATGCACGGCTTCGCGCCGGTGATCCGCGCCAGCAACCACACGCTCGAACTCGATCTGACCCAGGATCTCGCGGCCATCCAGGCCGCGATGGAACAACGCTGGCGCAAGGCCCTGCGCAAGGCGGAACGCAACACCGACCTGACCACGCACTTCCTGGAGGACCGGGCGGAGCGCTTGGCGGCGTTCGACGATTTCACCAGGATGTACGCGGCCCTTCGGCAGCGCAAAGGGTTCGCCACCACCCTGCAGACCGACGCCTACCGCGATATCGCCGCCGAGGATGGGCACCTGCTGTTCCTCGACGTGCGGGAGAAGGGTGCGCGCGTCCTCGTGCGGATCGCCCACCTCTCCGACGCGCGCTGCACCGATTTCTACACCGCCTCCAACGAGCGCGCCCGCGCGACGAGTGCCGCGAGCCTCGCGGTCTGGCGCATCGTCGAACGGGCGAAGGCGCATGGCTGCCGGGTCTTCGATTTCGGCGGCATCGACCCGGCCGCGAACCGCGCCGTCTTCGAGTTCAAGCGCGGCCTGTGCCGGAACGTCGTCCAGAACGATCCGCTCTGGCTCTACAGCCGGTCGCCCGCGATCCGCAGGTCGGCGGGTCTGCTGCTGTCGCTCCGCTGAGGCTGCGCATCCGCGGGGGCGCTCGGCCAGACCGGGGGGTGGGATTCCGGCGCCGGGCTTCTCAGCACGCGCGGGCGGATCGCCCGCTTCGCGGTCCACGGGCCAGCCTCTGGAACGCCGCCACCGACCAGGCCAGCGTGGCGATCTCGGAGGCCAGCAGGCCGAGCAGCGCGGTGGCCGCCGGCAGGAGCAGCAGGGCCGGCACCATGAGGGCGAAGCCGAGCGC
>CAXDNE010000216.1:0-12837 GCA_963990595.1 uncultured Methylobacterium sp.
CATACGACATTGCCTCTTGTCTCTTGGGCTCGGAGATGTGTATAAGAGACAGGAATCGCTCCGCGCCCAGTGGCGCGACCTGCGCCGCCGCATCGCCCGGCGCAAGGTCGCGGGCGCCGCCGTGACGGCGCGGTTCGGCGGCGACGCCACCCGGGTCGAGACGGACCGCGACGGCTATTTCCGCCTGCACCTGCATCCGCGCAGCCTCCCGGCGGCCAGCGGCGCGTGGCACCCGGTCGATCTCCTCCTCGAAGCCGATCCGCCGGTGCCCGCCGAAGGGGCCGTGTTCATCCCGCCGGGGCGCTGCCGCTGCGTCGTGGTCAGCGACATCGACGACACGGTGATGCGCACCGGCGTCGCCAACAAGCTGAAGATGCTCTGGCGGCTGTTCGTGGAGGATGCCGAGAGCCGGGTCGCGTTCCCGGGCGTCGCGGCCCTGTACCGGGCCCTGCATGCGGGGGCCGGCGGCGACGAGGGCAACCCGATGCTCTACGTCTCCCGCGCCCCCTGGGGGCTCTACGACATGCTGTCCGAGTTCTTCCAGCGTCACGGCATCCCGGCGGGGCCGGTGCTGTTCCTGCGGGAATGGGGCCTCTCCTGGACGCACCCGCTGCCGCGCCGGGCGACCGACCACAAGCAGGCGCTGATCCGGCACATGCTCGCCCTCTACCGCGACCTGCCCTTCGTGCTGATCGGCGACAGCGGCCAGCACGATCCGGAGGTCTACGCGCAGATCGTCGAGGAGAATCCCGGGCGGGTGCTGGCGGTCTACATCCGCAACGTCTCCCGCAATGCCGCTCGGGTGGAGGAGATCGTGCGGCTCGCCGGCGCCGTCGCCCGGGCGGGGTCGAGCCTGGTTCTCGCGGCCGACAGCGTGGCCGTGGCCGAGCACGCCGCCGCGATCGGCCTGATCGCGCCCGACGCCGTGGCGCGGGTCGCCGATGAGCACGCCGCCGATGCGGAGACCGGGCCGCGCCGGGAGACCGCCCGGATCCGGCCGGAATCCCCGGGTCCGGAGGGCGCTGCGGCCGAGACCCCGATCGCCCCGGAGGCCATCGCGGATGCCCTGGCCAGCGACGGGTCGGTGCCGGCGACCGTCGTGGTCGAACCGGACAAGCCGGCCGCGCTGCCCGGCCTCGGACCGTGAGCGCGACCGGGTGTCGCGGCCCGTGGGACCCTGAGCGGCGCCGCGAATTGTATCCCGCATGTGCAGCAGCCCGCGCCCGCAACGACGGGCATCGCGATCGGGCTGCCGGGAGGAGATGACGCGATGCGCCTGAGCCTGTCCGCCGTGCTGGTGATCGCCTGCGGCACGCACGCCGCCTTCGGGCAGGCCGCGCCCGCGGTCGAGCAGCCCGCTCCGGGTTTCGCGCGGCTCGAAGCCGAGATGGGGGCGGCGAACGCCGCGCCGGGGCCGCGGACCGTCCCGGCCAAGGTCGTGCCGGTTCCCGAGACGACCAGTCCCCAGTTCCGCAACGCCGTCGCCGCGCCCTACCGGGCGCCCGCCTGGAACGCGAACCCGCCGGATGCCGCCGGCTGGAAGGCGCTGGTCGACCGTCTGGCCGCCGCCGGGGCGGCCGGCCTCCCGGCCCTGCGCGAGACGCTCGGCGTCACCAGCGAATCCGCGGTGATCGGTGGCGTGAAGGCCTTCGTCATCCAGCCCCGGACCATCCCCGAGGCCAACCGCAACCGCCTGCTCCTGCACATCCACGGGGGCGGCTACGTCTACAATCCCGGCGAGTCCGGCACGCTCGAGGCGATCCTGATGGCCGGCCTCGGCGGCTACAAGGTGATCTCGGTGGATTACCGTATGCCGCCCGACGCCCCCTACCCCGCCGCCATGGACGACGCGACCGCGGTGTGGCGGGCCATGCTCACCATGCAGAAGCCGCAGAACATGGCGGTGTTCGGCACCTCCACGGGCGGCGGCATGACGCTGGCCCTGATGCTCCGCTGCAAGGCCGAGCACCTGGCGCTGCCGGCCGCGATGGGCCTCGGCACGCCCTGGTCCGACCTGACCGAGACCGGCGACAGCTATCGGACCAACGAGTGGCTCGACAACGTCCTCGTCAGCTATTCCGGCTACCTGACGCCGGCGGCCAAGCTCTACGCGGCCGGTCGCGACCTGAAGGACCCGCAGCTCTCGCCGATCTACGGGGACTTCTCCGGCCTGCCGCCCGCGATCCTGGTCACCGGCACCCGCGACCTGTTCCTGTCGAACACCGTGCGCACCCACCGGAAACTGCGCTCCGCCGGGATCGAAGCGTCGCTCCAGGTGTTCGAGGGCATGTCGCACGCGCAGTACCTGCTCACGCCGGACGCACCCGAGACCCGGGAGGTGTTCGGTGAGATGGCGCACTTCTTCGATGGGCATCTGGGCCGCTGAGGAGCGCCGCCGCGGGCCCGGACTCGTCCGGTCCTCACGAAATGGTGCAATGCAGCGATTCGCTCAGGGCGCTTCACATCGCGGCATCGATCCCTAGGTTCGGGCGCTCTCGTGCCGGCCTTGCTCTCTCCTGGAGACCCTCGGAGCCTTTGCGTGCAAACCTACACCCTGGCTATCTCTGACGGCGTCCTCTTCGCCTGTCTGCCCGACGAGGCCGACATCACGGCCGCCATTACGGATGCGACCGCGACCAATTACGGATTCGGCCTCAGCCTCGATATCGTCCGCGGCGCCACCCTGACGGATGCCGCGGGACCGGATGACGAGGTCATCTGGCAGGAAGGACCCGACAGCGAGTTGCTGGACGCCCAGGGCCGTCGCTATCGGTACGCCGTCCGCCGCCCGTGCTGATCGCTCTGTACCGATCACCCTGCGCCGAGCGGTCTGTGCCGAGCCCCTGACGCGGGCCCGGCCCGCAATGCTAGGCTCCGTCCATGCGGGCGGTGGCGATCAGCGAGCGACGGCGCGGCGGGCTCGTCCGCTTTCTCGTCCTGTATGCCGCCCTTTACGGAGCCTATGGCGGCCTCTCGCCGATCCTCCCGGGCTTTCTGGCCGCGCGCGGCCTCGATCCGGGCGCGATCGGGATCCTGCTCGCCGCCGCGGGCGCGCTGCGCCTCGTCATCGGTCCTCTCGCCGGGGCCTTCGCCGACCGGCGGCACGCGGGCCGCTCCGTCCTGGCGGCGAGCCTCGCGCTGGCGGGTTTCGCCGCCCTGGCCCACCTGCCCGGCGCCGGGTTCGCGCAGCTGATCGGACCGGGCCTCCTCTACGCGGCGGGAACCGCGGCCCCCGCGCCCCTCGCCGATGCCCTGGCCCTGGCCGCCGCACGGGGCGGTCTCGCGTTCCAGTACGGCTGGGTCCGCGCCGCCGGCTCGGCCGCCTTCATCGCGGCCACCGGCGCGGCGGGCTGGATGATCGAGCTGCACGGCCTGTCCGCCGCCCTGATGGCGAGCGGTGCCCTGTTCCTCGCCGCCTCCGCCGCGTCCCTGGCCCTGCCCGCGGCCGCGACCGGCACCGCCGGGACCGGGCTGCCGGGACGCGGCTTCGCCGACCTGATCCGGCTTCCGCGCTTCCGCCGCACGGTCCTGGCGGCGGCCCTGGTGATCGGCGCGCACGCGATGCATGACGGCTTCGCCATGATCCTGTGGCGCGGCGCCGGGATCGGCGCGGGGACGGCCGGCCTGCTCTGGTCGGTGCAGGTGGCCGCCGAAGTGCTGGTCTTCCTGTTGGTCGGGCCGCCTCTGCTGGCGCGGATCGGGCCGCCCGCGGGAATCGCGGTGGCGGCCTGCGCGGGCGCGCTGCGCTGGGCGGTGCTCGCCTCCACCACGGCGATCCCGTGGCTCGCCGCCGTGGAATCGCTGCACGGGCTGAGCTTCGCGCTCCTCCACCTCGCCTGCCTCGGCCTGATCGAGGCGGCGACCCCGCCGGGCCTGCGGGCCACCGCGCTGGCCCTCTACGGGACGCTCGGCCTCGGCCTGTCCGGCGTGCTGGCGACGCTCGCGGCCGGCGCGCTCTACGGCACCTACGGGGCGGCGGCCTTCTGGGCCATGGCGGCGCTCAGCCTCGCCGCCCTGCCGCTGGTCCCCGGATTGAGGCGCTGAAGCCGCGGGTTCTTTTCCCGAGCCTATGGTACGGACCCGGAACGGACCCGCCCGAAAAGCCCTGCATGCCCTCCATCGCCGAGATCCTGATCCCGCTGGCCCTCGAGACGCCCTACAGCTACGCGGTGCCGGCCGGGCTGGATCTGTCCGAGGGCGACGTGGTCCAGGTGCCGCTGGGCCCGCGCGAGATCGTCGGGGTCGTCTGGGGCGTCGCCGAGAGTGCGGGCGGCTCGAACCTGCGTCCGGTGACGGACCGCCTGCCCTTCCCGCCCCTCTCGGACGCGCTGCGCAGCCTCGTCGACTGGATCGCCCGCTACACTCTGGCGCCGAAGGGCTCGGCGCTCGCCATGGTGCTGCGCCTGCCCGACGAGGCCAACGCCGCCGAGACAGCCCGGGTCGCGGTGCGCATCACCGACAAGCCCCCGGCCCGTCCCACCCCGGCCCGGACCAAGGTGCTGGCTGTCGCCGCCGACCGGGCCCTGCGCGGCAAGAGCGCCCTCGCCAAGGAGGCGGGCGTCTCGCTGTCGGTGATCGACGGCCTGATCGATGACGGCGCCCTGGAGACCGTCGCGGTGGAGCCCGAGCCGGTCGCGCCGCGGCCCGATCCCGATTTCCCGCGGGCGCCGCTCTCGCCCGCCCAGGCCGGAGCGGTGGCGGAGCTGGTCGGGTCGTTTCCCTGGACCGCGCCCGCGGCCGAGGAGACCGCCGACCTCAGGCCGGTCCTGCTGGAGGGCGTCACCGGCTCGGGCAAGACCGAGGTCTATTTCGAGGCGGTGGCCGCCTGCATCCGGGCGGGCCGGCAGGCGCTGATCCTGATGCCCGAGATCGCCCTGACGGCGCAGTTCCTCGACCGTTTCGCGGCGCGGTTCGGGGTCCGGCCGGCGGCGTGGCATTCCGGGATCGGCGGAAGGCGGCGCGAGCGCCTGCGGGCCGCGGTGGCCGACGGCGAGGCGCTGGTGGTGGTGGGCGCGCGCTCGGCCCTGTTCCTGCCCTTCGCGCGCCTCGGCCTGATCGTGGTCGATGAGGAGCACGAGACCGCCTACAAGCAGGAGGACGGCGTCCACTACCACGCCCGCGACATGGCGGTGGTGCGCGGCCGGCTCGAGGGCTGCCCGGTGGTGCTGACCTCGGCGACGCCCGCCATCGAGACGCGGGTCAATGCCGCCCGGGGGCGCTACCGCCACATCCTCCTGCCGGAGCGCTTCGGCGGCCGGCGGCTGCCCGACATCGCGGCGATCGACATGCGCCGGGACCAGCCCGAGCGCGGACGCTTCCTCAGCCCGCCGCTGGTCAACGCCGTGAAGCACACCCTGGAGCGCGGCGAGCAGGCGCTGCTGTTCCTCAACCGCCGGGGCTACGCGCCGCTGACCCTCTGCCGGGCCTGCGGCCATCGCTACCAGTGCCGGAACTGCTCGACCTGGCTGGTGGAGCACCGCTTCCGCCGGGCGCTCGTCTGCCACCAGTGCGGCTACGCCGAGCGCCGGCCGGAGGCCTGCACCGAGTGCGGCACCTTCGACAATCTCACCGCCTGCGGCCCCGGCGTCGAGCGGATCGCCGAGGAGGCCGCCGAGATGTTCCCGGGCCGGCGCATCGTCGTCCTGTCGAGCGACTTTCCCGGGGGCGCCGAGCGCCTGCGGCAGGAACTCGACGCGGTGGCGGCCGGGGAATGCGATGTCGTGATCGGCACGCAGCTCGTGGCCAAGGGCCACAACTTCCCGTTCCTGACCCTGGTCGGCGTGCTCGACGCCGATATCGGCCTGACCTCGGGCGATCCCCGGGCGGCGGAGCGCACCTTCCAGCTGCTCCAGCAGGTGACCGGCCGTGCCGGGCGCGGCGAGAAGCCCGGCCGGGCGCTCGTCCAGACCTATCAGCCCGAGCATCCGGTGATCGCGGCCCTGCTCTCGGGCGATGCCGAGCGCTTCTACGCGGAGGAGATCCAGGCCCGCGAGGCGGCCGGACTGCCGCCGTTCGGGCGGCTCGCCGCACTGATCGTCTCGGCGAGCGAGCGGGAGGTGGCGGAGGCGCACGGGCAGGCGCTCGCCCGCGCCGCCGACCCGCCGGAGGGCGTGATGGTGCTGGGGCCGGCCGAGGCCCCGCTCGCCCTGGTCCGGGGCCGCTACCGCTTCCGGCTGCTGGTGAAGACCGAGCGCAACGTCGATCTCCAGGCCTATCTGCGCGCCTGGATCGCCCGCGGCCCGAAGGTGCGCGGCAACATCCGGGTCGCCATCGATGTCGACCCGCAGAGCTTTTTGTAGGACACTCGGGCCACGGGCGGCGGACCCTGGCCGGAGACCGGCGACGGGACGCGGGCGGTTCCCGGAGGAGCGATCAGTGCTGACCTATACCAAGACGCCGGATTCGAACGTCGCCGAGATCGTGGTCGACGGGAAGATCACCGACGAGGAGATGAACGCGGCGATGACCGCCATGAAGGCCGACCTCGACAAGGGCGGCAAGATCAAGCTCCTCGAGGATATCCGCGCTTTCGAGGGCATGGAGCCGGCGGCCTTCTTCAAGGATCCCCGATTCGGCTTCTCGATGATGAAGAGCATCAGCCACGTCGCCCTGGTGACGGACGCGCCCTGGCTGAAGGCCCTCGCCGAGACCTTCAACTTCGTCTCGCCGACTCAGATCAAGGTGTTCGAGCGCGCCCGCATCGACGAGGCGCGCAGCTGGCTCGCCGCGGCCGTCTGAGCTGAAATCAGTCGGCCTGCGCGGTGCGGTTGTCGTGGCGCCGCGCAGTCCAGCGCCCGGAACACAGGGAGGCGACCTTCCAGGTGCCCGCGCCGTTGCCGGCCTGAAGCCGCCCCGTGCCGGTCCCGCTCGCCGTCCCGTTGCTGACGGTGAGCCCGACGCTGCCGTCGGCGCCGACATGGCCGCTGACACGGGCCCCGGCGCCGCCGGAGACGAGCTGCACCTGCCCTTCCCGGATCGCCAGCGCGTAGGTGTAGCGGGCGTTGCACAGGCCGCTCTCCGTGACGAGCTCCACCGACCACGTCCCGTTATTGGTGCCCGGTGCCGCGACGGCGGGAACATGGACCGGGAGGGACAGGCCAGCGGCGAGCGCCGCGGCGGCGACCAGCTTGATCATATCGGGATTGTCTTCCAGCGAGGTGGGCACCGCGCGAAGCGGTATGCGCCGCTAAAGTCATCGATTGAGGATGACTCCATGCTGAACGACGGAAGCGGCAAGAGTATGGCGCGCATCTCGCGCTCAAGACAGATTACATCCGACGGCGCGCCGCGCAATAGTCAAGCTGAGTCCTGTCGACAGCGCGGGCTGATCTCGGCTGCCAGCGATGTCACCTCGCGCGGACGCCCGGAGAGCGCCATCGCGCGGCTCCCCAGATCATCCCGTTCAGGATCGGACCGGCTGCAGATCTATCCGGAGCCCGTCGGCCGGACAGGGGCGATTCTCAGCCGTCCCGGTGGTCGGAGCGGCGCAGGCCGATCGGCGCCAGATCGGCCGATGCTGCGCGGCCCTGGGGCGCTTCGCCGCGCTCGCGATGACGGCGCGGCGGCCGGGCGAGCCGCCCCGGACGGGATCAGTCGATCAGCGGCCGGGCTTCCTCCGGCAGCATGATCGGGATGCCGTCGCGAATCGGGTAGGCGAGCTTGGCGGACCGGCTGATCAGCTCCTGGCGGGCGGAATCGTATTCCAGCGTGCCCTTGGTCAGCGGGCAGACCAGGATCTCCAGGAGTTTCGGGTCGACGCGGGTCGCCTCGACGGGCGTGGTGAGGTCGTTGGACATCGGCGGGGCAACCTATTGCATCGGCGACTCGGGACCCGAGCCGCGAACCAGTTCCATCTGCGTGACCGCGATCAGGATCTCGGCCCGGGTCTTGAGGTCGGGGGCCTCCAGCATCGCCTGCTTCTCGCGCACGCCGAACGGGCTCATCATGCAGAGGGCGTTGACAAGGGCCTCGTCGGGCGCCTCGTCGATCCCGGCCCAATCCACCTTGAGGTCGTTCGACTCCACGAAGTCGCGCAGCGCCTTGAGGACGCCGTCGCGGTCGACATGCTCCTCGCCCGCCCGCGGCGCGAAGTCCACCGCAAACGCGTCGTAGGAGACGTGGCAGCGCCGGTACGGCCCGACCGAGGCCAGCTCGCTCTCGACCCGGAACCGGCTGATGCCGGTGAGCGAGATCAGGTAGCGGCCGTCGCCGGTCTCGGCGTACTGCGTCACGCGGCCCGCGCAGCCCACGCGATAGAGCTTCGGGTTCGCGGCCGCTCCGGAACCCTCGGGATCCGGCTGGATCATGCCGATGATCCGGTCCGTCCGCATGGCGTCGTCGACCATCGCCAGATAGCGCGGCTCGAAGATGTTCAGCGGCATCTGCCCACGCGGCAGCAGCAGGGCGCCGGAGAGCGGGAAGACCGGGATCACGGCGGGGCAATCCGCCGGGCCCTTGTAGCTCGCATGGGTGCTCATGGCGCCTCCCAGAGGGGCCGAAGGGTGGGCCGGAGCGCGAGCCGGCGCCTCACGAGAATAGGAGCGCGGAGAGTTTGCGCCGGCCGCGGATCGTGTCGGGATCCATCACGCCCCAGGCCTCGAAGAACTGCAGCAATTGCTTGCGCGCCCCGTCGTCGTTCCAGTCCTTGTCGCGCTTGCGCAGCTCGATCAGCTGGTCGACGGCCTGGCCACGCTCGCCCCGGGCCGCGAGACCGAGCGCGAGGTCGAACCGCGCCTGATGCGCGTCCGGATTGGCCTCCACCTCCCGCTGCAGGCCCGCGAGATCGCCCAGTGCGGCGGCCTGCTCGGCGAGTTCGAGGGCGGCGCGGATGCCGGCGAGCGCCGGGTCCGCGGCCTTCGCCTCCGGCACCATCGCCAGGACGCGCTTGGCGTTCTCGACCTCGCCGGCATCGAGCTGCATCTTGGCGAGACCGGCCAGCGCCGTGACGTTGTCGGGCTGCTGCTCGAGCACGGCGGCGTAGATCTCGGCAGCGCCCGCGAGGTCGCCCTCCTCGATCAGGCTGGCGGCATCGGCGAGCGCCGCCTCCAGCGGATCCTGCATGGGGCCGGCGACGCGCCCGATCAGCTCCTTGATCTGGCTCTCGGGGACCGCGCCCATGAAGCCGTCGACCGGCTGACCCTTCTGGAAGACGATCACCGCCGGAATCGACTGGATGCCGAGCTGGCCGGCGATCGAGGGATGCTCGTCGATGTTCATCTTCACGAGGGCGACGGCCCCGTTGGCCTCCCGGACGACCTTCTCCAGAACCGGCGTGAGCTGCTTGCAGGGCCCGCACCAGGGCGCCCAGAAATCGACCAGAACCGGGCGATGCATCGACTCGGCGAGCACGTCCTGACGGAAGGCCGCGGTCGTCGTGTCCTTGATCAGGGCGCTGGTATCGCCGGCCGGAGCGCCGCCCCCGGCGAGGGTGTCGTTGAGCATCGGTCTCGCTTCGGAACCTTTTTCGTGGAGCGCCTTAAATGGGGCCTTCGACGCCGTCTGACCAGCCCGGAGCGATCCCGCGGCTCAGCGCGACGGCGCGGCGGCCGGCGCCCCCGCGGGCGCCTTGGCGGCGGTGACGAAGGTTCCCGCGAACGGACGGCCGTCCGCCGCGTTGGCCTCGCAGGTGATCGCCGTGCGTCCGGGCTCCGGCGTGGAGAACCGGCAGGCCCCGATCGCCAGGGTCGGCGTGGCGTCCTTGCCGATGGTCACGACGTTGATCGGCTGCAGCGGGTCGGTCTCCTCGGTGGCCTCCTGCTGGGCGCCGTTGCCGCTGAAGCTGAGCGTCTGACCGTCGGAGGTGGCGAAGTCGAAACTCGTGCGGTTGCGGCTCACCGCGTTCGTCAGGACGTTGCTGCAGGATTGGCTCAGGTCCTGCCCGCCGATCACGAGCTTCTCGCAGGTCCCGTCCAGCCGCAGCGCCGCCTGGGCACGCGCGGCGGAGGGCAGGCTGAGAAGGGCGCAGAGCAGCGCGAGGCGCAGGCTGTTGGTCATGGCGGGTCGGGCATCCTCCGGTTGAGTGCCGAATTAGGCGCGCCGCGCCCGCCGTCGAGGGTGGCCGCATCCGGTCCGGCTGATCCGGGTCAGCAGGCCGCCAACCCCGGCGCCGCAGCCGGCCCGGCTGCGAATCGCAGGGCGCGGTCATTCGGGGCCGAGAAATCCAGATCCGGTCCGAGCGGCACGATCCCGGTCGGATTGATGGTGGGATGGCTCTCGTAATAGTGCCGCTTGATGTGGGTGAGGTTCACGGTCGGCGCGACGCCCGGCAGGGCGTAGAGGTCGCGCAGGTAGTTCGACAGGTTCGGATAGTCGGCGATCCGGCGCTTGTTGCACTTGAAGTGGCCGACATAGACCGCATCGAACCGGACCAGCGTGGTGAACAGACGGATATCCGCCTCGGTCAGCCGGTCGCCGCAGAGATAGCGGCCGCGGTCGAGCCGCTCCTCCAGCGCGTCGAGCTCCGCGAACAGGGTCGTGAAGGCGTTGGCATAGGCCTCCTGCGCGGTGGCGAACCCCGCCTTGTAGACGCCGTTATTCACCCGGTCGTAGACGCGGGCATTCACGGCGTCGATCTCGGCGCGGAGCGCCTCGGGATAGAGGTCCGGCCCGGCGCCACCGAAGGCGTCGTTCAGCATCCGCAGGATCTCGGCGGATTCGTTCGACACGATGGTCGCGCGCTGCCGGTCCCAGAGCACCGGCACCGTGACCCGGCCGGTATAGGCGGGGTCGGCGGCCCGATAGACCTCGTAGAGGCGCCGCGCACCGTGAATCGGATCGGGCGTCGCGCCGGGCGTGTCGCCGAACACCCAGCCCTCCGAACCCATATGCGGGTCGACCACCGAGACGGTGATCGCCTCCTCCAGACCCTTCAGGGCACGCCCGATCAGGGTGCGATGGGCCCAGGGGCAGGCCAGCGCGACATAGAGGTGGTAGCGGCCCGACTCGGCGCGGAAGCCGCCCGCGCCCGAGGGGCCCGGCGCGCCGTCCGCGGTCACCCAGTTGCGGAAGGTCGAGGCCTTGCGCTCGAAGCGCCCGCCCGTGGCGGCCGTGTCATACCATTGGTCGCGCCAGACGCCGTCTACGAGGAGGCCCATCGTCGTATCCCCTTCCCGGAGAGATTTCGGACGAGATGGGCCCGGGGCGCCGCGCGGAAAGCCGCCCGGACACAGTCTTGAGAAACCGTAGCGCCGGGCCCGCGTGCCGTTCGTTCCCGGCCGCCCGCGAATTGCGCGCAAGGCAGGTTTGCGCCGGCCCTTCTGTTGCGGTGCAGCAAGATCCGCCATCTCTGGGGTGCTCACCCGCCGCCGGTCCGCAGGACGGCCCCATCCCGGCGGGATCTCGAACGGAGGTGAGGTGATGTCGTTCGCGCTGGTGCCCGTCGCGGAGGCGGCCCTGTTCACGTTCGGGTGCTTGGTGATCCATGCCCTGAGGCGCCACGCGGATGTGGTCACGGCGACGCTCGCCTGTCTCGCGACCCTCCTCGTGCTGATGATGGGGATCGCCTGCGCGCCGGAATCCTTCGCCAAGTATCAGGCGGCGAGCATCGGCGACTTCACCCACCTGGATCCCGCGACCTACTGAGCCCCAGACGCGCGCCGCTTCTCGCCGAGACCCTCCTTCTGGATCCGCGCGAGGCGGCCGCCCGTCCCGCGCTGGCCGGCGATCGCCACGTCGTAATCATCGCTCGGCAGGCGGGCCAGGAAGCGCTCGGCCAGCTCGAACAGCAGGATGTCGGGCCGCACGCGCTCGATATAGGCCCAGTCGAGGCTCGACGACCACACGAAGTGAACCTCGTGGAAGCTCTCGGCGAGCAGCCCGGTCAGCAGGAACGGGTCGAAATGCGCGCAGGAATCGCCGAAGAGCACGACGCGGCGCGGATCGGCGGCCGGTCCCGCGTTCCGGTAGACGACGTGCGCGCCGACATGCACCTCCGGGTCGCGTCCCCGCGCCTCGTAGGCGGCCAGGAAGGCTCCGGTCTCGACCCGCTTCGCATCGCGCTGCAGCATGAACCGCTCGATCCGCTCGCGCGGCCGGGCGGCGAGCTTCTCGCCGAGATCCATGAGCTGGTCCGAGACGATGCCGGGGCGCGTGCCGATATCGGCGGGCGGGATCGCCCCGAGCGCCCGCATGATCTCGCGATAGGCCAAGAGGCATCCCTGCGCCGTCCAGTGGGTATCGGTGCGCAGGTAGAGCGGCACCGGCCCGTTCCGGGCGGCCCGCAAGGGCGCCAGAAGATCGAGATAGGCCGGGTGACGCGCGAGATACCGGGCCAAGCGCCGGGTTGACGCCTTGGCGGGGGCGTAGCGCAGGCCGTCGGTCTTGTCGTCGTAGACCGACAGCTTCTCCGGAACGATCACGTGGAGGCAGCGGATGCCGAGGCGCTCCGCCCGCCGGGCCCGGGCCCTGATCAGCCGCACCCAGCCCCGGAGCAGCAGCCAGTGCCGCAGGCCGCCCCGGTACCGGTCCATGACGCGGTTGGTGCCTCCGATGAGAAACAACCAGCCGTCGCGGCCGACATGTACGCTCTCCCTGCCTGCAGACATGGCGGTGCTTTAGCCGCACCGGGACCGGGCGACTAGGCCGGACCCGCTGCGGCGGCCGATGCGTTCGTCAGGGATGCCGCCCTCGTCCGCTCGCGCGCTCGACGCTCCCGACCCCACGGACCGCCCCCGCGCCGCCCGCCTGTGGCGCCCGCGCCGCGTGCTGGTGACGCCGGCCGCGCTGGAGCACGCGCACGGGCGGGCCATGCTGGCCCGCGCGGAGGCGCTGGGCCTGCCGGTGGAGCGCCTGTCGTCCAACCGCCTGCCGAGCCCGCGCGAGCCGGATCCGCGCCGCGCC
>CAXDNE010000217.1:0-12833 GCA_963990595.1 uncultured Methylobacterium sp.
GATTGCCTCTTGTCTCGTGGGCTCGGAGATGTGTATAAGAGACAGTCCGTGAAGATCCCTAGGCCGCCCGCCAGCGCAGCGCGATGCTGTTACCGATGGCGCGGCTGTAGAGCCCGGCATAATCGTCGGCGGCCTGATCCCAGCCGAAGCGGGCCGACATGGCCCGCCGCCGCATGGCGTTGAGGCGCTTCTTCTGGCCGAAGGCCTCCAGCGCCCGGCGGACCGCCGCCCCGAAGGCCGCGACCGAGGCCTCCGCGAAGGTGAAGCCCGTCACCCCGTCCTCGACCGTGTCGGCGAGGCCCCCGGTCCGGCGCACGATCGGCAGGGAGCCGAAGCGCTGGGCGTACATCTGCGCCAGCCCGCAGGGCTCGAAGCGCGAGGGCATCAGCAGGAAGTCGCTGCCGGCGAACATCTGCCGGGCCTGCGCCTCCTCGAACCCGACATGCACGCCGACCGCCTCGGGATGGCGCCTGGCCAGGCCCCGGAGCGCCTGCTCGAACCGGCCCTCGCCCTGGCCGATCACCACCAGCTGGCCGCCCTCGGCCACGATGGTCTCGGCCGCCTGCAGGCTCAGGTCGATGCCCTTCTGGTGCACGAGGCGGGACACGATGGCGAAGAGCGGTCCGCGGGAGACCGCGAGGCCGAATTGCTGGCGCACCGCCTCGGCATTGGCCCGCTTGCCCTTCCAGTCGTCGATCTCGAAGCGCGTGGCGAGATGCGGATCGGTGCTCGGGTCCCAGGTCTCGTCGATGCCGTTGAGGATGCCGGCGAGCCGGCCCTGGCCGGCCCGGGTGCGCAGCAGCCCGTCGAGGCCGCAGCCCATCTCGGGGGTCTGGATCTCCCGGGCGTAGGTCTCGCTCACCGTGGTGACCTGCGAGGCGTAGAAGATGCCGGCCTTGAGGAAGGAGAGCTGCCCGTAGAACTCGGCGCCGTCCACCTGGAAGGCCGATTCGGGCACGCCGAGCCGGGGCAGGGCGTCCCGCGGGAACAGGCCCTGATAGGCGAGGTTGTGGATCGTCAGCACGCTCGGCACCCGCCGGCCGCGCCAGGCGAGGTAGGCGGGGGCCAGCGCCGCCTGCCAGTCGTTGAGGTGCAGCAGGTCGGCCGCCCAGTCGGCGTCGATGCCGGAGGCGATCTCGGCCGCCGCGAGGCTGAGCCGGGCGAAGCGCAGGTCGTTGTCGCCGAAATCGCCGTGCTGGTCGCCGTAGGGCGTGCCGTCGCGCTCGTACAGGTCGGGGCTCAGCAGGACGTAGATCCGCAGACCGTCGGCCGCCTCCACGAGGCCGAGGTCGCAGGGCGGCACCCCCGCGACGCCGTCGAGGCGTGCGACCACCGGGATCTCCGGGAAGGCGGCGAGGACCTGGCGATAGCCGGGGATCAGGACGCGGATGTCGTAATGCGGCACCAGGGCCCGGGGCAGGGCCGCCGAGACCTCGCCGAGCCCGCCGGTCTTCACGAAATCCGCCATCTCGGGCGTCGCGTAGAGGATGCGGCGGCGCAGCGAGGCCGGCCGGGCCGGATGCGTGATGCGAACGACGCCGTCTCCTTCGCCGGGGGACCAATCGGCGAAGGAACCACCACGGCGCGCATCGAGCATCGGCATTGACCCTGGCCGGGCGGATTGCCCCGGTCTGGCAGAGGATCCGGCAGGCAGGGCTGTCGCGATCTCAACCACGTCCAATGCTCCTCCGCCGCCACGGTTCCGTTGCGACGCACAAAATAGGCCAGTGTCAGGGTTAAGTTTCACTTACCTATGTGGCATTGCGGCGAAAATCCTGTGCCCCGCTCAGTCCTGGCGCAGGATCACCCCCTCGGCGGCCGCGAGGGCGAGGGTGGTCCGGGCCGTCTCGCCCGCCCGCCCCGCGCGCGTGGAGAGCAGCACCGTCCAGCACCCCTCGGGCAGGGGCAGACTCTGCCCGGTGGTCCCGAAATTCAGGACCACCCGCAGGACCGCGTCGCCGGCGTAGCGCTCGTAGGCCAACACCTCCGCGATCCCGAGGGGCAGGCCCCGGTAGCCCCCGACGGCGAGCGCGGCGTGGTCGCGGCGCAGGGCGAGCAGCCGCCGGTGCAGCGTGAGCATCGAGGCCGGGTCCGAGCGCTGGCTCTCGACGTTGCGGGTCGCCCAATCCTCCGCCAGCGGCAGCCAGGGCTCGACCGTGGAGAAGCCCGCCTGCGGAGTCTCGTCCCACTGCATCGGCGTGCGCTCCGGGTCGCGGCCGTGCCCGGGCTCGTTGCGCTCCCAGGGATCCCGGGCGCGCTCGGGCGGGATCGGCACGTGGCCGAGCCCGAGCTCGTCGCCGTAATAGAGGGTCGGGGTGCCGCGCAGGGTCAGCAGCAGCATCGCGGCGATGCGCGCCTGATCCTCGCCGACCCGGGCGGCGATGCGCGGCTGGTCGTGGTTGCCCAGCACCCAGTTCGGCCAGCCGCCTTCGGGCAGGGCCGCCTCGTAGCTCGCCACGAGGTCGGCCACCGCCTCGGCCCGCCAGGGGGTCTGGATCAGCTGGAAGTTGAAGGGCAGGTCCGCGCCCGTGAGGTCCGGTCCGTAATAGGCCACCAGCCGTTCCACCGGCAGATAGATCTCGCCGATCAGCACGCGCTCGCCGTACTGGCGCAGCACCGACCGCATCCCGGCGATCACGTCGAACACCTCCGGCCGGTCAGCGGAGTAGACCTGGGTGAAGCGACCGATCTCGGGGGCGCCCGGCGCGTAATCGGGATTGGCCGGGTTGTCGCGGAATCCCGCATCCTTCATCAGGTGCCAGATCACGTCGACCCGGAACCCGTCGACCCCGCGCTCCAGCCAGAAGCGCAGGACGTCGTGCATGGCCTCCCGCACGGCGGGGTTGCGCCAGTTCAGGTCGGGCTGCTCGGCCAGGAAGGCGTGGTAGTAGTACTGGCCGGTGGCCGGATCCAGCGTCCAGGCCGGGCCGCCGAAATTCGACAGCCAGTTGTTGGGCGGGCCGCCCCCGGGCGCCGGGTCGCGCCAGATGTACCAGTCCCGCTTGGGGCTCGACCGCGACGACCGGCTCTCCGCGAACCACGGATGGGCGATCGAGGAGTGGTTGGGCACGAAGTCGAGGATGACCTTCAGCCTGCGCCGGTGGGCCTCGGCGATCAGCGCGTCGAAATCCGCGAGCGTGCCGAACAGCGGGTCGATCCCGCAGTAATCGGCCACGTCGTAGCCGAAATCCGCCATGGGCGAGGGGTAGACCGGCGAGATCCACACGGCGTCGACCCCGAGCCAGGCGAGGTAGTCCAGCCGCGCCGTGATGCCCGGCAGGTCCCCGACCCCGTCGCCGTTCGTGTCCTGAAAGGAGCGGGGGTAGACTTGGTAGACGGTCCCGCGCTTCCACCAGACGGTCTCGGTCATGCTGCGCCTCTCGCGTTGCCGGCCCACGGTTAGCCGCAGACCGGCGCGCTGGCGACCGGCGACGGGCAGGCCCGGTGCCGCAGGCGGCCCGGCGGCCGCGGGCCCAGCCGGCGCCGGTGACGGGCGCCTGGGGCCGATGCATGTGACGGGCGCATGTGACGGGCGCGTGAGGCGGGCGCATGAGACGGGCGCATGTGACTGGAATGTCACGTCGGGGCGCCATATGTCCCGTGCCGTGCCCGTGCGCTCCGCCGGAGCGGCGCTGCCACGACTTCGCCGGAAGCCGACCGCACTGTCGGACGCTTCGGGGCACGGAGCGCCCGGCCGTTCATGCGGCGGCAATCCGCACAGAGAGATAATCCGCCCACGATAACCCCCGGCACAAGAATCCGGGGACCGACTTTTGGGGGACCCGCACGTGTTGAACGATGTTCTGATCCGACCCGCGCCGCAGGATGCCTCGCGCCAGGATGCTTCGCGCGACGAGCGCGCCTCCGAGGCTCCGGCGCCGTGGACCGTCCCCGCGCTCTCCGCGAGCGGCGATGCCGGCGTGGACCTGCGGGAATCGATCCGCGCCAAGCTCACCTTCGCGCTGGGCCGGACGCCCGAGAGCGCCCGTCCGCGCGACTGGTTCGCGGCGACCGCGCTGGCCCTGCGCGACCGGATCGTGGCCGCCGCCCTGGCCTCCGAGCGCAGCGTGCCGAACAAGCGCGTCTACTACCTGTCGCTGGAATTCCTGATCGGCCGGCTGATGTCGGACGCCCTGAACAATCTCGGCCTCACCGAGACCGCCCGGGCCGCCCTCCGGGAACTCGGGGTGGATCTCGACGCGGTGCAGGATGCCGAGCCCGACGCGGCCCTCGGCAATGGCGGCCTCGGGCGGCTCGCCGCCTGCTTCATGGAGAGCATGGCCAGCATCGGCATCCCCGCCATGGGCTACGGCATCCGCTACGACCACGGCCTGTTCCGGCAGTCGCTGGAGGACGGGTGGCAGCGCGAGGCGCCCGAGACCTGGCTCGCCGAGGGCAATCCCTGGGAGTTCGCCCGGCCCGAGGCGACCTACGCGATCGGCTTCGGCGGCACCGTCACCCTGTCGTCGCCGGAGGAGGGGGTGATCCGGCGCCACTGGCAGCCGGCCGAGACCGTGCGGGCGGTGGCCTACGACGTGCCGGTGGTCGGCTGGCGCGGGCGCCACGTCAACGGGCTGCGCCTCTGGAAGGCCGAGGCCGGCGAGCCCATCGACCTCGCCCGCTTCAACGGCGGCGACCATGTCGGCGCGGCCGCCGCGCGCATGCGCGCCGAGGCGATCTCCCGGGTGCTCTATCCGAGCGATTCCTCGGCCGAGGGCCAGGAGCTGCGCCTGCGCCAGGAATACTTCTTCACCGCGGCCTCGATCCAGGACCTCGTGGCCCGGCACGTGGCCGAGCGCGGCGACGTGCGCTCGCTGCCGGACCACGCGGCAATCCAGCTCAACGACACCCATCCGGCCATCGCGGTGCCGGAACTGGTGCGCCTGCTGCTCGACGAGCACGGCCTCTCCTGGGAGGATGCGTGGCACGTCACCACCAACACGCTGAACTACACCAACCACACGCTCCTGCCCGAGGCGCTGGAGACCTGGCCGGTGGAGCTGATGGAGCGGCTGCTGCCGCGCCACATGCAGATCATCTACCTGATCAACTGGATGCACCTGGAGGAGCAGGCCAAGCACGGCCGGCAGGATGCGGCCTACCTCGCGTCGATCTCGCTGATCGACGAGTCCCACGGCCGGCGGGTGCGCATGGGGCACCTCGCATTCCACGGCGCCCGGCGGGTCAACGGCGTCTCGGCCCTGCACACCGACCTGATGCGCTCCACGGTCTTCTCCGACCTGCACGCGCTGGATCCCGACAAGATCGTCAACAAGACCAACGGCATCACCTTCCGCCGCTGGTTCCACAACGCCAATCCGGGCCTCACCCGGCTCGCCGTCGAGACGGTGGGGGCCGGGGTGCTGGACGATCCCGAACTGCTCCGGGGCCTCGAGGCCCACGCCGAGGATCCGGCCTTCGTGGCGCGCTACGCCGCGACGCGCCGGCAGCGCAAGGAGGCGCTGGCGGCGCTGGTCGCCGAGCGCACCGGCATCGACATCGATCCGGACGCGCTGTTCGACGTCCAGGTCAAGCGCATCCACGAGTACAAGCGCCAGCTCCTCAACGTCATCGAGACCGTGGCGCTCTACCAGGCGATCAAGGCCGAGCCGCACCGGGACTGGACGCCCCGGGTGAAGATCTTCGCCGGCAAGGCGGCCCCGAGCTACGTCCGGGCCAAGCTGATCATCAAGCTCGCCTGCGACGTCGCCAAGGCGGTGAACGACGATCCCGAGGTCGCGGGCCGGCTGAAGGTGGTGTTCCTGCCGAACTACTCGGTGAGCCTCGCCGAGGCGATCATCCCGGCCGCCGACCTGTCGGAGCAGATCTCCACCGCCGGCATGGAGGCGTCGGGGACGGGCAACATGAAGTTCGCCCTCAACGGCGCGCTCACGGTGGGGACGCTGGACGGCGCCAATATCGAGATCCGCGACCATGTCGGGGCGGACAACATCTTCATCTTCGGCCTCGACGCCGCGGGCGTGCAGGCCCGGCAGGCCGAGCCGGACTACGCCGCCCGGGCGATCCAGGCCTCGCCGCGTCTCGCGGCGGCGCTGGACATGATCGCCTCCGGGCGCTTCTCGCCGGAGGAGCCGGGCCGGTTCCGGCCGCTCACCGACGACCTGCGCCAGCGCGACCAGTACCTGCTGACCGCCGATTTCGACGATTACTGGCGGGCGCAGCGTTCCATCGACGCCGCGTGGCGCGATCCCCGCGGCTGGTGGGCCAAGGCGATCCGCAACACCGCCCGCATGGCGTGGTTCTCCTCCGACCGGGCGATGCGCGAATACGCCGAGGAGATCTGGCGGGTCCGGCTGGGCTAAAGCACCGGGTCGGGCCACGGATCCGGGCGATCCGTGGCCGGCCGCCGGGGGCTCACGCGCCCCGCACGCCCCTGAGCCGCAGGACGAGGCGGCGCAGGTTGCGCCGGAACCGGTGCCGCAGGAGCGCGGCGCGGGCGCCGAGCCCGAGCTTGCGCCGCCAGACGACGTGCGACACGCGCCCGAGCCGCGGGCCGCGATCCGGCGCGCCCTTGCGCAGGGCGATGTCCGGCAGGTCCCCCGACTGCGTGAGCCGCAGGGATCGGGCCGCCGGCAGGGCGAGGCTGCGGAAGACCGAGCGCGTGTAGTAGGAGAATTCGTCGTAGGCGACGATCCCGCGCGTCCGCCCGGTCGCCGGGTCCGCGACCGTCAGCGTCCCCGCCTGCGGGCCGTAGGTCACGAGCAGGCCGACCACGTCCCGCGGGCGCCCGAGCGGGATCTCGGCGCTCCCACCCTCGGGAATCTCCAGGAAGTGCAGCGGGATGCCGTTGCGGTGCAGGGTGAACCCGCAGGTCAGCCCGGGAAGGGTGCGCAGGGGCAGGGCGTCGAACCGGCCCGGCAGACCCCGGAACCGGTCGAGATAGGCGCGGCCCGGCGGCGGCGCGCGCAGGAAGCTGTAGACCAGGGTGCCGTAGAGGTCGGCGCCCGCGGGCGTCACGTGGGTCGCGTCCTTCAGCAGATAGGTGATGTCGCCCGCCCCCGCCGCCGCCACCGGGGCGGCGATGTCGAGGTGGGGGATGCCGTAGAGCGCCCGGTACTCCGCGAGCAGGCCGGCGACGGGCTCGGCCGCGTAGTCAACGCCGCCCTGGTGCAGGTTGAGGAAGGCGACGGGCAGGTCCCGCCGGGCGGTCGCCGCGAGGATGTCGTCGAGATAGGCCCGCATCGTCGCGCCGTCGAAGTAGCGGACATTGCCGGTGAACAGTTCCAGGAGGACGTAGTCGCAGGGGATCGCGTCCAGGATCTCGTCGATCAGGCCGGCGATGGAGGGCAGCGAGTGGCCGCCCCAGCCGCTGCGCAGGACGGTGACCGGCCGCCCCTCGGCCGCGGCCAGGGCGTTGGCCCGCTCGACATAGCCCGGCAGCTCCGTGACGCTGTAGCCGAGACAAAGCACGCGCAACATCGGGATGCGGGATCCGCTCGGGGTCACGGTCGGGGCGGGCGTATCCGGCGCGGGTATCAGCAGATCCCCGCCGCGTCGAGGCGGCGCGCGGCGGCGCGCTCAGTCGAGCACGATCGGGTAGCAGCGGGCCCCCACCGAGGCGGCCAGCACCTGCACGGCGCCGACCGTCGAGACGTCCCCCGCGACGTGGACGACGTCGGTGGCGCGCAGGCTCGGCAGGTGGGCGGTGAGCGGGCCGGCGCGCACGTCCGGGGGGCGCTGGCGCCCGCGATCGGCGCAGAGCACGATCCGGGCGACGCCGGTGCGGCGCAGCCAGTCCAGGCTCTCGCGCATGTAGAGGTCGAGGGCGTCGCGGGCGCCCACCGCGAGCGCCATCTCGCGGGCGGGCTCGCTGTAGCGGGCCGCCCGGGCGATCGCCCAGATCGGCCCGAAGCCGGCGCCGGCCGCCACCAGCACGAGGCGTCCGCCCCCGGGGCGGTACTGGCCCCGGCCGACGGGCCCCTTCAGCCGCACGGGCTGGTCGAGCCGGATGGCGTCGACCCGGTCGCCCTCGGGGTCGCGGGCGATGTGGAACACCGCCTCGTTGATCTCGGCCGCGCCGTCGACCCGCACGGTCGGCGACAGGGTCATGGCGGGCAGGCCCGCGAAGGTCACGAGGGCCTGGTGGCCGGGTTCGCCGGCCGGGCGCCGGGTCAGGGTGGCCACGATCTCGACGATGCCGGGGCTGAGCCGGCGGATCTCCGTGACGGTGCCCTTGCGGACGGCGACGGCAGGCGGGGCCGCCTCCTCCTGGCCCTGGATCGGGGCCCCCGGGAGCGCGGGCCGCAGGGCCTCGGCGCGGGCCCGTCGGGCCGGGTTGCGGCGGCCGGAGGGCGCGGCAGCCCCCTGGCCGGCGAGCAGCGTGCCCTGCTGCGACGGGACCGGCGTGATCATGCCCTCGGCGAGGGCCGCCTCCAGCGGCGTGTCGCCGGTCGAGACGCGGACCGACCGGCCGTTGACGACGAGCGAGCAGCGCGCCCCCATGGCTCTCCCCCGCATGCTCTGCAGACGAATCAGCGGGCGCGGATCAGGAGCGTGTCGACGAGGGCCGCCCAGCGCTCCCGGGTCGCGCGGACATCGTCGCTCGGGGCGGACTCCGTGAGGAGCTGGCGCTGCGCCCGCAGGGACTCGACCTCCTGCCGCTGGGCGCGGAGCACGGCCTTCATCACCTGCAGCTCGGTCTCGAGCCGGACGATCTCGTCGGCCTCCTCCGCATCGGCCGACAGGGCCTCGGCCGGGCCGTCCGCGTGACCGTCGGCGAGGCCCGGCGCGCGGCCGGGCAGCGGCATCCGGGTCCGGGCCTGCTGCTCCAGCCGCACCGGGCGGGCCATCAGGCGCCGCACGAGGTCGGCGCCGCCTGCCTGCTGATAACGCCGTGCCGCCTCGGCCATCCGACCCGTCCCCTGCGCGGGCGCCGAGCGCCCATCCGTCAACAGGATCTTGATCCGACATGGTTAAGGGGGGCTTAAACCGATCGCCGCGTCAGGCGACTTCCGCGGCCGCCCGCTTCATCGAGCCGGCGACGAGCGCGTAGGTCGCGGTCCAGGCCTCCCGGACCTCCGGGGTGAAATCCGGGCCCAGGCCCTGCTCCAGGGTCCAGATCAGGGCGGCCCCCACCGGCCCGTAATGGGCGTCACGGGTGCCGTAGGCCACGTGCTTGCGCCCGAGATCCCGGAGCGCCGGGTTCACGGTCTCCGGGTGATCGAGGTTGGCCACCGCCAGCCCCAGCATGGCCATCAGCTTCTTCTTCTGCTCGGCCATGTCGTCGGGGAAGAGGGAGCGCACCTGCGGGGCGATCTCGAACAGGCGCGCGTAGAACAGGTCGGCCGCCGTCCCGGCGATGGGCCGCACCTTCGCGAAACTGTCCTGCACGAGCCTGACCTGTTCGGGCGTCATCGCATCCCCTGCCGAGAAAACCACACGCCTCGGCAGTAGACCGGTTCGGGCCGCCCGGATTTAACCTCAGGCAGCTTCCGGCGCCGCGCCGACGATCTGGCGGGCCTGCAGCATGGTCATCGGGTCGCCGAAGGCGGGGCCGAGCGCGTATTCGCAGCCGAGCCCGGCGAGCGCCTGGGCGTCGGCCTCGGATTCGCAGCCCTCCGCCACGATGGCGAGGTTCAGCTCGCTCGCCATGCGCACGATCGAGCGCAGGATCGCGGTCTGCCCGGTGCCGATCTGGCGCACGAAGGTCGCGTCGACCTTGATCGTGTCGAACGGGAAGCGCTGGAGGTAGGAGAGGGCGGAGTAGCCGGTGCCGAAATCCGACAGGCACAGGCCCGCCCCGAGATCGTGGATCCGCGCCAGCATCTGGGCGGCGTATTCCGGGTTCTCCATGACGAGGCTCTCGCTGAATTCCAGCTTGAGCGAGCCCGGCAGCACCCCGGAGCGGGCCAGCACGGTCTTCACGTCGTGCAGGAGGTCGTGGCGCAGGAGCTGGCGCGAGGACAGGTTGCAGGCCGCGAAGATCGGCGGCTCGACCTCCAGGGAGCGCTGCCACGCCGCGAGCTCCAGGGCGGTGCGCTCCAGGGCGAAGATGCCGAGATTGACCACGAAGCCGCTCTCCTCGGCGAGCGGCAGGAAGGTCGAGGCGGGGATGCGCCCGAGCTTCGGGTGGTCCCAGCGCAGCACGGTCTCGAACCCCGCCACGGTGCGGTCCTCAAGCCGCACCACCGGCAGGAACAGCACCCGCATCTCGTTGCGCTCGATCGCCTTGCGCAGGTCGCTCTCCAGCATCAGCCGGTCGGTGCGGTCGGTGCGCATATGGGCGCGGAACACCTCGATCCGGTCGCCGCCGTTGCGCTTGGCCTGGATCATGGCGATCTCGGCGCTCTTGAACACCTCGTCGCGCTTGAGGTTCGCCCCAGCCTCGTAGAGCGCGAGCCCGATCGACACGGTGAGGAAGATCTCCCGGTCCGCGTAGGTGATCGGCGTGGCGATCGCCCGGCGGATCATCTCGGCGAAGGCCAGGATCCGGTCGGGGTCGCGCTCGGAGAGCAGGATCACCGCGAACTCGTCGCCGGCGACCCGGGCGAGGGTGTCCTGCGGGCGCAAGAGGCGGCCGAGCCGGCGCGACAGGGTGAGCAGGATCGAATCGCCCGCCGACAGGCCGATCGCGTCGTTGATCCCCTTGAACCGGTCGACGTCGAGGACGATCACGGTGGGCTTGAGGCGCTGGTCCTGGCCGGCGAAGGCGAGGGCCGCGTCGAGGCGGTCGCCGAACAATTCGCGATTGGGCAGGCCGGTCAGGCTGTCGTGCACGGCGTCGTGGAGCAGGCGCTCCTCGGCGGTCTTGATCTCGGTGACGTCCGCGATGGTGCCGACCACCCGGATCACCTCGCCGTCGGCGCCGATCACCGGCCGCGCCTTCAGCCGGTACCAGAAGAACGTGCCGGCCTCCGAGCGCAGGCGGAAATCGTGGACGATGCGGCCGCGCCGCTCCTCGATCACCGTGTCGAGGGCCGCCGAGTAGCGCTCCACGTCGAAGGGGTGGAGCGCGCCGAGCCAGTTGGTGGCCGGCCCCTCCAGGGTGCCGCGGGCGAGGCCGAGCTGGCCCTCGATCTCCGGGCCGACGAAGACCCGGTCGGCGGGCACGTCCCAGTCGAACACCACGTCGCCCGCCCCGGTCAGGGCCAGCGCGCGCCGCTCCGTGTCGGACACGAGGGCGTGGCTGAGGCCGCCCCCCGCGAAGGCGTGCTGGAGCACCGTGAAGCCGATCAGCATCACGATCAGCACGAGGCCGCCGATCAGGGCCGGCTGCACGAGGTCGCTGCCGATCTGGCCGGTGACCGCGAAACCCGCCGCCGTGACCCAGACCACCAGCAGCAGCCAGGTCGGCACCAGCAGGATGGCGCGGTCGTAGCCGTTATGGGCGGCGAGGTAGACGATCAGCAGCAGGCCGATGCCGGCCACCGCGGCGATGGAGATCCGCGCCACGCCCGCCGCCACCGGCGGGTCGAACACCGCGAGCCCCACGAGCCCCGCCAGGAAGGCGAGCCAGAAGAACGCCACGTGGCTGTAGCGCACGTGCCAGCGGGCGAGGTTGAGATAGGCGAACAGGAAGACCAGCAGCGTCGCCCCGAGCACCGCCTCGGCGGAGGCCCGGTAGACCCGCTCGGCGAGTTCGGTGACCGGGAAGACCCGCTGCAGGAAGCCGAAATCGATGCAGGCATAGGCCAGCACCGACCAGGCCAGCGCCGCCGCGGCCGGGAAGATGATCGCGCCCTTGACCACGAACACGATGGTCAGGAACAGCGCCAGCAGGCCGCTGATGCCGATGATGATGCCCTTGTAGAGGGTCAGGCCGGCGGTCTTGCGGCGGTAGGCGTCCTGGTCCCAGAGGCGGAGCTGGGGGACGTTGGAGCCGCGCAGCTCGGCCACGTAGGTGACGGTGGCGCCGGGATCCAGCGTGATGGTGAACTGGTCGGCTTCCGGGTTCTCGTCCCGCTCCGGGCGGATGCCCTGGCTCGCCGTGATGGCGGCGATGCGCGAGCCGCCGAGATCGGGCCAGATCACCCCGGAATCCACCAGCCGGAAATGCGGGGCGACCAGGATGCGGTCGATCTGCTCGTCGGTGTCGTTGGTGAGCGCGAACACGATCCAGTCGGGCCGGGCCCCGGCGTCGCGCGCCTTCACGACGATGCGGCGGACGATGCCGTCCTTGCCGGGCGCCGTGGAGATCTGGATCAGGTCGCCGTCCGAGCGGTAGCGCTCGATGGCGGTGGTCAGGTCGATCACCGGCGCGTCGAGGGTGACGCGCACCGCCTCCACGGCGCGCGCGGGCCCCTCCAGCGCGAGGGCACCGACGAGACCGCCGACCAGGGACAGGAGGAGGGCGAGGATGCGCAAGGGTCTCTTGACTTCCGGCCGTGCGAGCTTCGGCGTCAGCCGCCCGGGCGGCCTCGATCGATAAGGGCGGCCCCGACCTGGAGCAAGCGCGCCCCGAGGTTGGTCCACCGCTCGCGGATCGCGCCCTTTTGCGGCCAAATCAAGTTGGGCGGGGCAGGGGGTGGTTCCGCGGCAGGATTCAGACCGTCTCGGAACCCGCCCGATCCGGTCCGTCCCACGCGCGCCCTCACCCTGAGGTGCCCGCGCCAGCGGGGCTCGAAGGAGCCCTCCAGGGAGCGCGCGGCCGGGTGACAGCCGCCTTCGCGGCCTCCGCTCCGGCCCCTCGCGATGAGGGCGGTGGGTTGGATCCCTATCGCTGAGCGACGAACAGCCCCTCAGGCCGACCGGAGCGCGCCCGCGATCCGGTCGAGGGTGGGCAGCTTGCGGATCGGGCCGATCGCCGCCAGCGTCGGCGTGCCCTGCAGCCTGTCTCTTATACACATCTGACGCTGCCGACGAAGAGGATAGTG
>CAXDNE010000218.1:0-12770 GCA_963990595.1 uncultured Methylobacterium sp.
GTCGCGGCGACCGTCCGCTAACGGGGTGTCTCAAGCAACCGGGAGGCGGAGGATCGACCTGTTCCACCTCGGCTTCGGGCTCTGGCAAGCGAACTCCGCCTTCCGCGCCGAGCGCCCGGTCGCGGCCGGCGAGGGTTGGATTGAGCGCGTCCGAGCGGGTCAGTTCGAGGCGATCCCGAACCCGTTCACATGGAACGAGTCGGTCGAGTTCGGCCACTTGATTAATGGTGACGAAGTCGCCCAAACGCTTGGCATTACGGAGTTGGGCAACTTCGCCAACCCCAAGCTCGCCCACGCCGAGGCCAAGGGCCGATGGGTCGGAACGCCGCTCGAGTTGTGGCTCTGCCTCTTCTTCGAACACCGACGCGCGCGTCACGGCGGCGAAACGGAATCGTATGCGGAAGGGCCGCATCCTTTGCTGGACGCACTCTGCCAGAGTTTGCGCGATGCTCTGCAACGCTTGTCGCCCCCGGAGCACGCCGAAATCGTGCGTCTGCTCGCATTGGCATCTCGGTAAGTAAGGTAATCGACTGAAGGCCCGCTAGTTAACTCAATTGGCGGAATCATTCCGATGCATAAGTTGGATGGCAACGGAACTGTACTCGATGCCTCGATGCGGGCCTTCAGTCTCACATCCACACCCTTCGTCAAGCTGTATCAAGCAGCGTATCTGGAGTGGCAATAATAACGCCGATGATTACATGGTGCGACCGCTCGGTCTCAATCCTAGCTGTCGCCCCACTTTGCTCATGCTGTTGGCGTAGGAAGAGATGCGAGGATTGACCACAGCTCATTCCTCCTTCTTGGATTTTTTAAGAAGTTGGTGGACTGGAACCCAGTTCGGCTTCAGACGCGCGCGACGTTCCTCCATAAAGCGGCTGAAGGAGAACTCGGAAACGAGTACGGCCTCGCCGATTGCCGTGCGCAGTCGGTCCTGGGCTGCCTCCTCCGCGTCGTCGGCCTCACGCAGGAGACTTTGGACGCGCTGCAGGTCCACCGCGCTGCCTCTGATTAGCGCGGCTGCATCGACATGATGGTCGGGCACACTGGAGAGGCACCAAAGCCAAAGCAGGTGTTCGGGGCTGGCCAGTTGGGCCGCGATCCCGAGCCACGTGCAAGTCGTCGATTCCGCCAAGAAGCTCTTCTCGATAGGACCAGAACAAGCTCGCAGCGATAGACCAATCGCGTTGGTGCGTGTGCGCCGATCCATGTACGTAGCGAAACCGGCACGCGTCTCTTGCACCAGCGGCGCTGCATGTCCTGACTCGGTTTCGTCCAGCGCCGCCACGATCTCAATGTCGCTGACATACTGTGGCACGGCGTAGTAACTGAGTGCGATGCGGCCGAGCACGGCGTAGGAGAGTTCCTGGGCGTTCAGACGCCCGACGATGTCTTGAAAGACGGCAATCAACTGACGTGGTGTTGGATCGTTTGGATCGTTGACGTTGACGAGGAGACCTTCGAGGTCGGCCGACGAACCTGCCATCGCACATATCTCCCTGCCAAAATCTCTTAGCTGCGGACGTGCAGATCCGAGCAAACGACATGGCATTGCGTGGTCAATCCGGTAGCCACGCATGAAGCAGACTTCCAAAATGCCTGCGAGGAGCGCAGTCGGATGTTGACATAGCCGCTGATTACATTCTGTCCTCAGACATCCCACCACTCACCATCGGCGCGCCGCACGACGTTCGATCCGAAGTGCTCCGCAAAGCGGTCACCTGCGAAGGTGTGCACGGGTACGAGCGCGCGCGGGTTCACCGCCTCGACTAGCCGCCGCAGGTCCACGATACTGGCGTGCCCCGAGGTATGGATGACCTCCATATCGACGCCGCGTTCTGCCAGAGCTGCGCGCAGCCTCGCGCCCGAGCCCGCCGCGTCCCTAAGGTAACCGTCCCACTGCGACCAGATCGCCTGCGCGCCCGACCAAAGTTCGGCCCCGAGCGCGTCAAGATCGGGCAACATCGCCGGTCGGAACAGCATGACGGCGCGCGGCGCGAGCGCGGCCAACCCCTCCGAGTAAATGCGATTCGGCTTGTAGTGGGCGAGCAAGTCGAAGCGCGTCGTGCGCGCGACATGCCGACGCTGATACTGCGGGACGAAGACGGCGAGGTTGGGCCATCCGGCCACGGGAATGCTCGGGTTCTCCGTCGCACGCAGCACTTCGAGGGCGTAGAGGTCAAGCACGAGTGTTCGGCCAGTCTTTTTGCACGCGCGATAGAGCGAGACGACCCGGTCAATGTTTTGGGCCGACGCGCAAACCATCACGAGGCCCGGCACTCGCAGTCTCTCGGCGAACTCCGCCTCGATCTCGGCTTCGGTCGGGAAGCGCTGGTTGGGAGCGAGACGGCCGAGGCTCGATCCCTCCATCAGCATCGTGTCCACCGCGCTCGGCGGCGTGCGCAGCAGGCGCTCGAACAGCGCTCCTTTGCGGCCGTGTGCCCGCAGGTCGCCGGAATAGAATAACCGCCGACCGCCGGCCTCCACGAGCAGAGCGTAGGCATCGTAGGCTGAATGATCGACGAGCGTGGGTGTTACGCGGAACGGCCCGAGCGTCAGCGGAACGCCATGCTCCAACACGGGATCGCCCGCCGCTTGAAACGCTATCGGCAAGGCGCGAGGCACGAAGGGGGCGGCGGCACGTAGGATGCGCGTCGTCGCAGCGCCCGCGACGACCGGCACGGATGCAATCGCGTGGGGAAGTAGGCCCCAGTGGTCGGCGTGGCCATGCGAGACGACGATAGCTCGTAGTTCCGCATCGGGTTCGTGCAAGCCCGCCACTGGGGGCAGAAGCAGCGTGGGATCGTCGGCGGGATCGACGTTCAGCGGCAGGCCCAGATCGAGGAGCAACCGCTCCCCGGCGAAGGCCAACTCAACGCACGTTCCGCCGATCTCGCGCGTGCCGCGATGCACGCAAGCGCGAAAGGTTCGAGATGCCTCGAAAGCAGCGGGCGATGAGCCAGCATGAACGAAAGGAGTTGACACAGCCAAGCTTTATCATGGGATGAGAGACCTATGAACCTCACCTTGGCTCCATCCTCCGTCACCGTGCCGGCGGAACCCTCGGTCGGCATCTTCTGGCGCATAGGTGATCGCCTGCTCGTGGAGCGAACGCCGTTGGCTCACGCCGAGCCTTACGGCGACTGCCTGACTCACCCCGGCGGCCACTACGAGCGGTGGGAAATTTGGCAGGGCCTAGGGCCGAAGCGGCTGCGCACCGAGGGCTTCCCTGATCAGCTCGCTTTCAGCGAGTACGATCACTGGCCGCGCGGCCGGGTGGTTCATGAGCGGCCGAGCCGTCAGTTCATCATCTACGCGGATCGACGCTTGCAGCATCCCGACATCGTGCGGCAACTGCGGACTGCCTTCGGCTTGCCCGAGGCATCCTCGGTCGTTCGCGGCGACCCGCACTACCGTTGAGGCGCTCCCGGCCGAGATCGGGGGCTGCTCTACACGGAGTGCATCGCGCCGCCGTCCCGTGCACGAGGAATTTGGGTACGCATTGATGTCCAATCCAATCAAAAAGGCAGCGCCCAGCCCAGACACCGTCATCGACCCGGCAATCTACGTGGCGATGTTCGAAGGGCGGCACACCGTACCGGCTGCGCTCGCGGGCGTGTGTGGGCGGGTCGTGCGCGGGCGAAGTGAGGCGGATTTCGCGATGCTCGCCTTCGCCAATGGGCGGCGTTTAGCATGGGTGACGGGACCGGGCGGGCTGCACAGCATGCTCGGGCGTTCGGGCGCACAGATCGTGCTCGGCATCGGCAAGGATCGGGCGTGGCTCCGCGAGAAGCTGGCGGAGGGCATGCGCTGGCGACTCGTGGTGCTGCCGCAGGCAACCTGCACGCGGGCGGACTGGGCCGGCGTGTTCGCGATGATCGATGCCCACTACCCTGAAATCGCGAGCAAGCTCTCGCGCTGGCGAGCCGTCGTGCGGGACCCGGCCCTCGCCCTTAGCATTGATCCGGCCCTCGTTGCGGGTGCAGTCAAGGACGATGTGGACCATCCCGAGCACGTGGGGGTGACGCGCTACGCCACCTGCGCAGACACGGCCATCAACGCCCGCCTCTTCCTCTGGCATGCCCTCGGCCTGAACCAACACTTCGTCGGCGACGGGTGGGCTGCCGACCCACTGACGGGCAAGCGTGTCGAGGAGTACCTCACCGCGAACGTGCAACTGGCGACCGTCGCCGAGCACCAATCTATCGACCTGCGGGTCAGTGCCTGAGGCCAGCGATGCCGGCGCGAAACGGCCGCTCGTGTACCAGCACCTTGAAGGCCGAGTGTCACTCCAAGGTGTAGGTCCGAGGTGAGTAGCGTAACGCTGAATAGTTCCGCCACTCTGATGTGACGCTCGCCAGCCCAGCCGCGTGACGTCACGCGGAGTATGCCCTCACGTTACATAAATTCTATCCTGGTGCGCATCATGGTATCGTAATTGGATAAACCCAAGTCCTCCCCGTTCCAGTACTGCTTCCCCTGGAATGCAGAGCGGAGAATGGATATATGATGCTCGTCGCGGTACCCATGCATTCTTTGAGGTAATACAGGCCAAAGCCTAGAACCTGAGGTTTTGTGGCCAATGGACTTAGATAAAGATTTGTAAGCGGCTGTGCCCTTCTCACTGCCTTGACTGCTCCTGAAAGCACGGCTGCGGTTACGAACGGATCATTCGCGGCTGCAAAAAACAATTGCTCATCAACTCTACCATGAGAAGATATCGACAAGCGATCCAGGCGGAGCAAACTCTCATTGTACATGTCGGCACTAAGAGAGGGAAAGCACTGCAGCTGGATCAATCGTGCACTTTCCTTGTCCAACACTACGCGGCCGATCAGATTGTGATCATATCCAACGCCAACCACAAGTACGTCGTTTGCCATATCCGGCGAATGAAGCCCTCCAAATCCCGCAACCTGCCGAACAACATCGACGTCCCCAAGAGAGAACGCTGTGTTAGCCCGCTCAGAGTAGCTCTCCGGCTCAGTGTAGACCATATCGAATTCATGAGCACCGATCAACGGAAGTCGCCGAAGTAAATACAATATGTGCTGCGGAAGGAAACCGGTGATATCGATGCAAACGCGCCCACATCCAGGCACAACTCCACTTGTAATTAGGCCGGCATCAACAAGCTCGGCTTCGCTCGAGCCTAATGCCGTGAAAGCACCTGAAGGTACAGCGTCGCTCGCGGTGTAGCGATACTCCGGGAGAAGCCACCAGAATTTTCTACGCGCGTCGGCCTTATCAAACGTTCTTTGTACTCTCTCCGTATCATTAAACGCGGAAACAAAAATGTCCCACGGGCCCGAAGGGCCTCGTCCCCCGACCAGCGGCGACTTCGCGTCCAAAAGATACCCAAGCTCTCCGTCTCTCATTAGAGAAGCTGCTCCTGTCCCGAGAAGCGAGCCTTGATAAACTTCTCGCCCGATAGATTATCGACACGTCCGCGAAACAAACGTTGCAGAGATTCTCGCTCCGAGGGATCAAAGATGGCATTTCCAAATTCCCCACCGACCTCAACTGTACCTCTGCGGTGCTCCGAAACTCCCCACCTCGGAGCGAGCATCGGCCCAAGCTGATACTTTGCCTTCACAGAGTCGTCGTTTTTGTCGCTGGCACCATCTCGGATCCGAATTAAGTAGGACCAATTTTCGGCAGTAGTAAGAATGCGGCGGCTTTCCGCAGAAAGGTCGCCCAAGCGAATACTGAACGTAGCGCAGTCACACTCCGAAGGCCGTTCGCTGTATCGCATGGTCCGGAAAAAGGTCGCGAGAATCTCGACAGCTTCGCGTACTTGATGCCCCTGGCTATCGGGCTGCGCATCTTCCCAGAACCACGCCGCGCTGTCCTTGACACCCAGCGACTGAGACTCCACCGTAATACGGCCGCCGCTGAATGGTCGCTCCCCGTTGAACAGCGACCGACGATAGATTTGCTTCAAGATGCTTAGCAGATTCCGAGGGATCCCCTGCGACAAATGAATGAGCGTCGGCAGGCCAGTATAAGGACACGGCTTTCGGCACTCCCTGAATAGCTGAGCCATAAGGTCAGATCGAAAGTAACTTAACGCTGTCTTTAGGTCGGACGCATCAGCGCCGTCACCAGCAGCAAGGCTTCGCGCCATCAAACCGGCCTCTTTAGCCAATTTGATCAGCTTGTCCGACTCGTTTGTCCAGTTTCGGTAGAGATGTAACAGGGCTACCTTTTCTAGGAGCGGATGGCTTTGTACACGCAGCAACTCACAAAGCTGATCGCCTAGCGCAGCCTCAAACCGTCCCCCCTTGAGCAGCCTTCGGAGCCGAAGAAAGTATGGTCTTTCTCGGCCCTCCCGATCCCCCGGACTCACGAGCTGCATCGTGATTTCCCGTGAGTAATCTTTCGTTTCCATCTCAGAAAACGAATCCGAAATGTTTAGCTCTGTTAATTTAGAACTATGCATATTGTGGTAATCAAGTCTTCTAAGGATGAGCTTCTTGCAAAAGTCGGCGTAGACGGCCTGATTGTCTCTAAGAAAACTATCAAGCTCGACCCGCTCGTACTCCGCATCTCGCTTGATCGGCTCACCCACACCGAGAGTGTCGTAGGTTCGGATTCCGTAAAGGCGTGCTCCAATCTTCAGAGAGGCATTGCCAGTCCGATATCGGACTAGCGAATTCAAAAATTTCTGTTGATCGGCGGTGAGATTTTCAACTTCATCTACTAGATATACGAAAAGGACCGATGCAAGTGCCGGATAGACTCGGCCAATGACCTCTGGCAAACCATAAACAAGGCGGCCAGGAGAAAACCCGATGCGTATACCTGTAATATCGCGAGTCAGCGCGGCATTATCAACGATATAATCTATGGATCGACGTTGTGCATGGAAGTAATCAAGCAGGGTGCTAAGCGAGTCAAAATGCGAGCTGACGTCCTCATTAAAAAGGCAAGCTGCGCCCGCGCTGAAGATTCTGTCTTGCTCCACCGTCGTTTGACCGTGGAGAGCGGCCGAAACACTTTGAAGTAAGCTGGTTGCGAGCCATAGCTCAAAGTACATGTTAAATACTGCTGACCAGCTTTCATCGGTCTGGCCCTTGCCGGCGAATTTAGGCGTGTTCAGCCCTTCAGCACGTACATAAACGCCAAGATAACCTTCCTTTCGTACTGCTGGTAGCAGGTCTCCTCCGTATCGTGCGGCCTGAACCGGGGCAGAAAAGTACCGCATCAGATGGGTTTTGCCGCTTCCTTTTCCGCCGAGGAGCAACATCGGCATGACCAAGCGTGGCTTGATTAGGTGCTCAAGTCCGTGATCGCCTGAAATGTCCACCCAATGCTCCAAGATCTCTTCATCGGTAAAGTCCGATGCCTTCACCATGTCGAAGGGGTTCTGCTCTCGGCGTTCAACAAGCATGGTACACCTAGGCTTTCGGGTAACGCCGGAAAATCGCGCACCAAGGAACTGGTGAATCGTTTTCTGGGTCCATCCACATAATCGGCAGTGTGTTATCAGGAGTGTTGTGATGGAATCCAATCAGCATCTGCCCATCGTCGAAGCCGGTTGGATCAGTAGGGAGCAGGCGCGCTCCATAGAATATCGATATATGCCGCACAGTATCGGGATCAATCGGCGGCGGAACGACCCGTAGATAGCGAGAGCTTGGGGACAGGCATTTGTAGCTTTCGTCGAACTCAAAAACGGCAGCGACGTTATTCCTAAAAGCAGTGTGTTTTCGGATTAACTCAAGTCCGTCCTTCTTAGCAAACATCGAATAATAGAAAAATTGGGCTTCGGGATCAAGCCTGCGGATATCTTCCAGATGATCTTTCGAGTAGTTGTACGCGGTTTCGCCGGATCCACAGACATCATCGACAAATATATACCGTTTCACGTCCGCATAACGTATTCTGCGTCCAAGAGAACTTCCTTCATCGCGTTCTAAAATCTGAGCTGTGTCTAAGAATTGAGACTTCTTCAGCCGGTTTTCCTGACGAAAATAGTAGAGGAGGTGCACACCGCTCTCGGAAGGTGTTCCAACCCCGAGGAACCGCGTTTTCGAGAATATCGTTTGCAGTCCTCTTCCGATCAGCGACTCGTCGCGCGTTCCGCCATTTATGCTCCGGACCTCCTGTATCGCAGGTACTAAAACTAAGTCTCTGTATAACGCGCGGAGAAGCACACGTATTTCGATGCTCCCGAAATATAAGAACTGGGAAAGGAGGAACAGCGCATGGAGCTTCTCGATATCGGGAGCGAGCCCACTGGAACCATCAAAGTTAGCCAGCCATCGCTCGACCAATTGCCAGTCGATACGATTTTCCCAAACTCGGGCGTTCAGTACGATTATCCTGTTCTTCAATTCCTCAAACACATCGTCGGCCGTCGGATCGTCCTGATCGCCTAGCAGGTTCCTTACGCTGGTGCCGAGTCCCACCATGATCGCCTCTTATGGAAGACCAGGATGGACTCTTCAGCGATCACAGCTGCCGTGCCGTTACGCTTTGTCATGAGACCGCGAGAAGGTATCCTGTCAGTTAAATGAAGACGAAGGTCGCACGATTGAGCCTCGAACATATGCTTGATGAAGTGAGTCGTCTCGAATTTTCGTCCGCAAATTAAATTGTCTCCTATTACGACAACGGCATATCCTCCCGGCCTCAGAACTCTCGCCATCTCTGCCACGGCAGCATTCATTTCGGAAAGGTAAGTCAATGTGATTGCAGCTCTGGCCGGATTAACGGCCGCTACTTCGTGAACAAAATTGACTGCCTCCGCGTCGGCGAAGGTAATTTTGTCAATCCCCGAGGCGGATTTTCTGATGTGCTCCCGCCCAATTGTGCGTTGCTCTAGTGCGCTGAGCCCTTTAGACGGCGCTAGGTCCAGCCAGCCGAGATTCAAGCTTGTTGCGCGCACATACTTTTGGGCGCTTACGTAAGGGGGCGATGTGATAATGAGATCGACAAACGACTCCGGCATATGCGCGGAGTGACTTAGGGTTCCACATTCGCCTTCGTCGAATAGGCGCAGAGCACGTGAGTCGGGTCCTACGTAGCGAATTCGCGGGCTCTCTGTAAGAAGATGTTCAAGCTCCTTATATCGTTTTATATTTGCTGAAATCTGCCAATCAAATATCTTCCAAATCTTCTCGCTTGCTTCTTTATGCCCAGGTCTGTCTGGTTCCGACGAAGTGGCTACCTTCCGTCTTACTGGTACGGAAAATCGGGGATCGGCACGGCTAACCTTTCGCGTAACCACGGAGAAAGCGATCAGTAACGCCTCACGGCAGGTAGGATTCTGCTCAAGCTGAATTGCACTTTTGATCTGTGCAAGACAGCGGAAAATTTCCTCTGCGTACCAAAGTTCTGCGTTCACAACGTCCGGAATATCATCGGTGAAATGCGTCGCGGAACGGTCCCGCATAAGGCTGTAAGCCTGCCTGAGGGCTTCAGGTGAGGGAGCGGTTGTCTTCGCGCGGGTGATGAGGCGAGCGAGCGGGTTTACTTCTGCGTAGAGCGCGTTCCGCCCAGACAGGACCGTCTCAAGTGCCACCGTTCCGCTTCCACTAAACGGATCAAGTACAGTGTCCCCTTTCCGGCTCAACGTTCCGGCTGCAAGGAAAAAGTGTGCTATCTGCGGGAGAAGCTTCGCCGGGTATGGGTGAAGGTAGTGAGTTGCCCTTTCGCCCACTTTCAACCAAGGAACAAGTTGACGGAAAGATACAGGTATGGGTGTTTTTTCATGCTCATACTCTCTCATTAGAGCATTGAGAGCAGGACTCGTATCAGTGGGAAATGCGGCATTATTCCCGTTTTGTCTGCCGCCGTGCAGTTCCAGTTCCCGCGCAGAGTGCGTTACGGCCGTGGCGAGTTCTGGCGACAGCGCAATGGATTGTGACGATTGCATCGACGGCGGCGGCTTTGGTGATCTCGAAACTGTCGCGGGAGATAACTACAGAACCAGAGAATTTTAGGTTACGTCGTACCGTCTAAGAGCAGGGAAGAGTGCCAAGAGCTCCGTCCACTCGCGTGCGGTTAGCTTGCCTTTTAGTGAAGATGTATCCTCGCCAACCAAAGCTCGCGATACGATCTCTAAGGCTGTTCTTGAAAGATGCGCACCCTTTAATCGATATTCGAGAAATGCCTCGTATGTAAGGGGGACCCAGAGCTCCACAAGTTTCAAAATTTCTTCGGCGTAGACACGGATCTCGTATTGCGCATGGGGGTCGGCTCTAAGTTTTAAAAAATTCAGTAAATTATGAAGATTTACCTTCCAGTACCACTGTGTATATGTGTTTAGAGTCAAGTTCATGCGGGCCAGCTCTCTGGCTACACCAATCCTTGATGGGTCGTCTGGCTCACCATTCGAATCCTCGTTAAGCATCCAGGTGTAGTTCTTGTAGGCTCGGTCTGACTCGAATTTGATTAGCTCCAGAACTTCCTGACTCGCTGCGGCAGGAAGGACATCGCCGCGCCCCTGTCGATTGGTGATAGATTGCGTAGCTAGGTTTTCCGCTGTAGGGACATAAAACTCATTGTCGAGAATTGAGTATCTGGCTGAATATTCGTTTACGCTCGCTGTCCTGTGACGTATCCATTGGCGTGCAACAAATATAGGTAGCTTTACGTGGAGTTTTATCTCCGCCATTTCGAATGGAGTTGTGTGCCAATGGCGCATCAAATAGCTAATTAGAGCCTTGTCTTCGCTCTTCCGCTTCGTACCGCGACCGTAGGAAACCCGCGCAGCTTGCACGACTGCAGAGTCGTCTCCCATGTAGTCGATCACTCGAACGAATCCGTGATCTAATACGGTATGGGCGACGTGCAATTCGCGCTCGAGCGCGTCCACAGTTGGCCTGTGGGTGCTCCGCAGCTCTTCGCGTGCGGCATCAATTTCCTTTTGCTGCTCGGCAGAGATAGGCACGCGTTCCCCTGGGTCGTGTCCAGCAATTTATCGCGGTGTTAGGGTACCACCGTCGGTGAGGGAAGGCCAAGTTGCACGTCGTCTCTCCTGCCCAGGCATCGGAGCCACAAATGACCTCTGTTTTGCCAAACGCCTTCCCTCGCGCTCCTGATGCTCAGGGCAAAGGCGGCAGCCTACGGATTGGGATGAGATTTGCAGGCTCACGACCCTACTTGCTCAGGGCGGCGCTGCGGTAGGCGCGACATACTATCCGTGCCGTGCCGTGCCGGCCCGTCACACGACCTTTTCGGAACCCGGTGCGCCGATCTTCGAGAGAGGCGGCTTGCTTGTGCGCGTGTCCAGCTCACCTGTGTCAACCAGCGGCGCGGCCCGCGCCGTGTGAAGCGCACCAGCCAGGACCGGTCGTCAAATTTTTCGAGTTGGCCATCCACCCGGCCGTAGGCGAGCGCCACCTCGATGGCCTCCGCCTTGCTCAGCGTCGTCTGGCCTGCTCCCCGCTTGGCGAACTGGGGCCACGTGCCCTGAGAACTCGTTCCCCGTTCGGAGAGCCACCCGTCCCAAGCGGCTTGCGTCGGGAAAGCGAGAATGGGCAGGCTGCTGGGGGTGATCGTCCTTCCGCCTTCTCCACACCGCCTCGCTGTCTCGTCGGCCGCGGGCCACGGCTGAGTACCTGCACTTCCTCTCAAGCAGCAGCGCTCCCCAGCAGTGAAAGCAGCGCCAGCCGGACAGCCTCCATTTGCTTCTCTGTCTCGGCACGGGCTCGTCGCTCATCGGGCGCAAGGAGAGCCCGCAGGCGTGCGACCTCGCCGGCGAGGCGGTCATTTTCGGCGCTGAGCAAGGCGACCTTTTCCGCAGCAATCCGAGCGCGTGCGAGCGCCTCGTTGCGCTCTTGCTCGCGAACCTGCACCCGGTCGCGCCACAGGCGCGTCGCGACGGTCTCCTGTTCGCTGCTCACGGACGCCTCCATTAAGTCGAGGTCACCGAGTTGGGTTCTACAGGTTGATTGAGGATCTGAGCATCTCTGTGAGAGGCTGCCGCGTAGCGGGGTGAATCGCTGACATCGCGGCACGCACGCTTCTGGCTCAGGCGCTCCGACTTGGCACCGTCGGCCGCCACCAACTCGCGTCGCTCGTGAGGAGCATGCTCGTCTCGGATTGCATCCAACAGAGCACGCCTGATTGATCTGGTATCTGGGTCGTCGGATCAGTCAGTGAGACCGCATCAACGAGGTCCATTTTGCGATGCCCGCTACAGCGAACGCACCCCGTGCCAGGATCCTCCAGCTTGCGAAGCTTGTCGCCGGAGATCTTCGACATGGGCAAATGACGGCAGGGTTGCAGACCGTGGGGCTCGCCTTGTCCGAGAACCCCGACGCGGTCGTTGCCGCCCTCGACCTGCTTATCGCTGAGGTTGGAAAAAAGCGGCCCGATCAGGCTCTGTGCGAGGCGCTTCTCTTTATGGTTGGACAAGCGCTTGAAACAACTCGGATGGCCATCGAGGGGAACGGCGGCGATCCGGCAAGGGACCTCGTCGCGGAGGTTCGGCAAAAGCTTGTCGCGGCGCTCGAGGCAGGCCGGCTGCCGCCTGAGGTCATGATGGTGGTCGCCCAGCAATTCACGGCGGCCAAGCTCGACCTCGGCGACGAATTGCGCGCCCTGACCGTTGCCCTGTCCGAACAAGCAGCCGCGCAAAGCCCGCCGCTCGGCCCCGAAGACATCGCCTCGCTTTATGCTTCCATGGCCGAGGCCCTCAACCACGACCCCTTCCTCCTCCATGGGCAGCTCTCCGAGCAACTGGCCGCGTTCCCGGATGACCAGTGAACCGCCCCGGGTTTCCCGGAGGCCGTTTGGGTTGGGTCAGGCGGCCAAGG
>CAXDNE010000219.1:0-12696 GCA_963990595.1 uncultured Methylobacterium sp.
GAGCGGGCAGAGCCGGTCACGGCTCTGCCCCGCGCTGACCTACATCGGCGGGGTGAGACCGTCCTTGCCCACCGCGACGAGCTTGCCCTCGGCCTTGGCGCCGTCCTTGGCCACCACCGCGAAGACCTTGGAGCCAGAGGTCAGGATGGCCTTGTCGGCGGGCTCGAAGGCGACGATCGGCGCCGAGGACGGCACCACGATCTCCTTGGACCCGTCCTTGCCGTAGCCCACCGTAAGGGTGCGCTCGCCGCCCGCGGCCGCCTTGTCGGCCTTGACGGTGCCGTTGGTCATCGCGCTCTTCACCTTCGGCGCGTTCGAGGTCTCCGCCTTCACGGTGCCGTTGGTCATGGCGCTCTTCACCTTAGCGCCTGCCCCCGCGGTCTGGTCGGTGATCGTGTCCCAGCCGTAATGGCCCTCGCCGGTGCCGCGCATCGACTCGGGAAAGAGCACGACCTCGAGGGCGGTCATCGGGTTCTCGCCCTTGGTGGCCGTGCCGATGAAGACGCCGTCCTTGATCTGGTCGAGGCTCGACGGGACCACCCAGGCAAACTTGGCGCCGCTCACGTCGACGGTCTCGGACTTGCCGTCGTCGGTCCTGATCGTGACCGTGCCGCCCTCGGCCTTGTCGATGGTGCCGCGGACGCGCTCGACCTGGGCGGCGAAGGCCGCGCTGGACAGCAGGGTTGTCAGGCCAGCGGCGACGAGGGTCTTGCTGAGATGATTCATCGGGGTCTCATCCTGGCTTCGGGAGCCGGGTTATGGGGCACCGTCCCCGCGAAACAAGATTGTGCGCAAGCGAAATTGAAGGTGTGAGAAACAAATAAGGCGGCGCCCGCCGGGCGCCGCCTCATGTCGTCCGCGTGGGCGGCCGCGAGGCCGCCCTTCGCGGGTTCAGGCCGCGAGCGAGCGCAGCACGTAGGGCAGGATGCCGCCGTTGCGGAAGTACTCGAGCTCGTCGAGCGTATCGATGCGGCAGGTCAGCGGGACCTGCTTCACCGAGCCGTCGGCGGACTTGATCTCCGCGGTGAGCGTCTGGCGGGGCTTCAGCTCGCCCGCGAGGCCCTTGATGGTGACGGTCTCGTCACCCTTCAGGCCCAGGGACTGCCAGCTCGTGTCGCCCTGGAAGACCAGCGGCACCACGCCCATCCCGACGAGGTTCGAGCGGTGGATGCGCTCGAAGCTCTCGGCCACCACGGCGCGGACGCCGAGCAGCTTCGTGCCCTTGGCCGCCCAGTCGCGCGACGAGCCGGTGCCGTACTCCTTGCCGGCGAAGATGACGAGCGGGGTGTTCTGCTCGGCGTATTTCTGCGCGGCGTCGTAGATGAACATCTTCTCGCCGGACGGCTGGAAGTGGGTCCACCCGCCCTCGACCACGTTGCCGGACTCGTCCCGCACCATCTGGTTCTTGATGCGGATATTGGCGAAGGTGCCCCGCATCATCACCTCGTGGTTGCCGCGCCGCGTGCCGTACTGGTTGAAGTCCTGCACGCGCACCTGGTGCGACTGCAGATACGCGCCGGCCGGCGAGGCCGCGCGGATGTTGCCCGCCGGCGAGATGTGGTCGGTGGTGATCGAGTCGAGGAACAGGCCGAGGATGCGGGCGCCCTCGATGTCGGTGACCGGCTTCGGGGTCTTCTCCATGCCGACGAAGTACGGCGGGTTCTGCACGTAGGTGGAGCCCGGGTTCCACGCGAAGGTCTCGGCCTCGGTGACCTCGACGTTCTTCCAGTTCCGGTCGCCGCCGAACACGTCGGCGTAGCGCGACTTGAACAGCGCCGAGGTGATGTTCTCCTCAATGAACTGCTGCACCTCGGCCGAGGACGGCCAGATGTCCTTGAGGTAGACGGGCTTGCCGTCCGATCCCTGCCCCAGCGGCTCCGTGGTGATGTCGATCTGGAGCGAGCCGGCCAGCGCGTAGGCGACCACGAGCGGCGGCGAGGCGAGATAGTTCGCCCGCACGTCGGGATTCACGCGGCCCTCGAAGTTGCGGTTGCCCGAGAGCACCGCCGCGGCGACGACGTCGTTGTCGTTGATCGCCTTCGAGATCGCCTCCGGCAGCGGGCCGGAATTGCCGATGCAGGTGGTGCAGCCGAAGCCCACGAGGTTGAAGCCGAGGGCGTCCAGCGGCTCCTGCAGGCCGGACTTCTCCAGGTACTCGCCGACCACCTGCGAGCCGGGCGCGAGCGAGGTCTTCACCCACGGCTTGGAACGCAGGCCCTTGGCGACGGCGTTGCGGGCGAGCAGGCCCGCGCCGATCATCACCGAAGGGTTCGACGTGTTGGTGCAGCTCGTGATCGCGGCGATCACCACGTCGCCGTGCCCGATGTCGAAGTTGGTGCCCTCGACGGGGTAGCGGCGGGCGAGGTCGGCGGCCTTCTTGAACTCGGTCTCCATCGAGGCGGCGAAGCCCGCCTTGGCGCCGTCGAGCAGCACCCGGTCCTGCGGGCGCTTCGGGCCGGCGAGCGAGGGCCGGACCTCGCCCATGTCGAGCTCCAGCGTGTCGGTGAAGACCGGGTCGGGGGTCTGGGCGTCGCGCCACATGCCCTGCGCCTTCGCGTAGGCCTCGACCAGGGCGATCCGGTCGTCGGAGCGGCCGGTGACCTTCAGGAAGTCGATGGTCTTCTGGTCGACCGGGAAGAAGCCGCAGGTCGCGCCGTACTCGGGCGCCATGTTGGAGATCGTGGCCCGATCGGCGACCGCCATGTCGTCGAGGCCGGGGCCGTAGAACTCCACGAACTTGCCGACCACGCCCTTCTTGCGCAGCATCTGGGTGACGGTGAGCACGAGGTCGGTGGCGGTAGTGCCCTCGGGCAGCTTGCCCGACAGCTTGAAGCCCACGACCTCGGGGATCAGCATCGAGAGCGGCTGGCCGAGCATGGCCGCCTCGGCCTCGATGCCGCCGACGCCCCAGCCCAGCACCGCCATGCCGTTGACCATGGTGGTGTGCGAATCGGTGCCGACGAGCGAATCCGGATAGGCCACGTCGGAGCCGCCCTCGGACTTCGTCCAGACGGTCTGGGCGAGGTATTCCAGGTTCACCTGGTGGCAGATGCCGGTGCCCGGGGGAACGACGGAAAAATTGTCGAAGGCCGATTGGCCCCACTTCAGGAAGGTGTACCGCTCGCCGTTGCGCTCGTATTCCAGGTCGACGTTGTCGGCCAGCGCCTTCGGGGTGCCGAACTCGTCGACGATCACCGAGTGGTCGATGACGAGATCCACCGGCACCAGCGGGTTGATCTTCTGCGGGTCGCCGCCGAGCGCCACCATGGCGTCGCGCATGGCGGCGAGATCGACCACCGCCGGCACCCCGGTGAAGTCCTGCATCAGCACGCGGGAGGGGCGGAACGCGATCTCGACCTCGGCCTTGCCCTTCTGGTCGAGCCAGCCGACGGCGGCCTCGATGTCGGCCTTCTTGACCGAGCGGTCGTCCTCGTAGCGCAGCAGGTTCTCGAGGATCACCTTCATGGAGAAGGGCAGCGCGGCCGCCGAGGCGAGGCCGTTCTTCTCGGCCGCGGGAATCGAATAGTAGGTGTAGGTCTTGCCGCCGGCTTCGAGCGTCTGGCGGGCCTTGAAGCTGTCGAGTGAGGGCACGGCTGGTTCTATCCTCGCTGCGGGTTGTCGAACACGCGCAGGCAAGACCTGCGCTACGAGATCCGTGTTCGGCCTGTGTAGCGCCCGACGGGCGCGCGCCGCCCCGGGAGTGCCCGGGCAGGACGATGCGCGGGGGCGATTTGGACGCCCGTGATGCCGCGCGGCGCAGCCGCGGAGGGATATAGAACTTTTCGAATCTGGCCGCTACCGGGTCGCGATGACAGGCGCGATGTCCTGTCGGAGGCGCGGCGACGGGGCGCCGCGCGGCGCACAGGCGCGCCCTGTCAGCGGGCCACGGTGTGCGCACATCGCTCGGGAGGACAGGCCGGCCGCGCTTGCGGGACGCGGCGGCGCGGAACGGGGCGACGATCCACGCTGTCAGCCCGGCGCCGCCGAGCGAAGCCCGGATCTGCGGCGCCGGAAAGCTTGGCGGGCGGCCGAGGGGCCGATGCTGCTACGGGGCTCCGGTCGCCCGCGCCGGGATAGCGCGGCGGGTGTCGGTTCCGGGCACGGGTCCCGCGGGACGCCGCGTCACCCGTGCCCGGCGACGCCCCCGCCCGACAAGGTCTTGAGCCGGTTCGGCTGCGCGGCGAGCTTGCGCAGGGAGGCGATGTTGGCCGCGGCCTCCGCGGGCGTCATGTCCCGGCGCAGGATGTCCTCGGCATCGGCGAAGCGGCCCTTGAGTCCGAGAACCAGGGCGAGGTTCGCCCGGACCCGCGCATCGGCGCCGGGCTGGTCGGCCGCGAGCCGCAGGGTCTGTTCGGCCTGATCGAGGTTGCGCGACAGGGCGTAGGACAGGCCCAGATTGGACAGGAGCGAGGGCTCGTTCGGCCGGATCTTGAGGGCAGCCTCGTAGAAGCTCTGGGCACGGGCCTGCTCGCCGAGCTGCGCGGAGGCCGAGCCCTGCGCCGACAGGATGCGCCAGTCGGGCGCGGCCGGGGAATGGGCGTTGGCGAGAACGTCGATCGCCTCCCGGTAGCGGCCAGCCTCGACCAGCGACTTGCCGTAGGCGCCCAGCAGGACCTTGTCGCGCGGGTTCCGCAGGGCCGCCTGTTGCAGCACTGCCGCGGCCTGGCTGATCTGGTCGATCGTCCGCAAGGCGCGGGCATAGGCGAGGGCCACGCGGCCGTCGGCGGGATTGGCGTTGAATCGTTCGGCCAGCGCGGCGATCTCTTGGCGCGACGGCGTCGGGCGGGCGCCGAGCTCGCCGATCGAGCCGGTCGTCTCGGGGGAGCGCGTGTTGCAGCCGGCGAGCCCGAGCGCGACGAAGGTGAGCGCAAGGGCAAGGCGGCGTCCGGAGGATGCCGCAGGTCCCGAGACCCGGATCAGGGCCGTCATCATCATACGCTCCGCCGCCAACCGGTCCGGGGGGCTCTGGCGCGTGCTTCACGCTCCCGGCCGGCCGGTGATAGAGCGTTAACCCTAACCACCGGTTAAGCCGCCGGCTCGCGCGGCGCATGAGAGGCACATGACCCAGGCCGACACTCAGGCGACGACGCCCGCTCTGCTCCCCGGCGACACGCCGGCCGTGCCGGTCACGCTGGTCACGACGGCATCGTGGACCGAGGCCGAGGCCGCCCTCGAGCCGGCCCAGCGCAGCTTCGCCCACGCCATCGGCTTCAGGCCGAAGGCGGGCAGCCTCGCGCTCCTGCCCGGCCCGGACGGGGGTCTCGCCCAAGTTCTGTTCGGCCTCGGCGATTCCGAAGCGGCCGCCTATGACCGGCTCCTCGTCGGCAAGCTGCCGGGATCGCTGCCCGAGGGCACCTTCCGCCTGGAGAACGCGCCCGAGCCCGCCGAAGCCGCCCTCGCCTGGCTGATGGGGAGCTACCGCTTCGGCCGCTACCGCTCCGGTGGCGGCCCCAAGGCGCGGCTCGCGGCCCCGGCGGAGATCGACGGCGCCGAGGTGGCGCGGATCGCCGCCGCGGTGGCTCTGGGCCGCGACCTGATCAACACGCCGGCCAACGATCTCGGACCCGCCGAGATCGAGGCCGCCGCCCGCAGGCTCGCCGGGCGCCACGGCGCCGCCGTCGCCGTGACGCAGGGCGACGCCCTGGCCAAGGACTACCCCCTGATCCACGCTGTTGGCGCCGCCTCGCCGCGGGCGCCGCGGCTCATCGACCTGACCTGGGGGCCGGCGGAGGCGCCGCGCGTCACCCTGGTCGGCAAGGGCGTCGCCTTCGACACGGGCGGTCTCGACATCAAGCCGTCGGCCGCGATGCTGCTGATGAAGAAGGACATGGGCGGGGCCGCCGCGGCGCTCGCCGCCGCCGACATGATCATGGGCGCCGGGCTCCGCTTGCGCCTGCGGGTCCTCATCCCCGCGGTGGAGAACGCCGTCTCGGGCAACGCCTTCCGCCCGGGCGACGTGCTGCCGAGCCGGGCCGGGCTCAGTGTCGAGATCGGCAACACCGACGCGGAGGGCCGGCTGATCCTCGCCGACGCGCTCACCCTCGCCGACGCGGAGAGCCCCGACCTGATCCTCGACTTCTCGACCTTGACCGGCGCGGCCCGGGTGGCGCTCGGGCCGGACCTCCCGGCCTTCTTCACCGAGGACGAGGCCCTGGCCGCGGCCGTGGCGGAGGCCGGGCGGCGGGCGATCGACCCGGTCTGGCGGATGCCGCTGCACGCCCCCTACGCGAGCCTGCTCGATTCCAAGGTGGCCGACCTCAACAACGTCTCGGGCGGCCCGTTCGCGGGAGCGATCACCGCGGCGCTGTTCCTGCGCCGCTTCGCCCCGAACACGAAGGCCCATGGCCATTTCGACCTCTACGGATGGAACCCGTCGACCAAGCCCGGGCGACCGGAGGGCGGCGAGGTCCAGACCGCGCGGCTGACCTACGCCCTGCTCAAGGCGCGCTACGGGGGCTGATCCCCCGGGTTCGGGACGCGGAGGCGCGCTGTCCTGGCGCGCGGCGCGCGCGATGGCGGCGGGGCGGGCGGGGCCCGGCACGCCCGCCGTGAGATCACCGCCGCCTGCTCAGCCCGCCAGCGGCAGACCGGCCTCGATCAGGCGCGCCCACAGGGACGCTCCGTAGGGCGCGGCCGCGTCGTTGAAGTCGTAATGCGGGTGGTGGAGCGAGGCCGTGTCGCCGTTGCCGATCAACATGTAGGCGCCGGGCCGGCGACCGAGCATGTAGGAGAAGTCTTCGGCGGTCATCATCGGCGCCACTGCCCGGTCGACATTCTCCTCTCCCACCAGAGCGGCGGCGACGTCGGCCATGAAGTCCGTCTCGGCCGGGTGGTTCTCGGTGACCGGGTAGCTTCCGCCGAACTCGGTGAGGCCCGTGGCGCCGAAGCCCGCGGCGATCTCGGCCACCAGGGTCTCGATGCGGGCCCGGATCTGCGCGCGCACGGTCTTGGAGAGGGTGCGCACGGTGCCCCGCATGGTCACGGTCTGGGGCAGCACGTTGAAGGCCTCGCCGGCTTCCAGCGCGCAGACCGAGACCACGGCCGATTGCAGCGGATCGAGGTTGCGCGCCACGATGCTCTGCAGGGCGATGGTCACGTGGCTCGCCACCAGCACGCTGTCGACCGCGTTCTGCGGCAGGGCCGCGTGGCCGCCGCGGCCCTCGATGGTGATGGTGAAACGGTCGGTGGAGGCCATGATCGGCCCCGGCCGGATCGCGAAGGTGCCGACCGCCATGCCGGGGATGTTGTGCATCCCGTAGACCGACTCGACGCCGAACCGCTCCATCAGGCCATCTTCCACCATGGCCTCGCCGCCGCCGCCGCCCTCTTCAGCCGGCTGAAAGATCAGGACGGCGGCGCCGTCGAAGTCCCGGGTCTCGGCGAGATACTTGGCGGCCCCGAGCAGCATCGTCGTGTGCCCGTCGTGGCCGCAGGCGTGCATTGTGCCCGGCACCGTGGACCGGTAGGGCAGATCGCGCACCTCCTGGATCGGCAGCGCGTCCATGTCGGCGCGCAGGCCGATGGCGCGGTTGGAGCTGCGGCCCCTGCCGCGGATCACGCCCACCACCCCGGTGCGGCCGATGCCGGTCACCACCTCGTCGCAGCCGAAGGACCGGAGCCGGTCGGCCACGAACCCGGCCGTGCGCTCGACATCGTAGAGCAGCTCGGGATGGGCGTGCAGGTCGTGCCGCCACGCCTGCATCGTGTCGGCGAAGTCGCGGATCCGTTCGAGGACGGGCATGGGTGTGGGCTTTCGTGGCCTTCAGGTCCTGGCCGGACCAGCAAAGCCGGGGCCAGAGCCGCCGTCAACGGTCACGCTTGACGGGGCCGCGGCCGGCTGGACCCGGTCAACCCGCGTACCGGACGGCGGCGCGGCTCGGGTGGCCTGTCCGCCGCCGCGAGATCGTCCAGGATCGGGCATTCCGGACGGTCGTCGCCGCAACAGGCCTCCGCCAGATGCTCCAGGGTCCGCGCCATCCCCTCCATCTCGGTGATGCGGCGGCGGAGATCCGCGATCTGCTCCCGCGCGATCGCCTTCACCGCGGCGCTCGGCCGGGCGCGGTCGCGCCAGAGCGCCAGCAGGTCCGCGATCGCCTCGACGCTGAAGCCCAGATCGCGGGCGCGGCGGATGAAGCGCAGCGTGTGCAGGTCGGCCTCGCCGTAATGGCGGTAGCCGGATTCCGAGCGGGCGGCCGGCGGCAGCAGGCCGGTCGCCTCGTACCAGCGGATCATCTTGGCCGAGACGCCGGTGCGGCGCGCGGCCTCGCCGATCGTGAGGAGCGCCGCGCTCATGCCGGCCTCGGGGTGAGCGCGGGCACGTCGCCAGCGGCGGGTCCGCCGCCCGCCCGGCGCAGGCGCAGGGCGTTGCCGAGGACGAAGACGCTGGAGAACGCCATAGCGCCCGCGGCCAGGACCGGCGACAAGGCCGGCCCGCCGAACGGCACCAGCACGCCCGCGGCCACGGGGATCAGCGCGGCGTTGTAGGCGAAGGCCCAGAACAGGTTCTGGCGGATATTGGCCATGACGGCCCGGGAGAGAACGAGCGCCTCGACCAGGGAATCCAGGGAGCCCGACATCAGCACCACGTCGGCGCTGTCCATCGCGATGTCGGTGCCCGTTCCGATGGCGAGGCCGATATCGGCCTCGGCCAGAGCCGGCGCGTCGTTGATGCCGTCGCCCACGAAGGCCACCGGCCCGTGTGCCGCCCGAAACCGCTGGACCGCCTCCACCTTGCCGCCGGGCAGGATCCCGGCCGCCACCTCGTCGATGCCCAGGCCCCGCGCCACGCCGGCGGCGGTGCGGGGATCGTCGCCCGTGACCATCGCGACGGTGAGGCCGCGCGCCTTCAGGACGGCCACGGCCTCCCGGGCACCGGCCTTCACCGGATCGGCCACGGCCAGCACGGCGGCATGGCGGCCGTCGAGAACGAGGTGGACGGGACTCGTCCCCGCCTCGGCCAACTGCGCGGCGCGGGCCGCGAGATCCGGGTTCAGGGTGACCCCGAGCCGGTCCAGGTAGCGCGGCGCGCCGAGCGCCACAGCCCGGTCCGCGACCCGCCCGTGGATGCCGAACCCCTCCACGGCCTCGAAACTGTCCGGATCGGAGGTCGCGAGACCGCGGTCGCGCGCGGCCGCCACGATGGCGGCGGCCAGAGGGTGCTCGGAGCGGCTCTCCAGGCCGGCCGCCAGCGCGAGCGCCTCGTCCGGCGCGACGCCCGCCGCGGGAACGAGATCCGTGAGCCGGGGACGCCCTTCCGTGAGGGTGCCGGTCTTGTCGAGCGCCACGACGCGCACGTCGCGCAGGCGCTGCAGCGCGGCGGCGTCGCGGAACAGCACCCCCCGTGCCGCCGCGCGCCCGGTGCCGACCATGATGGCGGTGGGCGTGGCGAGCCCCATGGCGCACGGGCAGGCGATGATCAGCACCGCCACCGCGTTGACCAGCGCCGTCCCGAGCGCGGGCGCCGGCGCGAGGAGCAGCCAGGCCAGGAAGGTCGCGAGCGCGATCCCGATCACCGCCGGCACGAACCGCCCGGTGACGCGGTCGACCAGCGCCTGGATCGGCAGCTTGCCGCCCTGGGCCCGTTCGACCAGGGCGGCGATCTGGGCGAGGACGGTGGCGCTCCCCACCGCGTCGACGCGCAGGTCGAGGCTGCCGCGGCCGTTGAGGGTGCCGCCGACCATCCGGTCGCCCGGCCCCTTGCGCACCGGCACCGGCTCGCCGGTGATCATGCTCTCGTCGACGTGGCTGGTGCCGGAAGCCACGACGCCGTCGGCGGCGACGCGTTCGCCCGGGCGCACCCGGACCCGATCGCCGACGCGCAGCGCGTCGAGCGGCACCTCGGTCTCGGCACCGTCGCGGACCACCTGGGCCGTCTTCGGGGCGAGATCCATCAGCCGGGCGATGGCCTGCCCGGTACGGCCCTTAGCCCGGGCTTCCAGAGTCCGCCCGAGCAGGATCAGCGTGACGATCAGCACGCTGGCCTCGAAATAGAGATGCGCCGCGCCCGCGGGCAGGAGGCCGGGCGCCAGGGTCGAGACCAGGGAGTAGAGATAGGCGGCCCCGGCCCCGAGGGCGACGAGGGCGTTCATGTCCGGGTGGCCCCGCAGCAGGCCCGGTACGCCCCGCAGGAAGAAGCGCCGGCCCGGCCAGGCAAGGACCAGGGTGGCCAGGACGGCCTGGACCAGGGCCGTCACCGGACCGCCATGCAACCCGGGCAGAAGGTGGCCGCCCATGTCGAGGATGACCACGGGCGCCGAGAGCGCCGCGGCCACGATCAGATCGCGGCGCAGGGCGCGGCCTTCGGCCTCCCGCCGGGCCGCAGGGTCGACCGGGTGCGCCGCATCGACCGGCCGGGCCTCGTAGCCCGCCGCCTCCACGGCGGCCACCAGATCGCGGACCGCCACGACGCCCTCGGGATGGCGGATCGCGGCCCGCCCCGCGGCCAGATTGACGCTGGCGCCAGTCACGCCCGGCACCGCCGCGAGGGCCCGCTCGACGCGGCCGGTGCAGCTCGCGCAGGACATGCCCTCGATCGCCAGACGGGTCTGCGTCTCGGGCACCGGGTAGCCGGCATCCGCCAGCGCCGCGGCGGCATCGACGGGGTTCGCCCCGCCGCCCAGGATGAGGCTGGCGCGGTTGGTGGCGAGGTTCACCGCCACGTCGCGGGCGCCGGGCAGCGCCCGGAGGACGCGCTCGACGCGCCCGACGCAGGAGGCGCAGGACATGCCCTCCACCGGGAGAGTCAGGACGACGGGGTCCGGCAAGGCGGCGGTTCCATTCAAAGCTTCCATGCTCGGACAGATGGGGGTTCCCATCATGGGAAGGTCAAGGGCCGGATCTGCACGCCGTGTGCTGAGCCGTTCGGGTGGCGGCGGCACCATCAAACCGCCCGTTGTCGAATCGCGCGGGCCCCGCCAAGGTCTCCGGCGGGCGGAGCGACGGGGACGCGGATGACCGAACCGCTGACGATCTACGGCGATCCGGGCTCAGGCAACTGCCTCAAGGTGAAGTGGGTCGCCGCCCATCTCGGCCTCCCGGCGGTCTGGCGCGACGTGGACGTGCCGGGTGGCGGGACGCGCACGCCGGAATTCCTGGCCCTGAACCCGGCCGGGCGCGTGCCGATCGTGGTGTTTCCCGACGGGGCCGTCCTGTCGGAGTCGAACGCGATCATCGCCTACCTGGCGGAGGGCTCTTGCCTGATCCCGCGGGCCCCGTTCGCCCGCGCCCGCATGCTGCAATGGATGTTCTGGGAGCAGTACAGCCACGAGCCCTACATCGCCGTCCGCCGCTATCAGCTCCGCTACCTCAAGCGCGCCCCGGACGACCTCGATCCCAAGCTCGCCGAGCGCGGCGCGGACGCTCTGCGGCTCATGGAAGCGACCCTCGTGCGCGCCACCTTCCTGGTGGGCGACGCGCTGACCCTCGCCGACGTGGCGCTCGTCGCCTACACCCGCATGGCGCACGAGGGCGGGTTCGACCTCGCGGCGTATCCGGCCATCCGCGCCTGGATCGCGCGCGTGGAGGCCGGGCTCGGGATCGGGACCTATGCCGGGCCGGCCTGATCGGATGCCGGCTGAAGCGCGGCGGCTCCAAATTCCGGCAGGCTGACGCGCACGGTCGTCCCCTTCCCGACCGCGCTCTCGATGGAGAGGCGCCCGCGGTGGCGGTTGAGGCTGTGCTTGACGATGGCGAGGCCCAGGCCCGTGCCGCCGCGGGCGCGGCTCGACGCGACGTCCACCCGGTAGAACCGCTCCGTCAGGCGGGGAATGTGCTCGGGCGGGATGCCCGGTCCATCATCGGTCACCGACAGGATGATCCGGTGTCCGAGCCGGGGGTCGTCCTCCCGGCTGAGCCCGACGCTGATGCGGCCGCCGCCGTATTTCACGGCGTTCTCGATCAGGTTCTCGATCACCCGGGCGAGTTCGTCGGCATCCCCCGGAACCGCGTAGGGGCCTGCCCCGTCCTCGAAGCGGATCGTGGCGCCCCGGGCCTCGGCGGGCGGGCCCTGCGCGTCGACCATCTGGCGGGCGAGTGCCCCGAGATCGACCACGGCCGTCGGCGCCACGTGCTCGCGCAGCTCAATCCGCGACAGCGAGAGCAGATCGTCGATCAGCCGCGTCATGCGCAGGGCCTGGACGCGCATGATCTCCAGGAAGCGCTCGCGCGCCTGGGCATCCTCCCGGGCGGGCCCCTGAAGGGTCTCGATGAAGCCGATCAGGGTGGCCAGTGGCGTACGCAGCTCGTGGCTCGCATTGGCGACGAAATCGACCCGCATCGCCTCCAGGCGCCGGGCAGAGGTGAGGTCGCGCAGGAACAGCAGGGCGCTGACGCCGGACCCGTCGGGCATCGGAAGGGCACCGATCTGCACTTCGAAGATCCGCTCCAGCGGCACCCGGGTCGCCAGGGCCACCCGGCGGGGCAGACCCGAACTCAGCACCGCCTCGACCCCGTCGAGGACCTCCGGGTCGCGCAGGGCGAAGGACAGGGGCCGGGCTTGGTGCAGGGCCGGCAGGAGGGCGCGGGCGGCCGGGTTCGCCTCCACCACCAGCGTGCGCCGATCCACCAGGATGACCGGGTCGGGGACATGGGCCAGCAGCGCCTCGGCGACGGCGTGGCGCTGAGCGGTCGTCGCCGGCCGCGGCCTCGGGGTGGCCTTGCCGCGCCCTCCGAGCCAGCCGCCGACGCACGCCGCCCCCA
>CAXDNE010000220.1:0-12527 GCA_963990595.1 uncultured Methylobacterium sp.
CCCGCCCGGGGCCCCCCCGGCGGGGCGCGGCCCCGCGCGCCCCGCCGGGGCCTTGGCCCCGGACCCCTGATCTTACGCCGCCTTGGCGGTGCCCTGGCGCTCCTTGAGGAAGCGGTAGAACTCGACGCCCTCGCGCAGGCGGCGCTTCATCATGTCGGGCGAGCGCACCATCTCGCTGACGATCGAGGCGATCTTCGGCGCCCGGAAGTAGAACTTCTTGTAGAACTCCTCGACCGAGGTGAAGATCTCGGTGTGCGAGAGGTGCGGGTAGTGCAGCGGCGCGACCTGCACGCCGTTCTCGTCGACGAGCTCGGCGTTCTCGATGTCGAGCCAGCCGTTCTCCACCGCCTGCTTGTACAGGAAGGTGCCCGGGTAGGGCGCCGCCAGCGAGACCTGGATCGTGTGCGGGTTGATCCGCTTGGCGAAGGCGATCGTCTCCTGGATCGTCTCCTTGGTCTCGCCCGGCAGGCCGAGGATGAAGGTGCCGTGGATGGCGATGCCCAGGTCGTGGCAATCCTTCGTGAATTTTTCCGCGACCTCGACCCGCATGCCCTTCTTGATGTTGTGCAGGATCTGCTGGTTGCCGGACTCGTAGCCCACCAGCAGCAGGCGCAGGCCGTTCTCCTTGAGCACCTTCAGGGTCTCACGCGGCACGTTCGCCTTGGCGTTGCACGACCACGTGACGCCGAGCTTGCCGAGCTCGCGGGCGATCTCCTCCGCGCGGGGCAGGTTGTCGGTGAAGGTGTCGTCGTCGAAGAAGAACTCCTTGGTCTGCGGGAACTCCTTCAGGCAGTACTTGATCTCCTCGATCACGTGGGCGACCGAGCGGGTGCGGTAGGTGTGGCCGCCGACCGTCTGCGGCCAGAGGCAGAAGGTGCAGCGGCTCTTGCAGCCCCGGCCGGAGTAGAACGAGATGTAGGGGTGCTTCAGGTACCCGATGAAGTACTTCTCCATCTCCAGGTCGCGCTTGTAGACGCTGGTGACGAAGGGCAGCTGATCCATGTCGGTCATGATCTCGCGGTCCTCGTTGTGGACCACGACACCGTTGGCGTCGCGATAGGACAGCCCCTTGATCTCCGACATCGGGACGCCCTCGGCGACTTCCTTCACGGTGAAGTCGAACTCGTTGCGGGCGCAGAAATCGACCACCGGGGCCTGGGCCATCGCGCCGGCGGCGTCGACCGCGACCTTGGCGCCGATCAGGCCGGCGATCAGCTTCGGGTTGGCGGCCTTGAGCGCCTCGATCGTCTTCACGTCGGACTTGAACGACGGCACCGAGGTGTGGAGCACGACGAGGTCGAAATCGTTGGCCTGGGCCACGATCTCGGGGAGCTTGATGTTGTGCGGCGGCGCGTCGATCAGCTTCGAGTTCGGCACCAGGGCGGCCGGCTGGGCCAGCCAGGTCGGGTACCAGAACGACTTGATCTCGCGCTTGGCCTGGTAGCGGGAGCCGGCACCGCCGTCGAAACCGTCGAAGGTGGGGGCCTGGAGGAAGAGCGTGCGCATGGGGTTCAAGGCCTCAGGGCAATGCCGGGGGAGGGGTGAGGGACGCGGAAGCCGGGTTCAGCGGAGCGGCGCGCCGGCATCAGGGCCGAGCTCGGCGTCCGGGATCAGGGTGCCATCCGCAACCACGTGATAATCATGACCTTTCCATGTCACCGCCCCCGACACGAAGGCCCAGGCGAAGTTCAGGAAGGAGAGGATGTCGCGAATCGGCAACAGTCCGTAGGGGTGCGGGGCGAGGCCGAAGGCGCGCTCCAGCTGCCGGCAGAGGAGAACGCGGCCCGCCAGGGCGAGGGCCGCGACGACGAGGGCGCTCGCGCCCGCGCCCGGCAGCAGGGCACTCACCACGGCCAGCGGGAAGGCGTGGGTCACGATCGAGCCGGCGTAGCCCGCCGCATCCACGGTGCGGATCGTGCGGTTCCAGCGCAGCTCGTGCCGCCACAGGCCGGCGAGATCGGTGTCGACGCTGGTATGGCCGATGGTGAAGCTCGGGATCACGACCCGGCCACCGAGGCCGCGCAGGGCCGCGCCGATCGCGTAATCGTCCGCGAGATCGTTGCGGAAGGCGCGGAAACCACCCACCGCGTCGAGGCTGGCCCGGGTGAAGGCCACGGTGGAGCCGAAGCAGGGCTTGGCCAGCCCGAGGCTCAGCCCCATCACGACGTTGGGCAGGAACTGCACGTCGATCGCCAGCGTGGAGAGCTGATCGTAGAGGCCCCGGAAGGCCGGCACGCCGTGGTACAGGCAGGTGACGCCGGAGACGCCCTCCTGCGACAGCTCCGCGATCAGGCGCTCCAGGTAATCGGTGCGGACCACCATGTCGCTGTCGGCCAGCACGATCACCGCGTGGGCGATCCGCTCGGACATGTTGATCAGGTTGGAGACCTTGCGGTTCGAGCCGTGCTGCCGGCCGTCGATCACGAGGTCGATCCGGGCGTCGGGATAGGCCGCCTTCAGGCGCTCCACCACGCCGATCGCCGGGTCGCTGGCCTTCTGGACGCCGAACACGACCTGGACCGGACCGGCATAGTCCTGGCGCAGGACGGTCTCAAGATTCTCGTAGAGGTTCGGCTCAAGGCCGCAAAGCGGCTTCAGCACGGTCACCGAAGGCCGGATCGTGTCGGGCGCGAGCACCGGGACGGGACGGGCCGCGTAGCGGCCCGCCAGGTAGGCGGCCGCCAGCCCGTAGACGCAGCCCGCCGCCGCCAGGAGCAGGCAGATCAGCGAGAGCCACGAGAGGGCGAGCAGCGCCAGAGAGGAGACATCCATCCGGTCGGGTCCGTGCGATCGTCCGGCCGCCTCAAGCGGCGATGGCCGCGAGCGGCCGGTTCAGTTCGGCCCTGTCGGCGTCGCGGCTCACGGCGTCGCGGCTCACGGCGTCGGCTTGGCGGCGAGCATGCCGTCGGCCCGCTGGCGGAGGAACTTCACGACCCCGTCGGCTCCCCCCGATTTCAGGGGCGCCGACAGGGCGTTGCGCTGGGCGGCGATCTCGCTCACGTCGCCGTTGAGTAGGACATCCTGGATGCGGTTGCTGGCGTTGACGACGAAATCGACCTCGGAATCGTCCCCGTCGGCGGCGGTCACGCGGGTGGGCACCACGCGCTGCGAGCCGCGCTCCTCCACCTTCGGGATCACGTCGAACTTGCCGCCGGCGGCGCGGGCCAGCCGGTTGGCGTAGGTGACGGTCAGGCTGCGCTTGAACGCGTCAGTAACCGCCTCCTGCTGCTCGGGGGTGAAGCTCGACCATTTCGCCCCCACCGCGATGCGGGTCATGGCGGGGAAGTCGAATGCCTTGTCGATCGCCGGCCCCACGGCCTCGACCCGCGCGGGCAGCGGGCCGGGACCGTCCTTCAGGGCGGCCGCGAAGGCGGCGTAGAGGTCGCGCACGGTCTGAACGGCGGGATCGTCCGCGGCCCAGGACGGGACCGGGACGAGCAGCGGCGCTGCGATGAGGGCGGCGACGAGCCGACGGGTCAGGCGCACTTCTTCAACTCCTCGCCGTCACCCAGACGCGCGCCCATGCGGGGCGGGGCGTAGCTGTAGAAAGGCCCGAGCGTCGCCGGCGGTGCGACGCGCCGGGCCTTGCGGCCGGCGCGCAGCTCGGGCTCGCGTTCCTCCTCCGGCGCTGCCGCCCGGAGCTTCGCCTCGATCCGGTGCCAGGCCAGCAGGCTCGGAAGCCCCACGCCGAGATCGGCGAACCGCTTGACCAGGGACAGGGCGAGCGCCGCCTCGACCGGGATGTCGAACAGGCCGCACAGGGCGATCAGGCCGCCCTCCTGGGCACCCAGGGCACCGGGCACCGCGAAGGCCGCGCCGCGCACCGCCTGGGCGAGGCTCTCGATCACCAGCGCCTGCGCGAAGTCGATGGGATATCCCATGAAACGCAGACAGACGTAGACTTCCAGAGTTCCGATCACCCAGCCCACGAAGTGGACCGCCAGCGCGAAAACGAAACGGCCATGGTTGCCGTAGAGCTGGCGCAGATTGCCGTAGAGCTGGTCGATGGCGCCGAAGGCCCGCCACTCGCGCCCCGAGGCGAACCGGCTGAGAAGGCCCTGGATGAGCCGGTGCCCGGCCCGCCGCTGGATCAGGTAGAAGGCGCCGAGCGCCGGCACCGCGAGGGCCAGCCCGCCCTCGACGGTCCGGGCGATCGGCCCGTCGCCGGAGATCAGGACCAGCAGGGCGAGGCCGACGACGGTGAACAGGAGCTGCGTCAGCGCCTGCGTCATCAGGTCGACGAACATGCTGGCGCCCGCGAGCGCCCCCGGCACGCTGCGCTTGGCCAGAAGGCGCGCGCCGACGAAGTCGCCGCCCACGGTGGCCACGGGCAGCAGCGTGTTGATGCCCTCACGCACGAAGCGGAGCGACACGCAGTCGGCGATCCTGGCCGTGCCGACGGGGAACACGACGTACCAGCCGAGGCCCGCCCAGGCGACGGCCGCGATTCGGGCCACCACCACCAGGGCGGCACCCCAGCCGGCGCTCACGACGGCGGCCGACACATCCTCCAGACCGGAGGACATGAACAGGCCGACGACTGTGCAGAGACCGGCGATCGAGGCCAAGGTCGTCAGGCGCTTCATTGTCGTCTTTCAAGCTCGCAACAGGCTTGATGCGGGAAATCGGCCACGGTCACGGCAGAAATAGGTCCGCCGGATCGGGAGCGTTTCTGCCACGTTGCAGCACGGATTAGCGGTGTCTATCACCCGTTTGACACAGTGAGAGCCAAAGCGGCGGCGGGGTCGAGTGCCTGCGCAGAAGGCCGCGGCACGTCGCAGAAGGGGCACACGTCATGGAGCGCGAATCACCGATCACGGCCCTCGAGGCCGTGACCGAGGACACGCATGCCGGAAGCCTCCCGGGCGTGCCCGCGCCCCAATCCCCCGTCATGGCCTGGAACGAGTGGGACCCGCTGGAGGAGGTGATCGTCGGCTCCCTCGACGGCGCCACGATCCCGACCCACCATCTCACGGTGATCTTCAACCTGCCGCGGGCGGCGCAGCCGTTCTACCGCCTCGCCAGCGGCTGGAAATACCCGAACTTCATGAAGAAGCTCGCCCAGGCCGAGCTCGACAACTTCATCACCATTCTGGCGGGTGAGGGCGTCAAGGTCCGCCGCCCCGACACCGTGGACTTCTCGAAGAAGTTCAAGGCGCCGCGCTGGTCCTCCCGGGGCTTCTGCGTCGCCTGCCCGCGCGACCCTTATCTGGTGATCGGCGACGAGATTATCGAGAGCCCGATGTGCTGGCGCTCCCGCTATTTCGAGGGCGACGCCTACCGGTCGCTGTTCAAGGAGTATTTCCGCGCCGGCGCCCGCTGGACCTCGGCGCCGCGCCCGCAGCTGACGGACGACCTCTACAACTACGATTACCGGGTGCCGAACCTGAAGGCCGGCGAGCCCATGCAGTTCACCGTCAACGAGTTCGAGCCGGTCTTCGACGCCGCCGACTTCGTCCGCTGCGGCCGCGACCTGTTCGTGACCCGCTCCAACGTGACGAACCTGATGGGCATCGAGTGGCTGCGCCGCCATCTCGGGCCGGGCTTCCGCATCCACGAGATCGAGAGCCGCTGCCCGCAGCCGATGCACATCGACTCGTCCTTCATGCCGCTCGCCCCCGGCAAGGTCCTAGTCAACCCGGACTACATCGACGTCGAGAAGCTCCCCCCCGTGCTCAAGAAGTGGGACGTGCTGATCGCGCCGCGCCCCGACCCGGTCACGGGGTTCATGAGCAAGATCTCGATGTGCTCGCCCTGGACCTCGATCAACGTCCTGGCGATCACCGAGAAGAAGATCGTCGTCGACCAGAGCCAGCCGACGCTGATCAAGGCGCTGAAGGATTGGGGGTTCGACCCGATCCCGGCGCCATTCCTCAGCTACGGCCCCTTCGGCGGCTCGTTCCACTGCGCGACCCTTGACGTGCGCCGCCGCGGCGCGCTGAAATCGTATTTCTAGGCGGTGCCGCCCGCCCCCGCCGGCGGGAGCGGGCGTCGCCGGCTCAGCGTGCGGCGATCCCCGCGATCAGCGCGCGGTTGAACCCCTCCGGATCGGACATCTGCGGCGCGTGGCCGAGATCCGGGAATTCCACGAGCCGCGCGCCCGGGATGGCCTGCGCGGCCGCCCGGCCGAGTTCGGGATAGTGGCCGAGTTCCGTCCGGACCTCCGGCGGGGCGAGGTCCTTGCCGATCGCCGTGTTGTCCTTCTGGCCGATCATCAGAAGGGTCGGCACCGCGATCTGCGGGAACCGGTAGACCACCGGCTCGGTGACGATCATGTCGTAGAGGAGCGCCGAGTCCCAGGCGACCGCCTCCTTGCCGGGGCCGCTGTTGAGGCCCGCCAGCATCCCCACCCAGGGCTCGTAGCGCGGCTCCCACTTCCCCGCGTAGTAGGTCGCGGTCTCGTAGGCGCGGATCGAGTCCGCCGAGGTCTTGAGCTCGCGCTGGTACCATTGCTCCAGGGAGATCGGGGGCAGGCCCTTGGCGCTCCAGTCCTCCAGACCCACCGGGTTGACCAGCACGAGCTGCTCGACCGCCTTCGGGTACAGCAGGGCGTAGTGCGCAGCCAGCATGCCGCCCGTGGAATGGCCGACCAGGATCGGGCGCTCGACGCCGAGCTGCTCCAGCAGCGCGTGCGTGTTCTCGGCGAGCTGGCGGAAGGTGAACTGGTAGGCCGCCGGCTTGCTCGACTTGCAGAAGCCGATCTGGTCCGGCGCGATCACCCGGTAGCCCGCCGCGCCGAGCGCCCGGATCTGGCTCTCCCAGGTGGCGGCGCAGAAATTCTTGCCGTGGAGCAGCACGACGGTGCGTCCGTTCGGCGTCGCGGGTCGGAGATCGAGATAGGCCATCTGCAGCGGCTGGCGCTGCGACGTGAGGTGGAAACGCGACACCGGGAACGGGTAGGCGAAACCTTCGAGCTCCGGCCCGTAGGCCGGAAGCGGCAGCGGTTGCGCCGAGGCGCCAGCGGGCAGCGCCAGGGCCAGGGCCAGCAGGCCGGAGGCGAGGAGGGATCGGAGCATGGGCCGCGTCGGAGCCTGATCTGCGAGCGGCGTGCGGCGCCGCGCCGACCGCCCAGATCGGGCATCCGGGCCGCTCTGTCCATGCTGGGCGCCCATCGTCCGGGATGCCTTTTGCCGGGACGCCTTCGCGCGTCCGGCAGCCCGCGCTATCTGCCCCTGCCTGCCATCCTCTGCCGCGGATTCCCTCGATGCTGCGCCTCTCCGCCCTGACCACCCTCGTCGGCGCGCTCCTGCTCGGTCCGGCACCGGCCAGGGCCGCGGATGCCTGCGACGTGCTGACCGCGAAGGTGATCCGCATCACCGGCGCATCCCTGGCCGGTCGGGCCGGGCCCTTCGCGGTGTTCCGGGCGCAGGATGCCGAGCGGATGAGCCTCGATTGCCGCGCACCCGCACGGATGACGGTGGCCTCGCTCGACCGGGAGCCGTCGCCCGCCTACTTCGCGCTGATCGGCCGGGCGGCCCGGGCGCTCGCCGGGGCGGACGCCACCGCGGCCGAAGTCCTGGCCCTCAACCTCCACCAAGCCAGCCTGCTCGCCGGCGCCCCGCGCCGCGGCGCCGCCGGCCGCGCGCTGATGCTGTGCGAGACCGGCCCGCGCGCCGATGCCCTCCGGGACGATCTCACGGTCTGCCGGGTCGCACCCCGGACCGGGCTTTCGCGGATCCGCCGCGCGGGCTAGACCGCGCGCATGTCGAATCTCGAGACACCCGGCGCTGTCGTCCAGGTCGGCGGCACGCGCTTCGCCAACCACCTGCCCCTGGCGCTGATCGCCGGCCCGTGTCAGCTCGAAGGGCGCAGCCACGCCCTGGAGATCGCCGCCGCGCTCAAGGAGATGGCGGCGGGCCTCGGGCTCGGCCTCGTGTTCAAGACCTCCTTCGACAAGGCCAACCGCACCTCCGGCAGCGCCGCCCGGGGCCTCGGCCTCGACGGGGCGCTCCCGGTCTTCGCGGAGATCCGCGAGAGCCTCGGTCTGCCCGTCCTCACCGATGTCCACGCCCCCGAGCAATGCGCCCGGGCCGCCGAGGCGGTGGACGTCCTCCAGATCCCGGCCTTCCTGTGCCGCCAGACCGACCTGCTCCTCGCCGCCGCCGCGACCGGCCGGGCGGTCAACGTCAAGAAGGGCCAGTTCCTGGCCCCCTGGGACATGAAGCACGTGGCCGCCAAGGTGACGGAGGCCGGCAACCCCAACGTGATCGTCACCGAGCGGGGCGCGTCCTTCGGCTACAACACCCTGGTCTCGGACATGCGCAGCCTGCCGATCATGGCGCAGGTCACCCAGGGCGCCCCGGTGGTGTTCGACGCCACCCACTCGGTGCAGCAGCCGGGCGGGCAGGGGGCGAGCTCCGGCGGACAGCGGGAATTCGTCGCCGTGCTGGCCCGGGCCGCCGTAGCGGTGGGCGTGGCGGGCGTGTTCATCGAGACCCATCCCGACCCGGACCGGGCGCCCTCGGACGGCCCGAACATGGTGGCGCTGAAGGATATGCCGGCGCTGCTCGAGGAGCTCATCGCCTTCGACCGGCTGGCCAAGCGCCGCCGCGCCTGACCGGTTCAGGCCGCGCCCGGCGCGAGCACGTGGATCCGCAGGGGCTGGACGAGGCCGTAGCCGCCGTCGGCCGCGGGTGCGGCCGCCCGGAGGAAGGCCTCCTCCACCACGGGGCGCCGCGCCCGGATCGTGGCTTCGCGGGCGGGATCGACGGCGCTGACCCGGGTCAGGAAGGCGTCGAGGGACGCAAAGCTCTCGCGCCGCTCCAGGGTCACGTCGCGGCGGCACACGAGGGTGCCGCGGGCCAGGGCCGCCGCGATGGCGTCCTGAGCGGCCGCCCGGACCGCGGTCTCGTCCTCGATCGGCCGCAGGGCCTCGAAGAAGCTGCCGTCCGCGAGAGGCTCTACCACCACGAGCGTTCCGCCCGGGACCAGCACCCGCGCGGCCTCCGTGAGAGCGGCGGCCGGGGCGGGCACGTGATGCAGCGCGTTGAGCAGCACGGCCCCGTCGAAGCTCGCCGCGGGGAAGGGGAGGGCCTCGCCCGAGCCGCGTTCGAACCGCGCCGCCGGCGCGGCAAGCCGGGCCTTGGCGAGCGCCGCCTCACCGGGATCGATGCCGGTCACCGTCGCGCCGTCCTCGGACAGCCGTTTCGCGAGGGTTCCGGGCCCACAGCCGATATCGAGGATCCGTTTGCCGGAAAGCGGCGCGAAGACCTCGCGGATCAGGCTCAAGGCATCCATGTGTCGGACCTCCGGGTCGTCCCTTACACGACCGGCGCGCCGGGAGGCGAATCTCGGTGCCCGGGATCTGCGGCGGGATCTGCGAATTGTCCCAGGATCAGGACAGGAGACCTGACGCGGACGCCGTCCGGCACGGAACGGGGAAAATCGTCGCAAGGTCTCGGCTCGCGGCGGGGCCCGATCGGTCAGGCCTCGCCGGCGGCGCCTAGACCGGAGATGATGATGAACAGGGGTTCATAAAGCCGCCGTTGTGCGAGCCCGCACGCCAAGACATCCCGACACTTGGAACTGTCCCGGGGCGATCACGTTATTTGGCAGGATCGATCGAGGATCGAGAAGGAACACTATGCGCAAGATCGGTATCATTGCCACCGCCGCCGCCCTGGCCATCGGCAGCGTCGCTGCAACCACGGGCGCCGAGGCGCGTCCCTACGGCTACCATGGCGGCTACGGCGGCTATCACGGCTACTACCGCGGCCGCCGCGGCATCGGCACCGGCGCCGCGATCGGCCTCGGCATCGCCGGACTCGCCGCCGGCGCGATCGCGGCCGGCGCGGCCCGCGACTATTACGGCGGCTACGGCTACGCCCCGTCCTATGGCTACGGCTACGCCCCGGTCTATGGCGGCTACGGCTATGCGGCCCCGGGCTACGGCTATTACGGCTACGGCTACTAAGGGCCGGGATCCCGAAGCGGATCAGGGGCGATCGGCGCGAGCCGGTCGCCCTTTTTCGTGCCGCGATCCCGTCCGCTGCGCCGATCGGGGAACGCAGCCCGTCGGCCCGGACCGGGGCGCGATCCGCGGGCCTTCCGCACCGCGCCGGCGGTGGCTGTCACCGGCCGCGATAGGGCGGAACCCCCGGATCGGGCAGCCAGGCATTCTTGGGCAGTTCGCCCGTCTGCCAGAACACGTCGATCGGGATGCCGCCGCGGGGATACCAGTACCCGCCGATGCGCAGGTAGCGCGGCTCCAGCAGATCGCGCAGCCGCTTGCCGATCGCCACGGTGCAATCCTCGTGGAAGGCCCCGTGATTGCGGAACGACCCGAGATAGAGCTTCAGCGACTTCGACTCCACCAGCCAGTCACCCGGCACGTAGTCGATCACCAGGATGGCGAAATCCGGCTGACCGGTCACCGGGCAGATCGAGGTGAATTCGGGCGCCGTGAACCGGGCGACATAGTCGGTATCGGCGTGGGGATTCGGGACCCGGTCGAGCCGCGCCTCCTCGGGGGTGTTCGGGAAGGGCGTCGGCTGGCCGAGCTGAAGGTGATCGGACGTCGTCATGGCGCGCGTATAGAACGCCGCGCCGCCGCGCGCATCCCTTTGATCCGCGACGATTTCCCCCGACCCGGAGCCGGACCGGGGCGACCGGCCGCCGGCCGCACGTGCACAGGCCGGCTGTCTCCCGGCGCTTGCCGCCGACCGCGGCTTGGCGGATAAGCCGCCGCGATGCGCCGCACCCCCGATTTGGGCACGGCTGCCGACCCGCGGCCCCCGCGAGAGGACGTTCCATGACCGCGATCACCAATATCAGCGCCCGCGAGATCCTCGACAGCCGCGGCAATCCCACGGTCGAGGTCGACGTGATCCTGGAGGACGGCTCCTTCGGCCGCGCCGCGGTCCCGTCGGGCGCCTCGACGGGGGCGCATGAGGCGGTGGAGCTGCGCGACGGCGACAAGAACCGCTTCCTCGGCAAGGGCGTGCTGAAGGCGGTCGAGGCGGCGCAGACCGAGATCCTGGACGCGATCGGCGGCATGGAGGCCGAGGATCAGGTCGCCGTCGACGAGGCGATGATCGAGCTCGACGGCACCCCCAACAAGGCGCGCCTCGGCGCCAACGCGATCCTGGGCGTGTCGCTGGCGGTGGCCAAGGCCGCGGCCGAGGCCTCGGGCCTGCCGCTCTACCGCTATGTCGGCGGCGTGCAGGGAAGGGTGCTGCCGGTGCCGATGATGAACATCATCAACGGCGGCGCGCATGCCGACAACCCGATCGACTTCCAGGAATTCATGATCATGCCGGTGGGCGCGGACTCGATCGCCGAGGCCGTGCGCATGGGTTCGGAGGTGTTCCACACCCTCAAGAGCAAGCTGAAGAAGGCCGGTCACAACACCAATGTCGGCGACGAGGGCGGCTTCGCCCCGAACCTGCCGTCGGCCGAGGCCGCCCTCGACTTCGTCATGGACGCGATCAGCGCCGCCGGGTTCAAGCCGGGCCAGGACATCGCGCTCGCGCTCGACTGCGCCGCCACCGAGTTCTTCAAGGACGGCGGCTACGCCTACGAGGGCGAGGGCACGACCCGCACCATCGAGGCCCAGGTCGACTACCTCGCCCAGCTCGTCGCCAACTACCCGATCGTCTCCATCGAGGATGGCATGTCGGAGGACGACTGGGCCGGTTGGAAGCTCCTGACCGACAAGATCGGCGACCGGTGCCAGCTCGTGGGCGACGACCTGTTCGTCACCAATGTCGAGCGTCTCTCCCGCGGCATCGCGGAGGGCACGGCGAACTCGATCCTGATCAAGGTCAACCAGATCGGCTCGCTCACCGAGACGCTGGCCGCCGTCGATATGGCCCAGCGCGCCGGCTACACGGCGGTGATGTCGCACCGCTCCGGCGAGACCGAGGATTCGACCATCGCGGATCTCGCGGTCGCCACCAATTGCGGGCAGATCAAGACCGGCTCGCTCGCCCGCTCGGACAGACTGGCCAAGTACAACCAGCTGATCCGCATCGAGGAGGGGCTGGGCCCGCAGGCGCTCTACGCCGGCGCGGCGGCGCTCAAGCAGCTCGCCCGCCGCTGATCCGGCGGATTCTGCTGGCCGGGCTCGTCCTCGCGGGGGCGGCCGGGCCGGCCCGGGCGGACCCGCTCTGCGACGGCGCCCGCCCGACGCTCAGCGCGCAGCTTCTGTTCGGCCTGTCGCGGCCGGATGGCGGCCGCGTCTCGCAGGGCGCCTGGAACCGGTTCCTGGCCGAACGGATCACCCCCCGCTTCCCGGCCGGGCTGACGGTCTTCTCGGGGATCGGTCAGTGGCAGGGACCGGACGGACGCCGCGTGCAAGAGCCCGCCCGGATCGTGCTGATCGTTACCGCGGCGACGCCCGAGGCGGTGGCGGCCCTGCGCGGCATCCAGGACGCGTATCGGGACCGCTTCGCGCAGGGCGCGGTCGGGCTGGTCCTGTCGCGGAGCTGCGCGCTGTTCTGAGGGCGCCGGCGGGCCGGGGAGGGGTCCGGTCCGCCCGGCCCTGTCTCTTATACACATCTCCGAGCCCACGAGACAAGAGGCAATCT
>CAXDNE010000221.1:0-12526 GCA_963990595.1 uncultured Methylobacterium sp.
GCTCGTCAGGCTCATAACCTGAAGGTCACAGGTTCAAATCCTGTCCCCGCAACCAGAACTTCGACATGCACGATCCCAGCTTCGGTCGTCGCTCTCGGGCTCAAAACCCGGCGGCGCCGGAGAGACGCCCTCGACGTCAGCGGCGACGCAGGAAGAGCCCGTCCCTCACCCGGGGCGGGCCTTTTTCGTCTCTGGACGTTCCGCCTGGATCCGCGCGGCATCCCGGCCCGGCTTCAATCCGGAAAGCCGACGATCGTTCAGCGATTGCAGCAGCTTAGCAGAGCGGTGGTGGGCCCGGCAGGACTTGAACCTGCAACCAGACCGTTATGAGCGGCCGGCTCTAACCATTGAGCTACGGGCCCGGGAGGCGCCGACGGATAGCCGATCCCCGGCCGTCCGTCACCCGGATTCCGCCGCGCTGCCGCGGCGGCGCCGGCTCGCCGATCCGGCCGGCGGCTGCAGGGGCGGGCCGGCCGCATCCTTGATGCGCCACAGGTAGCGGGCCAGGATTGAGCGGTACGGCGCGAAGGCCGCCGCTACGGCGCGCGTATCCGTCTGGCCCGTGAGGCGGCGCAGGCATCCCACCGCCGCCACGTCGCCCTCGGGCCAGATATCGGGATCGTGGAAGTGGAAGATGCCGACCATGTCGGCGGTCCAGGGACCGACGCCGCGGATGCCGCACAGGATCGCCGCCCGCTCGGGATGCGGCAGGCCGGCGAGGTCGGGGCCGAGCAGGCCCGCCGCCTCGGCCGCCACGATCGCCTGGAGCGCCCGCACCTTGTTGCCCGAGATGCCGCAGGCCCGCAGCATGTCCGCGTCCCCGGCCTCGAACAGGAAGCGGGGGCTGGAGCCCGCCGCGGCGGCGGCGGCCTCGATCCGCGCCCAGATCGCCGCGGCGGCCCGGGTGGAGAGCTGCTGGTTGACCACCTCCACGAACAGGCGGTCGGCCACGTGCCGGTGCGTCGGCGGCTCGATGCGGAGCGGCCCCGCCTGCACGAGGGCGGTCCGCAGCGGCGGATGCGCCTCGGCGGCCGCCAGAAGATGTGCGTAGGTCTCGGGATCGAGCATCGCTTCAGCCCGCTCGGCCCGCATCGGGGGCCGTCTGTCGAGGGTGCGGCCGCAGCCGCTCTGCGCCGCACCCATAGCGTGCGGCCCGGGCGCGGTCTGGAGGCAGGATGCCGCGCAGCCTTGCCCGGGGCGCGGCCCCGGTCCACCTCGCTCCGGAACCGCATGGCGGGCCGCGGCGGTCTCGGATGGCTGCGCTCACACATTCCCTGTCGGCATCATGGCGATCTTCTTCACCGCGGACACGCATTTCGGCGATCCGCACATCCTCCGTCAGCGCCGGGCGCGGTTCGGCAGCGTCGAGGCCCATGACGAGGCCCTGGTCACGGGCTGGAACGCCGTCGTCGGCCCGGAGGATGCCGTCTGGCACCTCGGGGACTTCGCCGCCCATGCGAGCCGCGCCCATTGCGCGGCGATCTTCGCGCGGCTGAACGGCACCAAGCGCCTCATCCGGGGCAATCACGATTCGAACCGCGTGCTGGACCTGCCCTGGGCGGATCCGCCCCTGGACAGCGCCCGCCTGTCGGTCCCCGACGCGCAGGGGCGGGAGCACCGCCTGTTCCTGGCACATTACGCGCACCGGGCCTGGCCCGGCCTGTGGCGCGAGACCCGTCACCTCTACGGGCACAGCCACGGCTGCCTGCCCGACACGACGCGCTCCTGCGATGTCGGCGTGGACGCCTGGAACGATCGCCCGGTCCCCCTCGACGCCATCCTGGCGCGCCAGGGGGCGGCCGCGCTCGTGCCGGAGGAACTCGCCGCCCGCGGGCTGCGCTGACCTTCGGCGCCCCTGCCCGGGGCCGTCCGGCGCGGGCGCCCTATGTTCCAGGCTCCCGGATTGCCTGAGAGGTCGCATCGCCATGACCGACACGCCTTCGCCGCCGCCCGGAGGGACCGAGGCCGCGGCGCGCGCCGGAACCGAGCTGGATGCCGGGACCGGCTTCGCGCAGATGGATCCGGCGACCTGGGAGCAGGTCTGCCGCCGGGCCGGGCAGATCCTCGTGGAGCAGGGACAGGCCCTGCCACCCGGCTGGGACCGCGCGCTGGCGCGGGTCCTGGGTCGCGCCGATCCGGACGATCCGGCCTCCGGGGAACTGGCCCGCGACGAGGCCGACGTCGTCCTGGCCGAGAAGGGCGAGGTGTTCGCGCCCGAGGACGATGCCTGAAACTCTGCGCGGCCGGGTGGTTGTCGTCGCGCGGGAGGGGGCCGATGTAGGAGGCATGCCTCACCCCGAACACCGGCCCTCCATCCCGAGACCCACCGCACGCGCCGCGTCTCCGGGCGCGCCGAGCGCCCTGCGGGTGGTTCCGGTCGCGAGCAACCCCGTCCTCGACGCGCGGACGCGTCAGCGGCTCGGCCAACAGCTGCGGGCGCTGTACGATCCGGTGATCGATGAGGCTCTGGATCCGCGGCTGGCGGAGCTGCTGCAGCAGCTCGACGCGGACCGGGCGGGCGGCGCTTCGACCTGACGGGGGCGAAGGGGCTCCCATCGGTGGATCGGGGGGATGTCGCACCGACGGGAGCCGAGCCGAGTCGACGGATCGACCCAACCCGCTTCATGTCGCCCAGGAGCGGGCCCGGGCGCTTTCACCTAAGTCAATTCTTGGCCGAATACAGCTACAGAGATGCCGAATTCACCTCTTCGGAGTTGAAAGCCGGGTCCGTCTCGAACCCGGTCCGGCGCGCGGCGAATCCGGTCCGCCGAAGACCGATCACACCGTGGCGCCGGTCACCGAGAGCATCACCCCGTCATTGCCGATCTCGGAGCCGCTGTAGCCGAGCATCCGCGCGAGCTGCTCCCGGGCGCGCCAGACGCGGCTCTTCACCGTGCCGATCCGGCAGTTCATCACGGCCGCGGCCTCCTCGTAGCTCAGGTTCTCGATCGCCACGAGGACCAGCGCCTCCCGCATCACCGGCGCGAGCCGGTCGAGGGCGGCGCGCACGTCCTGAAGGTCGAGGTGACCGCCCTGCTCGGGCACGCTGGTCAGCCGCTCGGCATGGTTGCCGTCGGTGTCGGCGATCTCCCGGCCCTGCTTGCGGTGCTGGCTGTAGAAGACGTTGCGCAGGATCGTGAACAGCCACGCTTCCAGGTTGGTCCCCGGGGTGAAGCCGCCCCGGCCGCGCCAGCCGCGCAGCAGCGTGTCCTGCACGAGGTCGTCGGCCGCCGCCGGGTCGCGGGTCAGCGAGACGGCGAACCGATGCAGCGCCGGCACCACTTCCAGCAGGCCCGCGCGGAACGTCGCGTCCCGCTCGCCCTCGGCCTGCGCGAGCGCCGCCTCGAGGCGCGCCAGAAGGTCCGCGAAGCGGTCCGAGGCGGTCCCCGGTGCCGGGCCGATCCGGTCATAGGCGCGGCCGAGCAGGGTGCCGAGATGGGTCCGCACGGTTTCCGGCAGACCGTGCCGCGTCTCCGCGCCGGGATCCTCCGTCGGATCCTCGACGGGATCGAGGAGCGATGAGCCTTCGGTATCGGGCATTCAGGTCCGGTCGTCGGCGTGCGGGCCGGTCGCGCCCGTGGCACCGGTTGTGGCGTGCCGGGGCGCCCCATGCCGCAACATGGGTTAGCCCCTTCCCCGAACGGGTTCAGCCGCGGGGTCCGCGCCGCCGCGCCGCCGCCAACCCGACGAGCAGGGCCGTGCAGGCCCCGGCCGCGGCGAGACCGGCGCTCAGGGTTCCGGCGGAGGGAACGCCCTTCCGGCGGCGCCAGCCCCCGTCGGCGCGCGTCCCCTGCGGCAACGGATCGCGCAGGGCGCCGTACGTGCGCGGGCTCGGATCGGCCCGATCGAGGGCGAGGCGGAAGCCCAGGCCCATGAGGTGCTCGGTCGGGTACGGAGCCAGGGCGTAACCCAGCTGCGCGAGGCGGGCCGGCCAGCCGACCGCGACCTCGTCGCGGGGGTGGCGCGCGAGGCGGATAAAGGTCTCGGCCACGGCCTCGGGGGCAAAGAACAGGTGGCCGGGATTGAGCCGCTTGCCCGTGACGTTGGCGCCGTGCGCGAGCCCCGGCGTATCGACGATCGCCGGGAACACGCCGCAGACATGGATGTCCCGGTGCCGGGCGAGTTCCTGGCGCAGGCTCGCCGAGAAGCCGCGCAGGCCGAACTTGCTCGCCGTGTAGGCGGCCGCGAAGGGCGTCGGCGCCCAGCCGCCCATCGAGACCGTGTTGATCAGCGTGCCCCGGCCGCGGTCGAGGAAGTGCGGCAGCACCGCGTAGGCCCCGTGGATGGCGCCCAGCAGGTTCACCGCGATCGTCTGCCGGTGCAGATCGAGCGGCGCGTCGAGCAGGGGGCCGAACACGCCGACCCCGGCATTGTTGATCCAGATGTCGATGCCGCCGAAGGTGCGGATCGCGGCCCGCGCCAGGGCCTCGACGGCCTCCGGATCGGTGACGTCGGTGGGGACCGCGCGGGCCTCGGCACCCGATGCGCGCAGGTCCCGGACGATCCCGTCGAGCACGTCGGCCCGGCGCGCCGCCAGGACCACCCGGGCGCCCCGGGCCGCGAAGGCCTCGGCCGCCGCCCGGCCAATGCCGCTCGAGGCTCCGGTGATCACGACGGTGCCGCCCTCGACCCGCGCCATGCTGGTTCTCCACCTCGCGTTGCAACTGCACGGCGAACCGTTGCGTGCGCAGCGGCGTTCCCCATCGCGGCTGCGGCCATTCGAACGCGCCTTCGGGTATGTCCGGACGTCCGCCACCGCAGCCCGAATCTTCGCCGAGGTCCGCCGATGCCCGCCCCCGATCCAGCCCGCACCGAGGCCGCCGGTCCGGAGGGGCACGCCTCGACGGTCTGGACGCTGGCCCTCGCCACCGCGCTGATCGGTCTGGTCGCCTTCCCGCGCCGGGCGGGCCGGCCGGTCGAACCATCTTCCGGCGTCGGGAGGTCGTCCGGCGTCGCGAGGTCCTCCGGCGTCGGACGACCCGCCGACCAAGATGGTGCGCGCCGGCCCTCGCCCTCGCACGAGGGCCGCGACGCTCAGGCCGTGGCCCAAACCCAGGCCGATCGCGGGCGGCGCGCCACCGGACCGAGCGAGATTCCCGCCAAGGGCTGGAAGGATATCGCGCTGCGCACCTATCACGACATCGGCGAGAACCGCCTGTCGCTGATCGCGGCCGGCGTGACCTTCTTCACCCTGCTGGCGATCTTCCCGGCGGTGGCGGCCCTGGTCTCTTGCTACGGCCTCGTGGCCGACGCCTCGACCATCAACGACCAGCTCGCCAGCCTGCAGGGCATCCTGCCCCAGGGGGCCCTCGACATCATCGGCGACCAGGTCAAGCGGCTGAACGAGCAGGGCAACACCACGCTCGGTTTCAGCCTGATGCTCGGCATCGCCCTCTCGGTCTGGAGCGCCAATGGCGGCGTGAAACACGTCTTCGACGCGCTCAACCTCGTCTACAACGAGCGGGAGAAGCGCAATTTCTTCGTGCTCAACCTGGTCTCGCTCGCCTTCACGGCGGGCGCGCTGCTGTTCCTCATCCTGGCGCTGTCCGCCATCGTGGTGCTGCCGGTGGTGCTCCAGTATGTCGGGCTCGGCATCGATGCGCGCTGGCTGACATGGCTGCGCTGGCCCGCCCTGCTCGTGGCGGTCCTGCTCGGGCTCGCCCTGCTCTACCGCTATGGCCCCAGCCGGGACGCGCCGCGCTGGCGCTGGGTCACGCCGGGCGGCGCCCTGGCGGCCGTGCTGTGGCTCGTCGCCTCGCTGCTGTTCTCCTGGTACGTCGCCCATTTCGGCAGCTACAACAAGACCTACGGCTCGCTCGGCGCGGCGATCGGCTTCATGACCTGGATCTGGCTCTCGACCATGATCGTGCTGACCGGCGCCCAGGTGAATGCCGAGATGGAGCATCAGACGGCCGAGGACACGACCGTCGGGGAGCCGCAGCCCCTGGGCACGCGCCGCGCGCGCATGGCCGACACGGTGGGGGCCGCCGCCGAGTAGCGCGGCCATCCCGCGCGGCGGGCGTCCTGCGGGCGAATTTCGGAGGCGGCCCGGTTCGGCCGTTCCGTCGCGAACGCGTGGGCGGGGCGCCTTAACACAGGTTGGCGCGCGTTTCTCAGGCCCAGGCACAAGCCGATCAAGAAGTTCCGGACTTCGATCTCCGGAAGACGGTTTACCCTTGGTCGATAGAAATATCCGTGTCTCGCTGCTTCATCGATACCTTCGGCGGCGCCGTCGGGCTGGCCGCCTTGGACCGACAGTTCTTCCGGGACCGGCGCGGCGGCGGACGCGACGGGGCGCGCCCGGCCGCGGAGTGTCCGGCGGTCGTCGGGCGGGCGGCATGAGGCGGGCCCGCTCGCCGCATGCCGGCGCGGCCGCGCTCTGACCGGAGGCGGACGTGGATAACCCGTTCGTGCGCAAGATGGAGCGGCATGTCCGGCTCGCGCCCGAGGACCGTGCGAGGCTCGACAGCCTCGCGCGCCAGCACATCCGCCACGTCGCGGCCCGCCAGGATATCGAGGGGCAGCACAGCGACCCGCACCACACCCATCTCATCCTCGACGGCTGGGCCTGCCGCTACAAGCAGTTCCCGGACGGGCGGCGGGCGATCGTCTCGCTGCTCCTGCCCGGCGACATGTGCGATCCCTTCGTGTTCCGCCGGGCGCGCATGGACCACGCCATCGGGGCGCTCACCCCGGTCACCGTGGCCCGCATCACGCCCGACCAGGTCGGCGAGGCCCTCCGGGGCCGGCCGGCCGTGGAGGAATGCCTGTGGCGGGAGATGCTCGCGACCCTGGCCATCCATCGCGAGTGGATCGCCAGCGTCGGCCGCCGCTCGGCGATCGAGCGGCTCGCGCACCTGTTCTGCGAGCTGCACCTGCGGCTCTCCCGGGTCGGGCTCGCCGACGAGACCACGCTGCCGATGCCGGTGACCCAGCCCGATCTCGCCGACGCCCTCGGCCAGACGAGCGTGCACATCAATCGCACCCTCAAGGAGCTGCGCACCGGCGGCCTCATCGCCCTGCGCAGCCGCCGCCTGACGATCCGCGACCTCAACGCCCTGATGGAGCGCGGGCAGTTCGACCCGGCCTACCTGCAGCTCTCCTGAGCGGCGCGGGCGATACGCCGCGGCGCCGGTCGCCGGCCGAGCCTTGCCTTGGGGCCGCAGCGGCCGATCTGTGCGGGACCTTCCCGGCACGGACCGACCGGCAGACGATGCACATCCACCTCGACGCGCTCGGCGGCGTGGCCGGCGACATGTTCGCCGCGGCCCTGCTGGACGCCTTTCCCGAGCACCGTGAGGGCGTGTCCGCCAGCGTCCGGGCGGTCGATTCGCGCCTCGCCTGCACGGTCCGGGCGCACAATGACGGCATCCTGCGCGGGCTCCGCTTCGCCGTCTCGGGTCCCGGGGCGGAGCCCGGTCACCGGCACGATCACCACGCGCACGACCCCGCGCATCACGATCATGCCCACGCTCACGATCACCATCACCATCACCATCACGGGCCCGATCACGGCCATCGGCCCTGGTCGGAGATCCGGGCCGCGCTGGAGGCGGCCGACCTCGCGCCTGCGGTGCGGGCGCACGCGCTGGCCATCTTCGGCCACCTCGCCGAGGCGGAGGCCCGGGTCCACGGCCTCGCGGTGGAGGCGGTGGCCTTCCACGAGGTCGGCGCCTTCGACTCGATCGCCGACATCGTCGCCGCCGCTCACCTGATCGCCGCGCTGGAGGTGCGCAGCTGGAGCGTCTCGGCCCTGCCGCTGGGATCCGGCCGGGTGAAGACCCAGCACGGCCCCCTCCCCGTCCCGGCCCCGGCCACGACGCTGCTGCTCGAAGGCTTTCCCACCCTCGACGACGGCATCCCGGGCGAGCGCGTCACCCCCACGGGCGCGGCGATCCTGCGCCACCTCTGCGGCGCGGATCCCGGGCGGGGCCGCCCCCGGGGAATCCTCGGGCGCACCGGCATCGGCTTCGGCACGAAGGTCCTGCCGGGCCTGAGCAACTGCCTGCGCGCCCTGGTGCTCGCGGAGGGAGCCGCCGCGGCGGGCCGGCGGGATCTCGCGGTGATCGCCTTCGAGATCGACGACCAGTCCGGCGAGGACCTCGCCATGGGGCTCGACCGGCTGCGCGCCGAGCCTGGGATCCTCGACGTCGTGCAGGCGCCGGTCATCGGCAAGAAGGGCCGGATGATGGTCCATGTCCAGGCCCTGGTGCGTCCGGAGAGCCTGGAGGCCGCCATCGAGGCCTGCTTCCGGGAGACCACCACGATCGGCCTGCGTTACCACCAGGTGGCGGGCGCGGTTCTCGACCGCGCGGCCCGCACGGTGGAGCAGGCCGGCCGGCCGGTGCGGGTCAAGATCGTCGACCGGCCGGGCGGGCGCACCGCCAAGGCCGAGGCCGACGACGCCCGCGATCATCCGGGCCACGCGGTCCGGGCCACCCTGCGCCGCGAGGCCGAGCGCCGCGCGCTGGAGCAGGAGCAGGAGGAGCCGTGACGCGCCAGCATCTGGAATCCGTCCTCGCGGGGCTCGGCCCCGTCGCGGTGGCGGTGAGCGGCGGGGTCGACAGCCTGACGCTGGCCACCCTCGCCCACCGGCGGGCGCCGGGCGCGACCCTGGTGGTCCACGCGGTCTCGCCGGCCGTGCCGGAGGAGGCGACCGCGCGGGTCCGCGCCGAGGGCGCCCGCGAGGGCTGGGACCTGCGGGTGATCGAGGCCGGCGAGTTCGCCGACCCCGCCTACCGGGCGAACCCGGTCAACCGCTGCTTCTTCTGCAAGATCAACCTCTACGGAGCGGTCCGGCGGGTCACCGACCGGCAGATCCTGTCGGGCGCCAATCGTGACGACCTCGGCGAGTACCGCCCCGGCCTCGAGGCCGCCCGGGAGCACGGCGTGCGCCATCCCTACGTGGAGGCGGGGTTCGACAAGGACGCGGTCCGTCGGCTGGCCCGCGAGCTCGGCCTCGGTGCCGTGGCGGAGTTGCCGGCGGCGCCCTGCCTGTCGAGCCGGGTCGAGACCGGCATCGCGATCGAGCCGGAGACGCTGGGCTTCATCCACGCCGTCGAGCGGCTGGTGGGCGGGGCGCTCGATGCCGGGGCCGGCGCCAAGCGGGCCGTCCGCTGCCGGGTCCGCGCCGAGGGCGTGGTGGTGGAGCTCGATCCCGGGAGCCTCGCGTCCCTCGACGCGGGCAGCCGCGCCGAGCTCGGGGCCGGCATCCGGGCGATCGCGCCGCCGCGTCTGGCCGGCCTCGTCCGCTTCGCCCCCTACCGGGTCGGCAGCGCCTTCCTGGTGCAGCAGAGGGAAGCCCATTCGTGAGCGTCGCGGAGGAATTCACCCTCGATTTCGCCCGGCCCGAGCGGATCGGGCTCGAGGAGGCGATCTTCTGCGCCGGCAAGTCGCCCGAGCAGATCGACGCGATCCTGGAGGCCGCGCGGGCGCGGGGGGCCTCGCTCCTCCTCACCCGCCTCGACCCGGAGAAGCGCGACCGGCTCAGGCCGGCGGCCCGGCTCGACTATTGCCCGGTCTCGCGCACGGCAGTGTTCGGCGAGGCGCCCCGGGTCGCCGGGCCGCCCCGGGTCGCCGTGGTGGCGGCCGGCACCTCGGACGTCCCCGTCGCCCGCGAGGCCCTGCGGACGCTGGCCTATTCCGGCCGGGCCGCCTCGCTCTTCGCCGATGTCGGCGTCGCCGGCCTGTGGCGGCTGACGACGCGGCTCGAGGAGATCCGGGCGCATCCGGTGGTGATCGTCGCCGCCGGCATGGATGCGGCGCTGCCGAGCGTCGTCGGCGGCCTCGTGGTCGGGGCGGTGATCGCGGTCCCGACCTCCGTGGGCTACGGCGTCGCCGCGGGCGGCCGGGCGGCCCTCGAGGCGGTGCTGGCGAGCTGCGCCCCCGGCATCGCGGTGGTCAACATCGACAACGGCTACGGCGCCGCCTGCGCCGCCCTGCGCCTGCTCCACGCGGCAGGTCGCCTCGCTGAGGAGATCGAACGATGACCCGGCGCGAAACGTCATCCCATCCGACGGCCCAGGCGGCACTGCGCGCCCCCTCTCCCCGTGCGGGAGAGGGGACCCGTGCCTCACGGCCGGAGGACGGCCTCGCTCAGACATGCCGCGACCTCACCGATCCCGACATTCTCGACCGGAGACAGCCGATGGAACGACGCAGCTTCCTTCAGGGCGCCGTGCTGGGCGCAGGCCTTTCAGGCGCGGGCCTCGCGGGCAGCGCAGGTGCGGCCGTGAACGCCCCCGGCCTCCCCAACACCCGCCCGCAGGACCCGGCGGACCTGCCCTTCGTCACCGATCCCGGCGAGCGCCGGGGCGAGATGCTCTACCGGACCTTCGGCCGGACGTCGGAGACGATCTCGGCGATCGGCATGGGCGGGTTCCACCTCGGCAAGAACGCGGTGACCGACGACGAGGCGACGCGGCTGATCCATGCCGGGATCGACCGCGGCATCACCTTCATGGACAATTGCTGGGACTACAACGAGGGCCGCTCCGAACTCCGGATGGGCGCGGCCCTGGCCCAGGGCGGCTACCGCGACAAGGTCTTCCTGATGTCCAAGATGGACGGGCGGACCAAGGAGGAGGCGCTCAAGCAGATCGACCAGTCGCTCCTGCGCCTGCGCACCGACCGGATCGACCTCGTCCAGCACCACGAGATCCTGCGCTTCGACGACCCGGACCGGGTCTTCGCCGAGGGCGGCGCCATGGAGGGATTCCTGGAGGCCAAACGCCAGGGCAAGCTGCGCTACATCGGCTTCACCGGCCACAAGGACCCGCGCATCCACCTGCAGATGCTGGAGGTCGCCGCCGAGCGCGGCTTCCACTTCGATTCCGTGCAGATGCCCGTCAACGTGATGGACGCGCATTTCCGCTCGTTCAGCCACCTCGTCCTGCCGTATCTCGTGCAGAACGGCATCGCGCCGCTGGCGATGAAGACCTTCGGCGACGGGGTGATCCTGAAGGCGGACGCGCCGATCAAGCCGATCGAGTACCTGCACTTCTCGCTGAACCTGCCGGTCTCGGTGGTGATCACCGGCATCCAGAACCAGCGCGACCTCGATCAGGCCTTCGAGGCGGTGAAGACCTTCCAGCCGATGGACAAGGCGGCGGTGGCCGAGCTGCTGTCGCGCTCGAAGCCCTACGCGCTGGAGGGCAAGTACGAGCTGTTCAAGACGAGCGCCACCTTCGACGGCACCGCCAAGAACGCGGCGTGGCTGGGCGAGGACGTGGCGAGCGTGAAGAAGCTCGCGCCGACGATGAAGTAAGTTGGTGGGGCTGGGCTTGGCATCCCCTCGCCCCGCTTGCGGGGAGAGGGCTCCGGCGACCTTGTCGTCGCCGGAGCGAGGCGGCAGCCGAGGGTGAGGGGGCTTGTCAGGACGAGCCTTGTCCGGAGCCGCCCCCTCACCGCCGCTCCGGCTTCGCCTCCGCTTCCCGCAGGCACGACAAGGTGCCTGCGGGCCTCTCCCCGCCAGCGGGGAGAGGGGGTTCGCCCCCTCAGGCCACGTCCTCGAGCCGGATCGGCAGGCTCCGGATGCGGCGGCCGGTGGCGTGGTGGACGGCGTTGGCGATGGCGGCGTTCACCCCGATGATGCCGAGTTCCCCTAAACCCTTCAGGCCCAGCGCATCCACCTGGTCGTCGGGATCGGGCACCAGCAGAACCGCCACCTCCGGCGCGTCGGCTGCCGTGGGGACGAGGTACTCGGCGAGATCCGGGTTGCGGTAGGCGGCGCCGTCGACCACCGTCTCCTCCAAGAGCGCCGAGCCGAGGCCCCAGATCATCCCGCCCATGAGCTGGCTCTTGGCGGTGAGCGGGTTGAGGATCCGCCCCGCCGCGAAGGCGCCGGTGAGCCGGGCCACCCGGATCTCCCCGGTCTCGGCATGGACATGGACCTCCGCGAACTGCGCCCCGAAGGCCCAGGATACGGCTTTCCCCGCCCCGCCCAGGCTGAGCCCGATATGGCCCTGCCGCAGGCCCGCCAGCGCCGTCTCCCGGTCGCTGCCCGCGGGCACGAATTCCGCGAGGGTCTCGACACCCTCGGGCCCGACCGCGTCGGCGAGCGCGATCCCGGTCCCGTCCGGGGCCGAAAGCCGTCCGCCCCCGAGGCGCAAAGCACCGGGATCGCGGCCGGCGAGGCGCCCCCCCTGCCCGGTCGCGGCCTGCGCCAGGGCCTCGCGGATCTGCCCGCAGCCCAGCGCCAGGGCGCTCATCAGGCTGGTGGTCGTGCTCGACCCGCCGGAGATGCCCGCCGCCGGCAGGTCGGTGTCGCCGAGCCGGACCGTCACGCGCTCCATCGGCACGCCGAGCCCGTCCGCCGCGCCCAAGGCCAGCAGCGTGGTGATGCCGGTGCCGATCTCGTGATGCGCGCAGGACACCTCCGCGGAGCCGTCCGGGCCGAGCCGGACCCGCATCGTCGCGGCGGCGATCTTGGCCGGCCGCACCGAGGTCGCGCAGCCGAGGCCGACGCGCCAGGGACCTGTCTCTTATACACATCTCCGAGCCCACGAGACAAGAGGCAAGGTCGTAT
>CAXDNE010000222.1:0-12525 GCA_963990595.1 uncultured Methylobacterium sp.
ATGGCCTCTTGTCTCGTGGGCTCGGAGATGTGTATAAGAGACAGGGGCCACACCGGCGCGAACCTTGCGCGCGCCCAGCACCATCCTTCGAGGATCCAGCCATGACCTCATCTGTGGCGGCGCCGACGGTGCGGACGACCTGCCCCTATTGCGGCGTCGGGTGCGGTGTGCTCGCCACCCCGGACGGGCAGGGCGGGGCGACCATCGCGGGCGATACCGAGCACCCGGCCAATTACGGCCGCCTGTGCTCGAAGGGCTCGGCGCTCGGCGAGACCCTTTCGCTGGAGAACCGGCTGCTCCACCCGCAGGTCGATGGCGCCCAGGTCTCGTGGGATACGGCCCTCGACACGGTCGCAGGCAAGCTGCGCGCGCTCACCGACGAGCACGGTCCGGACTCGATCGCCTTCTACCTCTCGGGCCAGCTGCTGACCGAGGATTATTACGTCGCCAACAAGCTGGCGAAGGGCTTCATCGGCACGCCCCATGTCGACACCAATTCGCGTCTGTGCATGTCGAGCGCGGTGGCGGCCCACCGACGGGCCTTCGGCTCCGACACGGTGCCGGGCTGCTACGAGGATCTCGACGAGGCCGACCTGATCGTGCTGGTCGGCTCCAACACCGCGTGGTGCCACCCGATCCTGTTCCGCCGCATGGCCGACGCCAAGGAGCGCCGCGGCACCAAGTTCGTGGTCATCGATCCCCGCCGGACCCAGACCGCGCAGGAATCCGACCTGTTCCTCGGCATCCGGCCGGGCACCGACACCGCCCTGTTCTCGGGCCTGCTGGTTCACCTGTCCGATCACGGTTTCCGCGACCGCGCCTTCGTGGAGGCCCACACGGCGGGCCTCGACGGCGCCCTGGACCGCGCCCGACAGATCGCGCCGGATCTCGCGGCGGTCGCCGCCGTCACCGGTGTGCCGGAGGCCGACATCGCCGCCTTCTACGCCCTGTTCGCCGGCACCCGCCGGGTGGTCACGGCCTTCTCGCAGGGGGTGAACCAGTCGGCGCAGGGGACCGACAAGGGCAACAGCATCATCAACTGCCACCTCATCACCGGCCGCATCGGCGAGACCGGGATGGGGCCGTTCTCCCTCACGGGCCAGCCCAACGCCATGGGCGGGCGCGAGGTCGGGGGGCTCGCCAACATGCTCGCCGCCCACATGCACTTCTCCCCCGAGGAGGTCGACCGGGTGCGCCGCTACTGGGGCGCCCCGCGGATCATCACCGGCGAGGGCATGAAGGCGGTGGCGCTGTTCGAGGCGGTCAGTCGGGGCAAGATCAAGGCGCTCTGGGTGATGGGCACGAACCCGCTGGTCTCGATGCCCCGGGCTGACGCGATCCGCGAGGCCCTGAACAGCCTCGACCTCTACGTGGTGTCCGAGGCGGTGGCGGATTCCGATACCGTCCGGGGCCGGGGCAAGACCACCGTGCTGCTGCCCGCCCAGGCCTGGGGCGAGAAGGACGGCACCGTCACCAATTCCGAACGCCGGATCTCCCGGCAGCGCCCTTTCCTCGCGAGCCCCGGCGCGGCACGGCCGGATTGGGCCGCGCTCGCCGAGGTCGGGCGGCGGCTCGGCCATCGCCGGGCGTTCGCGTTCGACTCCGCCGCCGCCGTGTTCCGCGAACATGCCGGGCTCTCGGCCTTCGAGAATAACGGCACCCGGGACTTCGATCTCGGCGCGCTCACGGACATCAGCGACGCCGCCTACGCGGCGAGCCCGCCCGTGCAGTGGCCGATCCCGAAGCGCTTCGGGCCCAGAGGGACACCGCAGGGCAAGGCCCGGCTCTTCGGCGACGGGCGGTTCTACACCTTCGACCGGCGGGCCCGCTTCGTGGCGGTGCAGCCGCCGGGCCTCGCGCAGCCGGTCTCGGAGGACTTTCCCTTCGTGCTCAACACCGGCCGGGTGCGCGACCACTGGCACACGATGACCCGCACCGGGAAGAGCCAGCGCCTCTCGGCGCACCGCGCCGTGCCCTTCGTCGAAGTCCATCCGGACGATGCGGCCGCCTGCGATCTCACGGACGGCGCCGTCGCGCGGCTCCGGACGGAGCACGGCGCGGCCGAGCTGGAGGTGCGGGTCACCGACACGGTGGTGCCGGGCGCCCTGTTCATGCCGATGCACTGGGGCAGCGCCTACGCGTCGAAGGCCCGGGTCGGCGCCCTCGTGCGGGGCTTGCCGGACCCGGTCTCCGGACAGCCCGAGCTGAAGGCGACGCCGGCCGCGATCGAGCCGGTGGCCTACCGGGCCCGCGGCTTCCTGCTGTCGCGCCGGCAGGTGGCCCTGCCCGACGGCTGGTGGTGGGCGCGGGCGGCGATCACCGGCGGTTGGGGCCTGCAATTCGCCACGGACGCGAGTTCCCGCGCCGTGGCGCTGATGGTGCGCGGCCTGATCCAGAGCGAGGCGCTCTCGGGCTGCGAGCTCGCCGAATATGCCGACCCTGCCCGCGACCGGTACCGCTGTGCCGTCTACGACGGCCCCCGCCTCGTCGCCTGCCTCGCTTACGGCTCCGCGCAGGCCAAGCCCGACTGGGAGGCGGCGAAATCCCTGTTCGCCACCGAAGAGCCAGACGCCGCCGAGCGCCGGGCGCTGCTCTCGGGCCGGGCAGCCGCCGCGTCGGCGGGCCCGGTGGTCTGCGCCTGCCACGGCGTCGGCGCCGACGTGATCGCCGCCACCATCGCGGCCGGCGCCGGCTCCGTCGAGGCGGTGGGCGGCGCCTGCAGGGCGGGTACGAATTGCGGCTCATGCATCCCTGAGATCCGCAAGATGCTGGGTGGTCAGACCGCCCGCGCGGCGTGATTTTCTGATAGAGACGCCCGCAAGGATAGATCGACCCGTCCCACCCGATCACCGCGTTCCGGGGTCGTCAGCGGGTCTCGAAGGAGCCTTCCAGCCGGCGCGCGATCCCGGGAGCCCTTCTTCGGGACCGCCGCTGCGCCTCGGCGCCTCAGGATGAGATCTGGATGGGAGAGGCCGGATTGGGACGATCCAGGACAGACCCGTGACCGACAACCCCGCCCCCTTGCGCGCTGCCCGCGCCCCCCGCGAGACCAAGGCCGCCGGCCTGGAGCCGCTCGCGGTGCTGCCCGTCTTCGTGCCGCTCCGCGGCAAACGGGTGGTGCTCGCCGGCGCCTCCGGTGGCGCGCCCTGGAAGGTGAAGGTCCTGGCCGCGGCCGGCGCGCATGTGGACGTCTACGCCCCCGAGCTGGGCGAGGAGCTGCGCGCGGTCCCGGGCGAGATCGTCGACGGGCAGGTGGTCCTGCACGCGCGGAGCTGGACGCCGGACGACCTCTGGGGCGCGGCCTTCTGCATCGGCGCCCTGGAGGACGAGGCCGAGTGCGTCGCCTTCGTGGCGGCCGCGCGCGGAGCCGGCGCCATCGTCAACGCCGTGGACCGGCCGCATCTCTGCGACGTGAAGTTCGGCGCGATCGTCAACCGCTCGCCGCTCGTGGTCGGCATTTCCACCGAGGGGGCAGCCCCGGTCTTCGGGCAGACGGTGCGCGCGCGCATCGAGGCGATGCTGCCGCGCGGGTTCAGTCGCTGGGTCGCGGCCGCCCGCGACTGGCGCGACGGCGTCACGGCGCGCTTCCACGGCTTCGCCGAGCGCCGGGCCTTCTGGGAGCGCTTCACCGACCGCGCCTTCGCGGAGCCCGACCGGACGCCGTCCGACAGGGACCTTGCCGATCTGCTCGGCGAGACCGAGGCGGCTCCCAAGGGCGGCGCGGTAACGCTGGTGGGGGCCGGTCCCGGGGACGCGGAGTTGCTCACCCTCAAGGCGCTCCGCGCCCTGCGCAACGCCGACGTGATCCTGTACGACGACCTCGTCGCCCCCGAGATCCTGGACTATGCCCGCCGCGAGGCGCGCACCATGCTGGTCGGCAAGACCGGCCACGGCCCGTCCTGCCGCCAGGACGACATCAACGCGCTGATGGTGCAGCTCGCCCGCTCGGGCAAGCAGGTGGTGCGGCTCAAATCCGGCGATCCGCTGGTCTTCGGCCGGGCCGGCGAGGAGATCGAGGCGTGCCGCGCCGCCGGCATCCCCGTCACGGTGGTGCCGGGGATCTCGGCCGCCCAGGGGGCGGCAGCGGCCCTCGGCGTGTCCCTGACCCACCGCGACGCCGCGCGCCGCCTGCAATTCGTCACCGGACACGACCGCCGCGGCGCGCTGCCGGACGACCTCAACTGGGGCGCGCTGGCCGATCCGAGCGTCACCACGGTGGTCTACATGCCCAAGCGCACCCTACGGGCGCTGCTCGCCCGCGCGGTGGCGGAAGGGTTGGCGCCCGCGACCCCGGCGCTCCTCGTCTTCAACGCCACGCGCCCGAACCAGACAGCCCTGCGCGGCACCGCCGCCGACCTCGCCGACCGGGTCGAGGCGGCCGGACTCGACGGTCCTGCGCTGCTGATGGTCGGCGAGGCCCTGTCGGAGATGCGGAGCGCGGCCGGGATCGAGGGCGCGCCGAGCCGGGTCGCGGTCTGAGGGATATGCCGTCGCTCCGTGGGCCGCGACGATCTGCGCCCGGGTGAGCGGCCGGGAACGGTCCCGCCGGACCCGGAACCACGCCCCGGGGCTGTTCGCGCCCCGCACCGACCGGGAGGCTCTGCATGACACGGTCCTGGATCCGTGCTGCGGCAAGCCTCCTGGTGATCGGGATGGCCGCACCGGCCTGGTCGTGATTCCCGACGGTGGTTCTGCCGCCGACGAGCCGGTGGAGCTGCAGGTCAACGGTTTCGGGCCGTTCGGGCTTAACGACATCAACCCGGACGACGATCCGGGCCACGACGCGGGCGAGCCCGGATAGCGCGGCCGCCCGGGATCAGGCCTCGCCCGCCACGAAGGCCCGCATCAGGTAATGGGCGATCGCCATGGGCGGCGGGGCCTGGAGCCCCTCCGGATGCGTGCCCTCCAGCATGGCGGCGACGGCCGCGCGGTCGAACCAGCGGGCATCCTCCAGCTCGTTCGGATCGGTCACGATCGCCGCGTCGAGGGCCTCCGCGGCGCAGCCGAGCATCAGCGACGACGGGAACGGCCAGGGCTGCGAGGTCCGGTAGGTGACGGCGCCGACCCGGATCCGCGTCTCCTCGAACACCTCGCGACGGACCGCGGCCTCGATCGTCTCGCCGGGCTCCAGGAACCCCGCGAGGCAGGAATACATCTGCGGCCGGAAGTGCGGACCGCGGCCGAGCAGGCAGGTATCGGCGCGGCGCACCAGCATGATCACCACCGGATCGACCCGGGGGAAATGGTGGGCGGCGCAATTCGGGCATTCGCGGCGGAAGCCGCCGGCCGTGACCGCGGTGGCGGTCCCGCAATTGGCGCAGAAGCCGTGGCGGGCATGCCAGTCGAGCATCGACTTGGCCACCGCGAGCAGGCCGAGCTCCTCGGCCTCCACGGCGGATTCGGTGGCAATCGACCGCAGATCGAGGGTGCGCATCCCCTCGCCGGCGAAGTGCTCCGCGACCTCGGCCGGCGCGGAGGCGGCGAAGACCGGCCGCCCGTCCCGATGCCCGAGGAAGATCCGCGTGCCGTCGGCATGGCCGGTCGCCGCGGCGGGCGGGATCAAAGCGGTGGAACCGCGCAGCACGATCCGGTCGCCGCAGAGCAGGACGAGGCGCGCGTCCGGGGCCGAGAAGGCGGGCACCGTCTCCTCGGGCTGCTCGGCCGAGTGCCGGTCGAGGCGGTTCCGGACGAAGCCCAGGGAGTCGAGGGGATCGGTCATGCGAGGAATCAGGCCGCGGCGAACAGGGTGCCGGCGCGCTCGATGAGCTGGGCGCGGGCATGGAGCGGATAAGGCTTGCGGGTCTCGAAGCCCCAGACCGGTCCGGGCCAGGCCGGATCCGAGCGGAAGCGGCCGACCACGTGGACGTGAAGCTGCGCCACCACGTTGCCGAGGGCGCCGACATTCACCTTGTCGGGCTTGGCCAGAGCCTGGATCACGCCGGTGGTGAGACGGATCTCCTGCCACAGCGCGGCCGCATCCGCCTCGGCGAGATCGGTGATCTCGGTGAGGCCCGCGCGCCGCGGCACCAGGATCAGCCAGGGAAACCGGGCATCGTCCATGAGCAGCACGCGGCACAGGGCGAGGTCGCCCACCTCGACGGTGTCGGCAGCCAGGCGCGGATCGAGGGTGAAGTCCGAATCGCTCATCGGCGTCCGATGTAGCGCAGCTTCAGGATCGGCGCGCGGCTCTGGCGCCGCAACGGTGACGCAGCGCACATGCGGCGACCGCCCGGTCCGGTCAGAGACCCGGCACGACGCCCTGTCGGCCGACCGCGATCGTGCCGGCATCGAGCGATCCGTCCTGCGCGGACCGGGCGAAGATGGTGACGGCGGCGCCGGGCTCGAGCAGAGCCTTCTCGCCGGGCGAGAACTGGGTGACCGGGGTGCCGTCGGGGATCTCGAAGGACGCCCGGCCGCCGCCATAGGCCAGGGTCAGCCGCAGCGGCTCATCGCCCCGGAGATCCGCGACCCAGCCCGCCGTCATGGTCGCGCCGGGCTCGGTATCCCAAGGCTGGGTTCCCGCCTCGAAGCCGCGCTCCGACGGAGAGTACAACGTCACGGTCTTGGCCCTCCGCGGCTCGGAGCCCGGCGCGCCGACCACGCCGACATAGCTCTCCGGCTTGATCCCGCGCAGGGAGGCCTGATTGACCGCGTAGATCCGGGTCTTCGGATTCATCCGGACGGTCAGGGTGCTGCCGCTCGGGCGCCGGATCGCCAGGCGATCGGGCTCGGCCCGAACGACCGTGCCGCGGAATCGGGTGAGGATCGGCTCCGCCCGGACAGCGGGCGCGGCGGCGACCGTCAGCAGGGCAGCCAGGAGGAGGCGTCTCGCGGGGCTGGTCACGGGGATCCTCGTCGCTCGGGGCCTGGTCCGGATGCGGGAGCCGAACGTCGACCGGACGCCCGGGTTCCCGCGTGGCGCGGACGGTGCGCCGCTCAATGCGCCATCAGCACGGGCATGTCGGCATGCGCCAGCACGTGGCTGGTGACGCCGCCGAAGATCATCTGACGCAGGCGGCTCTGGGTGTAGGCGCCCTTGATCAGCAGGTCGCAGCCGAACGCCTTGGCCTCGGCCAGGAAGGTCTCGCCCGGGGCCCGCCGCCCCGCCGGGAGGGCGCGGTGCGCGGCCTCGACGCCTTCGCAGGCCAGGGCCTGGGCGAGATCCTGAGCGGTCGGGCCCGGCACCATACCGCCCTCGACGCTGAGCACCAGCACCCGTCTGGCCTGCCGCAGGAACGGCATCGCGAAGGCGACGGCCCGGGCGGTCTCGGTGGACCCGTTCCAGGCGATCAGGATCGCGTCGCCGAGGCTCTCCGGCGGAGCCGGCGGCGCGAGCAGGATCGGCCGGCCACTCTCGAACAGGGCCGTCTCGAAGGTCGTCATGCGCGGCGCGTTGTCGGTGGTGCCGGGGCGCCCGACCACCGTCGCCGAGAACAGCCGCGCATACTGGCCCAGAAAGGCGTCGCCGGAGGGCACGTCCTGCCGCCACCGGTAGCGCGGCCCCGCATCCGGAACCCGATCCGGGATGCACAGCCCGTCGCGGGAATGGCGCGGGATCCCGGCCGCATCCATGAAGGCGACGAACCGCGCGCCCGCCTCCTCGGCCTCGGCGCGGTCGGCCTCCTCGTCCCGCAGCCAGGTCATGCCGCCGACCATGTCGACGGGAACGTATTCGGCCAGCGCCGGGCGCAGGGACACACCCTCGATCAGGCTGCCGAAGCGCGTGGCCGCCAGCCGGGTCGTCTCGAAGACGGAGGGCAGGGCGTCGTGCATCGCGACAGGTACGAGCAGCGTCTTCATGGCGGCGTCCTCCTCGGGCGCAAGGCTAATCCCGCCGGCCGCCTTGGGGAACTGGGGCCGGCGCGGCGCGCACACGGTTTTGCGCCTGAGCCGGGTCGAGGCGGGTCCGGGCCCACCGCGTCAGCGGCCGCTCCACGAGGCGGTGGACCAGAAGGGCCGCCGCGACGCTGCCCGCGAGCATCAGGACCATGCCGCCCCAGGGATGCAGGACGGGGGCGAGGCCGAGCCGGAGCAGGCCTTCGCGCACGAGGCGCAGCGCGAAAGGATGCACGAGATAGAGGGCGTAGGAGGCATCCCCGAGGATCGTGAGACCGCGGACCGGCGCCGGCAGCCGCGCGACCTGTGCGGCGCCCCGCTCCGGCCCGAGGGCGGCGGCCACCAGCAGGGCTGCCGGGATGCCGACGAGGAGCGGCCGGAGGAACCCGTCGGCCTCGCCGAGCCCGGCGAGCGCGCGGGCCGCGAGCACCAGGCCGAGGGCGCCGAGGATCGCGAGCCCGGCCCGGACCGGCAGCGGGGGACGGAAGCCGCTCCGGTAGGCAAGAGCGAGCCCGGCGCCGGCGGCGAATTCGAGCACGATCGGATTCGCCCAGTATCGGACGGGCAGTGGCAGGCCCGGCAGGAGCGCCCCCGCGGCGACCAGGAGCAGAAGGGCCAGAACCAGCCAAGCCACGGCACCGCGCCGGCCGAAGCCGAGACCGACGGCGAAGAGTCCGTAGAAGAACGCCTCGTAGTTCAGGGTCCAGCCGAGCCCGTAGAGCGGCTGGATCGTGCCGTCGGGCCGGGCCGCCGGCCAGAACAGGAACCCGGCGAGGAGCGCGCCGGGATCGTGGACCAGGGCGGCGGCCTCGCCGAGCAGGTCCGGGCGCAACAGGGCGAGGGCGAGATAGGCGAGACTCACCAGCCAGTAGAGCGGCACGACCCGGGCGACCCGATGGGCGAGGAAGCGCCTCCGGCCGTCCGGCTGCCCGAACAGGCGGTCGCCCGCGAGAACGATGACGAGGCCGGAGATCACGAAGAACAGGTCGACTCCGCCCCACCAGGGCAGGAACGTGCCCGGATCGAGGGTCGCGCCGGCGCCGCGCCCGGCGAGCAGGTCCGCCTCATGCCGCGCATGATGCCAAACCACCATCAGGGCGGCGAGGGCGCGCAGGATCTGAATCGCGACGAGCATCACAGGTTGCCCGAACGCGCCCAACGAGGATCCGGAACCGCCTCGCCCGAGGGTCCGGTCCGCCCGTCCGATGCCGGGCCGGAACCGGTCGAGTCCGAGGGAAAAACGGCAGGAACCATAAGCCGATGGCCTCGTTGACGCACCAATTCGCGAGCGCGCCGGCGTGAGGTCTCCGACCTGCGCATGCAGCGCACCATGCCAGTTCGCGCGTCCATTTCGAACAGAGGTTCTTATGCTCAAGAATTATGCTGCCGCGTCCGCGCTTGTCCTGGCGCTGTCGACCCCCGCTCTGGCGCAGGGCGCCAACGATTTCCGTCTGCAGTCGATGCAGGCGAACGCATTCGAGATTCAGTCCTCGCAGATCGCGCTCTCCAAGTCCCGCAACCCGCGGGTCCGGTCCTATGCCCAGGAGGTGATCCGCGATCACCGCGCAGCCAACCTGGCCCTGGCCGGCGGTCAGCCCGGCGCCGTCGCCGGCGAGCCGGGTCTCGGCGGCTTGGTCACCGCCCCCGTCGCGGTGGCGGGCAGCGCGGTGGGTGCCGGGGTCGGAGCGGCCGCCGGCGCGGTCGGCGGCACCCTGGCGGGCGGCCCGGTGGGCGGTGTCGAGGGCGCGGGTGCGGGCGCGGCGAACGGCGCCGCGGTGGGCAGCCGCGTCGGCCGCGGTGATGTCGTAGCCACGGGTGCCGGGACCCTGGTGCCGCCGAGCCCCGACCAGCAGGCGATGCTGGCCGAGCTGTCGGCGACCCCGCCCGGTCCGCGCTTCGACCGCCTGTACGCCAACCAGCAGCTCCAGGCCCATCAGATGTCCATCGCGATGACGCAGGCCTACGCCCAGAGCGGCCCGAACCCGGCCCTGCGCAACTACGCGCAGCAGGCGCTGCCGGCCCTGCAGATGCATTTCCAGCAGGCGCAGCGCCTGCCGGGCGCGATGTAAGACGTCGATCCAATCGGATGACCCGGCTCCGGCCGGGTCGACCGGCGGCGGGTGCGAGCCCGCCGCCGTTTTCATGCGGGGCCTGCGCGCTCCGCGCCGACGATCGAGGGTGCGCGGATCCGCTGACCTGACGAGAGGCCGGCACCCGGCCGCTCAATCGGGGCGTATGGGTCTATCGCGTCCCGGGCGGGCCGATTCGCCAAGCGCCCTGCTTGGCCCGGAGCGGGAACGCGCGACCGCGCGGCTCCGCCCCGATCGCGCGTCACACCCTGGCTCAATCGCAGGCGATCGCCGCCACCGAGCGCACCGCCAATCCGGCCGTGTCGAGCGGCGGCTTGAACTCGCCCGTCTTCGGATCGCACACGAGCAGGGACCCGGTGGCGACGCCGAAATGCGCGCCGTGGAGTTCGAGCCGGCCGGCGTCGACGCGCTCCTTCACGAAGGGGAAGGTCAACAGGTTCTCGATGCTCTGCTTGACGACGGCGTATTCCAGCTTGGTCAGATAATCCGGCGCGCCCGGGTCGCCGGCCTTCGACTCCGCGAGGCCCACGAGCGAGACCCACTTGCCGATGAAGTCGCCTTGCGAGAGGGGCTTGGCCTTGTTGGCGTAGGCCTTGATACCGCCGCAGGTGGCGTGGCCGAGCACGACGATGTGGCTCACCTCCAGGGCCTGGACGGCGAATTCCAGCGCCGCCGAGGTGCCGTGATACTGGCCGTCGGGCTGGTAGGTCGGCACGATGTTGGCCACGTTGCGGATCGTGAACAGCTCGCCCGGTCCGGCGTTGAAGATCGCGCTCGGGGAGACCCGGCTGTCGCAGCAGCTGATGATCAGGATCTCGGGATTCTGGGACGCGGCGAGCTGTGCGAAGCGCCGACGCTCGGTCGGAAACCGGTCCTGCAGGAAGGAGCGGTATCCTTCGGTCAGGTAGATGGGGAACATCAACTCGTCTCCGGCTAGAGGATTCCGCGTTCGCGGGGTCGGTCTCAAAGTTCCTGCCAAGTCAGAACGCGGGGCTGGGGGGGAATAGTCCCGCTCGCGACTTCGGCCGCAAGGTCGGCGAGGCCGGCCGGCTCGACGCGCTCGCCGCTCGCGCGCAATTCGGCCAGCGGCCACCAGCGGGTTCCGAGGACCGGGTTGTCCTCCGTCTCGGCGAGCCGGCTGGTATCGACCCGGGCGTCGGGGAGCCGGACCAGGAAGTAGCGCTCCCGGGCATCCCGCGCCTGGCGGAACAGATGGAACGGCCCGTCGCAGACGGCGATCTGCGGCCCGATGGCGGCGTCGGCCCGGCCGATCTCCTCGTCGAGTTCGCGCTGGCAGGCCGTGACGTGGTCCTCGCCCGGCTCCAGCCCACCGCCGGGCATGAACCAGAACCGCAGCGGCTCACCGTCCGGCCCCTTCGCGTGAACCGACGCGTAGGCGATCAGCAGGATCCGGTCCTGCGGATCGAGGACGATCGCCCGGGCGATGTGACGGATCGGAAGGGAGTTCGGTTCGCTCATGCCGGCTGAGCTAGTGCGCTGCGCTCGAGACGGACACTCCTCCAGCGCCGGGGAGGGGCGTTATCCAGGGATTTCCAGGGCTGACGTTCTAGCCCCGGCGGCGTCATCCGCAATCAGAGTATGCACGGCAGCGTCCGCTCCTGCCATCGATGCATGGGCCGCCGAATGGCCGGGACGGCCATGCTCGACCGCGGCCAGGGCCCGGTGAAAGGCACGATCACCTTCGTCACGCCGGACGGAACGGCGAGCCGCCCCTGTACGGGCAAGGTGACCACCGACGCGCAGGGCCGCCTGACGGCCGTCGGCACGGTCAGGGTCGCGAAGGCGGCCGGCGCATGCGCGGGCCCGAAGGGCAGGGGATCGTCCACCACGACGTTCGCCTCGCCGACGGATCAGACCTCTACGCGACCGCGGGCGGCTGTCGCATACCGGGTGCCCAGATCACGATCGGAAGCCCGTGCGCGTCGCGCTCCGGTGTCTCGGGCAGCGGCACGGCGCATCCGGCGAGGATGTCGCGGGCGACGACCAGGGCGGCGAGGGCGTCGAGATGGTCGTCCTCCGGCACACCCTTCGCGCGGCCGCCGATCAGCGCCGCAGGCAGTCCCGCCCCGGCCAGAAGCGCCCGCCGCAGGGCGAGCCCCTCCCGGGCCCGCGCGCCCTTCTTCGGCAGGCCGAGCGGGTGGCCGCCGTTCAGCGCGTGGAATGCGACCTCCGGATGAACCTCGTGGACCCGGCCGCGCACGTCCGGTCGTTCCCGCAGAAGCGTGTCGACCGCCCGGACAGAGCGGAAGATGTTGTAGCCCTGGATTGAGGGCGCGAAGGGCGGATCGCTCAAGGCGCGCGAGAGCACCTTGGCGGCCTCGTAATCCGGCGCGTACACGGCAGCGCGGGGCGGCATCGGGAAAACCGACGCGCGCGCCGGCCCGAGCTGGGCGCGGGCGGCGCGATCGGCAGCCCGGCCACCGCCGAGGATCCGGTCGGGCAGACCGATCGGCACGTCGATCCCCACGATGAGCGGATGCTCCGGCGCGTCGAGGAGTGCGGCCACCTCCGGGAACAGGGCGCAGCGGTGCCTGTCTCTTATACACATCTCCGAGCCCACGAGACAAGAGGCAATCTC
>CAXDNE010000223.1:0-12492 GCA_963990595.1 uncultured Methylobacterium sp.
CGGCCCGACGGCGCGATCCGGGACGTGGTCGTCCGCAGCGCGTACCGCGGCGACGGCGCCGCGGCCGGCTTCGTCGGCGTCCTCATCGACGTCACCGACCGGCGGCGGGCCGAGGACGAGGTGCGCCGCAGCGAGCTGCGCTACCGCGGCCTGGCCGAGGCGTTGCCGCTCCTGGTCTGGACCATGCGGGTCGGCGACGGACAGGCCACCTACGCCAACGCGCAGTTCCAGGCCTATTACGGGCCGATCGGGCCGGAGCGGGCCGAGCGCCTCGCCCGCAACCACCCGGACGATGCCGCCGCCATGGAGGCCGCCTGGAACCGGGCGATCGAGACCGGCACGGGGTTCAGCGGCCAGTGGCGGATCCGGCGCCACGACGACGTCTACCGGTGGCACAAGATCTCGCTCATCCCGATCCGTCTCGACCCCGCGAACGGCGCGGTGGCGGAGTGGCTCGGCACCGCCCTCGACGTGGACGACATCGTCACGGCGCGACTCGCCGTCGAGGAGGCGCGCGGCCTGCTTGGGATCGCCCTGGATGCCGCCGAAGCCGGCACCTGGGACTGGGACATGCGCACCGGCCTCGCCACCCTGAGCCCGGAGAGCGCGCGCATGCACGGGCTGCCGGATACCGGCGCGTCCCACACGCTCGCCGCCGCCGACTGGACGGCCCTCCTGCATCCCGAGGATGTCGGCGATGTCTGGAACGAGATCCGGCGGTCGGTCGAGACCGCCACGGCCTTCGCGGCCGAGTTCCGGGTGGGGGAGCGCTGGCTCTACGCGCGCGGACGCACCCTCCGCGGGCCCGAGGACCAGCCGCAGCGCATGGTCGGCCTGCACCTCGACGTCACCGAGCGCAAGGCGGCCGAGGCGGCGCTGCGCGCGGCCACGCGGGACGCGGAGGCGGCGCGCGCCGAGGCCGAGCGGGCGAGCGCGGCCAAGAGCGAGTTCCTGGCGGCCATGAGCCACGAGATCCGCACGCCGCTCAACGGCATCCTCGGCTATGCCGACCTGCTCCTCGACGAGAGCGGCCTCCAGAACGAGGACCGCCGCCGCCTGGAGCTGATCCAGAGTTCCGGCGCGGCCCTGCTCACCGTCGTCAACGACATCCTCGATTTCTCGAAGATCGAGGCCGGCGAGCTGGCCCTCGACCCGGTCGCGTTCCCGCTCATCTCGATCGTGGACGGCACGGTCTCGATCGTGCGCGGCAGCGCGCTCCGGAGCGGCCTCGCCATCGAGTCCCGGATCGATCCGGCGCTCCCGAACTTCGTGGTCGGCGATCCGGGCCGGCTGCGGCAGGTGCTGCTGAACCTGCTCAACAACGCGGTGAAGTTCACGCCCGCGGGTTCGGTCACCGTGACCGTGCAGCGGGAGGGGGCGGGGACCGCCGCCGACGGCAGCCCCGGCGACGTCATCCGGTTCGCCGTGACCGACACGGGCATCGGCATCGCGCCGGCCCAGCAGGACCGCCTGTTCAAGCGTTTCAGCCAGGTCGACGGATCGATCAGCCGGCGCTTCGGCGGCACCGGCCTCGGCCTCGCGATCTCCCGCCACCTCGTGACGCTCATGGGCGGCGAGATCGGCGTGCAGAGCCGTCCGGGCGAGGGATCGACCTTCTGGTTCCGCCTCGTCCTGCCGCGGAGCGCCGGGAGCGCCGACCTGTCCGGCGGGCAGGGCGGCGCGGCGATGGCGACGCCGCTGCGGCCGCCGGTCCCGGCCACCGTGGCCGTCACGCCCCCCGCTGCCCCGCAGCTCCGGTTGCTCCTGGTGGAGGACGTGCCGCTCAACCAGGAACTCGCCTGCGCCGTCCTCGAATCGCAGGGCTACGCGGTGGATGTAGTCGGGGACGGAGGCGAGGCGATCACGGCGGTCGGAACGTCCGTTGCCGCCGGGCGCGCCTACGACCTCGTCCTGATGGACGTTCAGATGCCCCGGGTCGACGGGCTCACCGCCACGCGCCGGATCCGCGCGCTCGCGCCCCCGGCCTGTGACATCCCGATCGTGGCGATGACCGCCAACGTCCTGCCGACGCAGATCGAGGAGCTGCGCGAGGCCGGGATGGACGATTACGTCGGCAAGCCGTTCCGCCGGGCCGACCTCTTCGCCACGATCAGCCGCTGGACCGCGCCCGGTGCGCGCCGCCCGGCCCGCGCCGAGGAGCCGCGCCGCATCGCGCAGGTCGATTCCGCCGTCCTCGACGCCGCCGTGCTCACCGAGATGGAGGCGAGTTTCGGCGCGGACCGCGTGGCGGCCCTTCTGGACCTCCTGGCCAACGAGCTGTCCGAGCGGTTCCGGCCGAGCGAGACCGACCGGCTCCAAATCGCCCATGACGCGCATGCGCTGGTGGCGGCGGCCGGTCTCCTGGGCTTCGTCGGCCTGTCGAGCCTGTGTCGGGAGGTCGAGGCGGCCGCCCATGCGGGGGCCGACCTGATGCCGCTGATCCGGCGCCTGGAGGTGCAGCGGGCGACCGCTTTGCGCGCCATCCGCCAGCTGCGCGCGGCGTGAGCCGGGTCGCCGGGCTTTTGGGCCCGTAAGGCCTGGATCCGTGATCGAGCCTCGGCCTTCACGCGCAACGTTCGAAGATCGACGGCTCTCCCGACCACTCCCTCATCCTGAGGTGCCGGAGCGCAGCGGAGGCCTCGAAGGAGGGCTCCAGGACTCGCGCGGCGTTCGGAGGGCTCCTTCGAGGCTGCTGCGCTGCACCGCAGGATGAGGGGTGATCGGGAGAGTCTGGCTCAGGCGGCCTCTTCGGGATCCTCCGGCAGCGGGTCGCCCGTCCAGGTCGTCGCGAAGGCGGCGAGTTCCCGCGCATCCGCGAAGGCCGCGACGGTCACGTCGCGCTCGGCCGGCTCCGCCCCCGGATAGGGAGCGAGCCGGATCCGCACGCGGGCGAGGCGCCCGCCGGGGGCGTTGGCGGACAGCCACGCCTCGGCCTCCGGCGTGAGCCGCTCCGGGCCATCCAGGGCCCGGGAATCACCCCGCAGCACGATGACGTAGGTGCCGAGGCCGGGATCGGCCTCCTGCACCGCCTTGACGATGTCGATCACGGATTTTCCGCGAAGTCGTTGATCTGCACCTGGGCCTGGGCCGGGGTGAAGTTCGGGATGTCGGCGAAGATCTCCTCGCCATGGGCGGCCACGGCCTTCTTGAAGGCGTCGACCGACTCGAAGGTGAGCAGGGCCATCACCTGGAACGGCGCCGTGCCGCCGTCCGGCGTGCCGGCGCCCTTGACCACCTTCGCCTCGTGGAGGCCGAGCGACGACCAGCGCTCGCGCACCAGCGGCATGTGGTGGCCGAGATAGTAGCCCATGTCGAAGCTCGGGCCGGCCGGATACATCACGCTCACCAGGATCATGTCGGTCCTTCTCCCTGTTGCGGCACCCGGAGCATCCGGGGTTTCGGGACGGTCTCAGTGCAGCTTCACCCGCGGCTCGGTGCGGCGGGTGAGCGCCCGCGCCAGGGTGTCGAGCGCCGTCTTGACGGTCCCGTGCAGCGCCCGCTCGTGCATCTTGTAGAGCGAGCGGTACATCATCCGGGCGAACAGCCCGGCGATGAGCATGTTCTTGCCGCGGACGAAGCCCATCAGGCTGCCCACGGTCGAGTACTCGCCGAGCGACACCAGCGAGCCGAAATCCTTGTACTTGAAGGCTTTGAGCGGCTTGCCGTCGATCTTGGCCTGGATCTGGCCGATGAGATGGCTCGCCTGCTGGTGCGCCGCCTGCGCGCGGGGCGGCACCGGCGTGTCGGAGCCGGCCTCGACCAGATAGGCGCAGTCGCCGATGGCGAAGATGTCGGGGTCGCGGGTCGTCTGCAGCGTCGGGGTGACCACGAGCTGGTTTGTCCGCGTGGTCTCCAGCCCGCCGATGCCCTGGAGGAACGGCGGCGCCTTCACGCCCGCAGCCCAGACCACCAGTTCCGAGGGGATGAAGGTGCCGTCGGCGAGCTGCACGCCGTCGGCCCGCACCTCGGTCACCCGCGCCTTCACCCGAACGTCGACGCCGATCTTGTTGAGGAGCTGCATCACCTCCGCCGAGAGGCGCTGCGGCACCGCCGGCAGGATCCGGTCGGCGGCCTCGACGAGGGTGATGCGGATGTCCTTGCCCGGGTCGATCTTGTCGAGGCCGGTGGAGACCACGTGGCGCAGGGTCCGGTGCAACTCGGCGGCGAGTTCGGTCCCGGTCGCGCCCGCACCGATCACCGTCACGTGGAGCTGCCCGGGGCGGACCGGCCCCTCCTGGGTGTGCGCCCGCAGGGACGCGTTCACGAGGCGCTGGTGAAAGCGCACCGCCTGGTCCTGGGTGTCGAGGGCGATCGCGTATTCGGCCACCCCGGGAGTCCCGAAATCGTTGGTGGTGGAGCCCACCGCCATCACCAGCGTGTCGTAGGGGACCGAGCGCTCCGGCGTCACCTCGCGCCCCTCCGAATCGTAGCTCGCGGCGAGCTGGATCGTGCGCGCCGCCCGGTCGAGACCGGTCATGCGCCCGATCCGGTAGCGGAAGCCGTGCATGTGGGCGTGGTGCAGGTAATCGACGGCGTGGTGGCCCACATCGAGGCTGCCGGCCGCGACCTCGTGGAGCAGCGGCTTCCAGATATGGGTGCGGGCGCGGTCGACCAGCGTGATATGCGCGCGCTTCCCGCGCCCGAGCTTGTCGCCGAGCTTGGTCACAAGCTGCAGCCCCGCGGCGCCGCCACCGACCACGACGACGCGATGCAGGTCTGACTCGTTCCCGACGGATGCCATCGACACTCTTTCTTCTCCCGGACCGGGATTAAAACGCCGGCCTGCTTACACGTCCTGGGTGTCCGATTGCCACATGTGCCTCTCGCCGGCACGCGTGACCAGAGCGCGCGCGCGCCGGGTCACGCCTGGGGTGCGCCGGGCTGGCGCAGCGGGTGCGCCTCGGCGACCTCCGGCAGGGCGAGGCAGGCCTGCGCGATCCGCGCCACCGTCGGGTAGGGGGCGGTGTCGACCCCGAAGATGCCGGTCCCGACCCAGAGGCTCACGAGGCAGAGATCGGCGTGGCTCACCGCGTCGCCCTGGCAGAAGCGGCCGGTGCCCGGCTCGGTGCTGAGCCGCGTCTCGAGGGTCCGCAGGCCGGTCTCGAAGGCGTTGCGCAGGAAGTCGAGCATCCGCTCCCGGGGCAGGCCGTAATGCTCCATCAGGAAGGTGCGGACCCGCGGCACGTAGAGCGGGTGGGTGTCGCAGGCGACGACCTGCGCCAGGGAGCGCGCCCGCGCCCGCGCCCGGGGATCCTCGGGCAGGAGGCGCACGCCGCCCCTGGTCTCCTCCAGGTAGTCGAGGATCGCCAGCGACTGGGTCAGCGGCGGGCCGTCGCCGTCGAACAGCGCCGGCACCGCGCCCTGCGGGTTGATCGTCCGGAACTCCGGCTTGTGCTGATCGCCCGCGTCGAGGTCGATGAAGGTCTCCTCGTACGGGATGCCTTTCAGCTTGAGCGCGATCCGCACCCGGAAGGCGGCGGCCGAGCGCCAGTTGCCGTACATGTGCATGGGACGGGATCTCCGACGGGATCGACAGAGCACAGCCGAGTTTGGCTCGCGCCGCAAGAGGCAGAGCGGGGGCGACAAGCGGCGGCGGCCGGCCCATATCGGGGCCTGTCCCGGAGAATCGCCGCCATGGCCGACCAGCTCGAAGCCCGCCGCTTCATTCCCCTCAACATCGCGGTGCTGACCGTCTCGGACACCCGCCGCCTCGAGGATGACCGCTCGGGGGACACGCTGAGCCAGCGCCTGACGGAGGCGGGCCATCGGCTGGCCGCCCGGGCCATCGTGCCGGACGAGATCCCGGCGATCCGCGGCCAGGTCGAGGCGTGGCTGCGCGATCCGGGGGTCGACGTGGTGCTGACCACTGGCGGCACCGGCTTCACCGGCCGCGACGTGACCCCGGAGGCGCTGGAGCCCCTGTTCGAGAAGCGGATGGACGGCTTCTCGGCCGTGTTCCACCGGATTTCCTACGACAAGATCGGCACCTCGACCCTGCAGTCCCGCGCCACCGCCGGGGTCGCGCAGGCGACCTACGTGTTCGTGCTGCCGGGCTCGCCGGGCGCCTGCCGGGACGCCTGGGACGGGATCCTGGCCCAGCAGCTCGATTACCGCCACCGCCCCTGCAACTTCGTGGAGATCATGCCGCGGCTCGACGAGCACCTCCGGCGCGGGGCGAGCATCACGGCGTGAGAGCCTGTCCGACGGGGATGCTCCGATCCTGAACCCGCATCCCGAGGGGCCCGCGTCAGCGGGCCTCGGAGGGGGCTCCAGCGATCGCGCGGCCGGCTGGAGGTCTCCTGCGAGGCTTCCGCCGCGCTCCGGCACCTCAGGATGCGGGTGCGACTTGGAGACCGGCCGCCTGACGGCGCAGATCAGCCGACCGCGTTGCCCTCCTTCCGGCGCAGGACCGAGTGCCGACGCCCGTAGAAGAAGTACACGGTGAGCCCGATCACCATCCAGATCACCAGCCGCAGCCACGTGTCGAGCGGCAGGCCGATCATCAGCAGCAGGCAGAACAGGATGCCGAGAATCGGCACCACCGGCACCGCGGGCGCCCGGAACGGCCGCTCCATGTGGCGGTCGGTCCGGCGCAGGTAGATCACCGCACCGCAGACCAGGATGAAGGCGGCGAGCGTCCCGATGCTCACCATCTCGCCGAGGATGTTGATCGGCACCAGGGCCGCCACGAGGGCGACCAGGACCCCGATGAGCGCCTGGCTGCGATAGGGCGTCTGGTAGGCCGGGTGGACCTGCGAGAACATCTTCGGCAGCAGGCCGTCCTGGGCCATGGTGAAGAAGATCCGGCTCTGGCCGTAGAGCAGGACCAGGATGACGGTGGTCAGCCCGGTCAGCGCCCCGAGCTTGATCAGCAGGGCGAACCAGCCGATGCCGATCACGTCGACGCCCTTGGCGATCGGGTCGGGGACGTTCAGGTCCTTGTAGGGCACGAGCCCGGTGAGCACGGCGGCCACCAGCACGTAGAGGATCGTGCAGACGGCGAGCGAGCCCAGGATGCCGATGGGCATGTCCTTCTGGGGCCGGCGCGCCTCCTGGGCGGCGGTCGAGACCGCGTCGAAGCCGATGAAGGCGAAGAACACGACGCCCGCGCCGCGCAGGATGCCGCTGTAGCCGAAATGCCCGAAGGTGCCGTCGTTCGGCGGGATCAGCGGGCTCCAATGGGCCGTGTCGACATGGCCCCAGCCGAGCGCGATGAAGGCCACCACCACGGTGAGCTTCACCGCCACCATGATGTTGTTGAAGCGGGCCGATTCCTTCGTGCCGCGCATCAGCAGGATCGTGATCAGCGCCACGATCAGCACGGCCGGCAGGTTGAACAGGGCGGTGCCGCCGTCGATCGGCGTGCCCGGCGCGTGCGCGAACCGGGGCGGGATCACGATCCCGACATCCTTCGCGATGCTGGTCACGTAGCCCGACCAGCCCACCGCCACGGTGGCCGCCCCCATGGCGTATTCCAGGATCAGGTCCCAGCCGATCAGCCAGGCGAAGAACTCGCCGAGGGTCGCGTAGGTGTAGGTGTAGCTCGACCCGGCCACCGGGATCAGCGCCGCCATCTCGGAGTAGCACAGGCCCACGAACGCGCAGGCGATGCCGCCGAGCACGAAGGAGAGCATGATGCCCGGCCCGGCATACTGGGCCGCGGCGGTCCCGGTGAGCACGAAGATGCCGGCGCCGATGATCGCGCCGATCCCCATGGCGGTGATCGAGAGGGCGCCCAGCGACTTCGAGAGCTGCTGCTCGCCCTCGCCGCTCTCGAGGATGTCGTCGACCGATTTGCGGCCCATCAGGCCCGACGAATCCATGGCACCATCCTTTCAGGGTGGGAGCGGGTCAGCGCCCTCGACGCAGGTGGAGAGACGGCAAATCTTCAACCCCGCTCAGGGAGTTGTAGAGGAGGATCGTCCGACAACAACGAGCGTCGGCACAAGATTCCGCCGGTCAGGCCCGGTCGATCCGCGCGATCAGCGGCCTGACCTTGAGGCGGGGCGCGAACACGGCGCCGGCGCGCAGGGCCTCCCGCCGCACGACGTCCCCGGCCCGCGCCTGCCGGGCGCCGGCCAGGATCTCGATCCGGCCGACGACGCGGCCGAGCCAGCCGGCGGCCGGACGGTGCAGGCGGCCGAGCCCGGTCTCCGGCCGGGCGGTTCCGATGAAGCGGTCGAGGGTGCGGATCCAGCCCTCGGCCGGGACGTCGCCGGCCTCCAGGCACAGGATCCAGTCCCGGCGGGCCGTTGCGGCGCCCGCCGCGTAGGGGGTGCGCCCCCGGTGGAGGACGAGGGCCGCGCCGGTCGCTTCCGCTACGGCTGCCACCGCCTCGCTCTCGGTCCCCGCCACGATGACCGCGTCGCCGATCAGGCCGCCGGCCACACCGGACACGAGGACGCTGAGCGTGTCGGCGAGGCGGTCGATCGCGTCCGGATCGGCCGGGTTGGCCAGATAGGTCACCGCGGAGAGCATGAGCGCGCGCATAGACGATTTTGCGCCGTGGTAAACCGGCGATCCGTCGTCCGAAGCTGCGGGCGCGACCGCGAGGTCCCGGCGGACGGGATTTGCCTCAAAAATAGGCGTTGGGATGCGTCGTGTTCGCGCTATGTTCCAGGCGCGACACGGAGGCGACTCATCATGGCTGAGAGGCGAGACGGGTCGGCGTCCGGCGCGTCGCCGCGCCTCGGGACGAGCACGCCGCCCGAGGCCGGCCGGCGGGGGCGCGGCGCCACGGCCAATCCCACCGGCCGTTTCGAGGCGGCCCGGCGCGAGGCGTTCCAGGATCCCGATTGGGAGACCGACGAGCCGGCTCCCCTGCGCACCCAGGTCACGCCGGAGCGGACCGCCCGGATCATCGCCCGCAACACCTCGCCCGACATCCCTTTCGACCGGTCGATCAACCCGTATCGCGGCTGCGAGCACGGCTGCATCTACTGCTACGCGCGCCCGACCCACGCCTGGCTCGGCCTGTCGCCGGGGCTCGATTTCGAGTCGCGGCTCTTCGCCAAGCCGGAGGCCGCCCGTCTCCTCGCCCGCGAACTCGCGGCGCCGGGCTATCGCCCGGAGACGATCGCGCTCGGCACGGCCACCGATCCCTATCAGCCGGTGGAGCGCGAGCACCGCATCACCCGCGCGGTGCTCGAGGTGCTGCGGGAGGCCCGGCATCCCGTGGGCATCACCACCAAGTCCGATCTCGTGCTGCGCGATCTCGACATCCTGGCCGAGATGGCCGCGCGTAACCTCGTCCTCGTGGCGATCTCGCTGCCGACCCTGGAACCCGGTCTCGCCCGCCGCCTCGATCCGCGCGCGCCCCGGCCGGAGAAGCGGCTCGCCGCGATGGCGCGCCTCAGCGCCGCGGGGGTGCCGGTGATGGTCAACCTCTCGCCGATCATCCCGGGGCTCACCGACCACGAGATCGAGGCGATCCTGTCCCGCGCCCGGGAGAACGGCGCGAGCCGCGTCGGCCACGCGCTGCTGCGGCTTCCCGGCGAGGTCGCCGACCTCGTGGCCGACTGGTTCGCCGAACATTACCCCGAGCGGAAGGCCCGGGCCTTCGGGCTGCTGGCGCAGGCCCGGGGCGGCCGCGAGAACGATCCCCGCTTCGGCCATCGCTTCCGCGGCGAGGGCGCCTACGCGGCGATGATCGGCCAGCGGGTCCGGCTCGCCGGCACCCGGCTCGGCTTCGCCTTCGGGCGGATGGACCTGAATCGGTCGGCGTTTCGAGATCCGCGGGGCCAGTTGACGCTGTTCTGAGCTGGTGCGGCGTGGATCCGAGCATGTCAGGATCGCGTGAGCGAAGTGCCGTCAGAGCCGGCTCTATCCGCGCCGTGCGCAGGACCCCGTCGAGATGAGGTCTGAGCTTCCGATCTGAAACGCGGGACGGTGCGCGGGTCATGTTGATCGTCGCGTCGATATTACGAAATCAGACTTAAATTACTATAAGTTTATGCTTCGCCCGGAAAGTACAGATGACGATTGAATTGCAAATTCGAGGTTGACACTAAAGAGTTTCTGTTCTCTGTTCGGCGTTATGAAAGTTTTGCATTGAGAAGGACACATGCATTGCATAAATATTTCAAGATCTCGATTGGCTGGACGTTAGCCACGATTTTTCTCAGCATGGGCGCAATGTTGCTTGCAACGCGTACGGATACATATCTGAGCGCTTTGGAGCAGGCGCGAGAGGGGCAGCGCGTCGTCACGCTGACGCGGGTGAGCCGCGCCCTGCTCCGGTCGGTGATCGCGAACCGCATGGCGCGGGGCATCGTCATGAAGGTCCTGGCCGCCGAGGACCCGATCTCCGCCGCCGACAGGGCGGATCACCTGGCCGCGCGGCAAGCCCTGGCGGACGCGGAGAATGAATTCTGGACGCTGATACGCGACCTCGACGTGCCGTCGGTGCAGGTGACGCTGGAGCCGCTTCGGCGCGCGAAGGCGGCCTTGGTGGCCCTGTTTCCCCAGATCGACACGGCCCTTGCCCTCCCGAAGGAGCGCCGCGATGCCGGGTTCGCGCGAACCCTCGATCCAGGCTCTCTCAACCTCCTCAACGCCTTCGCGGCCACCGACAAGGCGGTGGACGCGGTCATCCCGCGCCGCGACGCGGCGGTCACGCGGGCCCTCGACATCAAGCGTGCCACCTGGGCGACGCGGATCGCACTCGGCAATTCCTGGTTCCGGATCGAAACCTCGGTGGCCGCCAAGACGGCCTGGTCGCAGGCCGAGATCGTCGCGGCGGCCGAGGAGCGGGCCCGCCTGATGGCGGCCTGGGCCGAGGTCGTCGATATGTTCACAGGCGACGTCCCGGCCTCCCTGCGGGCCGCCTTCCAGAAGGCGGGCGCCAGCAACTTCGAGGGCGAGTCGGCCAGGCGGCGCAAGGTGGTCACGGAGGCGCTCAGCCAGGGTCGGATGCCCGACATCGAGGCTGCGGAGTTGCGCAGACGCGACATCGCCGACGGGATGACGGTCCTCGATCTGGCCTATGCGGCGCTCGACGCGATGGTCGACCGGGCCCAGCTCCTGGCCGTCGAGTCGCAGCAGGCGCTTCTCGGTGCCCTGCTGTTCCTGACCGCTTCCGTCCTGCTGGCGATCGGCGGTACGCTCATCGTATTCCGTTGGGTGCTCCGGCCGTTGCGGGCCATGACCCAGGCGATGCAGGCGCTCGCAGGGGGAGACGCCAGCGTGGCGATCCCTGCCCAGACGCGCCGGGATGAAGTCGGCGCCATGGCGGCGGCGGTTACAGGTGTTCAAGGACAACCTGGTCCGGAAGAGGGCCCTGGAGGAGGAGCGCGCGGAATCCCACCGCTCCGCCGAGGAACAGCGCCGTACGGTCATGCATCAGGTGGCCGGCGCCTTCGAGCAGGCGGTCGGTCGCATCGTCGACGAGGTGTCTTCGGCTGTCAGCCAGTTGGAGAGTACCGCCCGCCAGATGTCGACGACCGCACAGGGGACCGCCACCCAATCCGCCGCCGTCGCGTCCGCGGCCGAACAATCCGCGGTCAACGTCAACATGGTCACGGCAGCCGCCGAGCAGCTCGGCGGTTCGATCCAAGAGATCGGCCGCCAAGTGGCCGGATCCGCCGACCTGACCCGGAAGGCCGCCGCGGAGGCAGATCAGACCGCCGCGCTGGTCACGGAGCTGAGCGCCGCAAGCGCCAAGGTCGGCGACGTCGTGCAGTTGATCGCGTCGATTGCAGCCCAGACCAATCTGCTGGCCTTGAACGCCACGATCGAGGCGGCCCGCGCCGGCGAGGCGGGCCGGGGGTTCGCGGTCGTGGCCGCCGAGGTCAAGGAGCTGGCCGGGCAGACGGCCCGGGCCACCGACGACATCGCGGCCCAGATCGGCCGCATCGAGAACGCGACCGGCGAGGCGGTGAGCGCGATCGGCACGATCACGGGTCGGATCCGGGAGATCAACGGGGTCGCGGCCTTGATCGCGGCAGCGGTGGAGCAGCAGGATTCGGCCACCCGGGAGATCGTGCGCAACATCGTCCAGGCGACCGCGGGCGCGAAGGAGGTGACCGGCAACATCGCCGGCGTGGCGGATGCCGCGGAGGAGACGGGCGCGGCGGCCGATCACGTGCTCACGGCCGCCGGCGCCCTGGCGCATCAATCCGGACGCCTCACCGCCGAGGTCGATCGCTTCCTGATTACCATCCGGGCGGCGTGAGGCTGCCGCGTGCCACGCGCGGCGAGCCCGGACCGATCGATCCGGCGTCCCCGCTCCGTACGCGAACCAGCCCTAGCCGAACCCGCGGGTGAAGCTGAGCCGGTGATGCGGGCTGCGGCCGAGTGCCGTCAGGCCGGCGCGGTGGACGGCCGTGCCGTAGCCGACATTGCGCTCCCAGCCGTAGCCGGGATGGCGCGCGGCGAGGCGGCGCATCAGGTCGTCGCGGAACACCTTGGCGACGATCGAGGCGGCGGCGATCTGCGGCACCAGCCGGTCGCCGCCCACCACCGCCCGGCCCGGCAGGCCGGGCCGGGCGGTGG
>CAXDNE010000224.1:0-12286 GCA_963990595.1 uncultured Methylobacterium sp.
AGATTGCCTCTTGTCTCGTGGGCTCGGAGATGTGTATAAGAGACAGGCCTGATCGGCCGCACCGGCCTCGACCCCGGGCGTTTCGATCCCCCGGCGGCCGCGGGCGTCGGTGGCCCGCTGGTCCCGCTCGATCCCCGGACCCTGGACGGGGGCGGGTTCGAGTCCGGCCTCGCCCTGGCCCGCCGGGCGCTCGGCGACGGCGCGCGCCTGCGCCGGCTCGCGGCGGCGCTGCCGCTGGGCCGGCCGATCCGGGGCGAGGCGGCCGTGTCGAGCCCGTTCGGCACCCGGCTCGACCCGTTCACCCGCGGGCTCGCCCTGCACACGGGCCTCGACCTGAAGGCGGATTACGGCGCGCCCGCCCGCGCCACCGCCCCGGGCCGGGTGATCGCCGCGGAACCCGCCGGGGGCTACGGCAACATGGTCGAGATCGACCACGGCCACGGCCTGACCACCCGTTTCGGCCATCTCGCCCGCATCGCCGTACGCCCCGGGCAGCGCGTCGCGGCGGGCGAGATGATCGGCTCTGTCGGCTCGACCGGGCGCTCCACGGGCGCGCATCTGCACTACGAGACCCGCATCGACGGCGAGCCGGTCGATCCGCAGCGCTTCCTCGAGGCCGGCGCCGCGTTCAGGGCAGAGCCCCACCCCACATCCGACTGAGCCTGTCGCCGCGTTTTCCGGTCTGTGATAGCCTCCGAATCTCGATCGGGGGCTGCGATGGCGCTGGCCGCGAAGCGCGACACGCGGATGGATGTTTCCGGGTTCAGGCTCTGGGCGGAGGGCCGGCCCGAGCATGAGCGCTGGGAGCTGCTCGACGGCGTGCCGGTGCTGATGTCGCCGCCCCGGGAGCGGGATCAGGCGATCGTCGCGAACCTGATTCGCCGAAGCGGCGATCTCGCGGATGGCAGAGGCTGCCGTGCCGGGCTTGGCGATCGTCAGCGCGGCGGAGGAGTTCGCCCCGATCCCCGATGTGGTGGTCCGTTGCGGGCCGCCCCTGCCGGACGGCTATGCGGAGGATCCGCTCCTCGTCGCCGCGGTGCTCTCACCCTCGACCATGAGCCTCGACCGCGGCCGCAGGATCGATTTCTACCGGACCGTGCCGAGCCTCAGGATCCTGCTGATCGTCTATTCCGACGAGGCGCGGGTCGAGGTCTGGCGGCGCGCGGCCGAGGATTGGAGCGTCGCGGCGTTCGGGCTCGACGGGGCCGTGACACTCCCGGAGCTTGATGGCGCCGTGCCGGTGCGCGACATCTATCGCGGTCTCACCTCCTGAGCCGCACCCGATCGCACGGGCCGGCTATCCCGGCCCGGCAGAGCATCAAGGCATCGACTTGCCCCATTTCGAAGATTTCTACGCGGCCAAGCTGCGCGGCTCCCTGGGGGTGACGGACGCGGACTCGGTGCTCGACCTGCGCGGCGCCAACCGGGCCACCGCCGAGGCCTCGCTGAAGGACATGCTGGAGCGCAGCCGCTTCGCCAAGGGCAAGACCGTCGCGATCCGCCTGGATCCGCCGCCGGAGGGCGGCGGCGAGACCCTGTTCCAGCCGGCCGGGCGCCTGCTCCTCGACGCGAAACGGCGCGGCCTGATCGAGCGGCTGCAGACCCTGCCGGCCCAGGACGGACTCGGCTTCTACGTGGCGCTCGCCGGCCGGACCGAACGGACGCCGATGTAGCGGCGGCCGGATCGCCGTGCCGGCAAGGGATCGGGAGCGAGCCGCCGGGCGTTGATCGGGCCCGCCTGACCGGATCCCGCCCGTGACGAACGTCGAATGCCACACCGCCCGGGGCCGCCGATGAGCACCCTGCCCGGCGGACGCAACACGATCGAGCGCATCGCTCGCCTCGGCTACGGCGCACGGGGGGCGGTCTACGGCGTGGTCGGCGCCCTGGCGCTGCTCGCGGCCCTCGGCCATGGCGGGCGCGCCGGCGACAGCAAGGATGCCCTGCGCTTCGTGCTGGCCGGGCCGTTCGGCGTGGTGCTGGTCGGGCTGATCGCGCTGGGCCTGCTGGGCTTCGCGCTCTGGCGCTTCGTCGAAGCCGTCACGGATGCGGACCGGCGGGGTAGCTCGGCCAAGGGGCTGGCGGTGCGCGGTGCCCACCTGATCAGCGCGGCGCTCTATCTCGGTCTGGCCGCCAGCGCCGCCTCGCTCAGCCTCGGCCTCGGGATGCGCCGCGGCGACGGCATGCACGACTGGACGGCCTGGCTTCTCGCCAAGCCCTTCGGCCGCTGGCTCGTGGCGCTCGGCGGCCTCGCGATCGCCGGGGGCGGCTTCGGCTTCATCGGCAAGGCGTGGCGGGGAGACGTCACCGACCGGCTCGCCCTGGATGCCGCGGCGCGCGAGCGCTGGGCCGGTCCGATCGGGCGCTTCGGCTACGCGGCGCGCGGCCTCGCCTTCCTGATCATCGGCGGGTTCCTCGTGGCGGCGGCGTGGCATCAGCGCTCCTCGGAGGCCAAGGGGCTGGCCGAGGCCTTCGCGCTGCTGCGCGCCCAGCCCTATGGCTGGATCCTGCTCGGCCTCGTGGCCGCCGGCCATGCCGCCTTCGGGGCCTTCGGGTTGATCCAGGCCCGCTACCGGCGGATCGACGCCCCGGATATCGACCGGGTGGACGACGCGGCCGGTGCCGCGGCCCGCGCGCTGACCTGACGAAATCCGTTTGTAATTCGCCCGCCCCGCCCCAAGTAAAGGAGACCCTCCGCGCAATCCTGTGCCCTGGGCGATGCTGCGGAGACGATGATGGCACGGACGTTGATAACCGGTCGGGCTCAGACGGTGACCACCGAAGACTTCAACGAGCGCGTCCGGCTGTTGCTGGTCGACAAGGTTTATCCGGTCAAGGCACGGGCCTACCAGAAGAATTTCAAGACCGGCTTCTCGGGCGCGATCGTCAAGTAGAAGGGGGTCGGTCGCGCGTCCGTGTGGCGCGCGACCCTTGCCTCGCGTTGACAGGGCGGGTGCCGCGGCGGATACCCCCGCCACCCCATCCGGCACCCGATGCAGCAGCGCCTCTACAAGACCGCGGTGATGGTGGCCCACGATCTCGCGGCGACCGCTGCCGCCGTGGTGCTCACCTTCCTGTTCCGCTTCCAGGGCGGCATGCTCGCCGAGCGCCTGCACGCCCTGCCCCTGCTGCTGCCGCCATTCCTGATCGTCGCGGGACTCGTCTACGGCCATTTCCGGCTCTACCGGACCAAGTGGCGTTTCGCGTCGCTGCAGGATCTCGCCGGGATCGTGCGCGCGGCGAGCGTGCTGGCCCTGATCCTTCTGGTGATCGACTGGGTCCTGGTCTCGTCCGACCTGTACGGGTTCTACTTCTTCGGCAAGATCGCGATCCTTCTCTACTGGGTGCTGCAGATCTTCTTCCTGGGCGGCACGCGGCTCGCGTTCCGGTACCTCAAGGACACGCGCTCCCGGCAATCGAGCGCCCGGGCCGCCACGGTTCCGACGCTGCTCCTCGGGCGCGGGGCCGATATCGACGTGCTGATCCGGGCGATCGAGGCGGGGTCGGTGAAGAAGCTCGCGCCCCGGGGCATCCTCTCGCCCCGGGCGGACGAGCGCGGCCAGTTCATGCGCGGCGTGCCCGTGCTCGGCGGCTTCCCGGATCTCGAGCGGGTGGTGGCCGATCTCGCGGCAAGCGGCGAGCCGGTACGGCGGCTCATCGCCGCGCCGAGCGCCCTCGTCCCGGAGGCCGCACCCGACGACCTCATCGCCCGGGCCCGCCGTCTCGGCCTGCCGCTGGCCCGCGTGGCCGGGCTCGGCGAGGGCGCGCAGGGTCCGGAACTCGCGCCCCTGGAGATCGAGGACCTGCTGCTGCGCCCGACGGTCGCCATCGACCGGGCGCGGCTGGAGGCGTTCCTCACGGGCCGCCGGGTGGTGGTGACGGGGGGCGGCGGCTCGATCGGCTCCGAGATCTGCCTGCGGGCGGTGGCCTTCGGCGCCGCCGCGGTGCTGGTGCTCGAATCCTCGGAGCCCGCGCTCCACGGCATCCTCAGCCATCCCGCGATCCTGGCCGCGGAGGCCGCGGTGACCGGCGTCCTGGCGGATATCCGCGACCGGGAGCGGACGCACGAGGTGATCACGGCGTTCCGGCCGGATTACGTGCTGCACGCCGCCGCGCTGAAACAGGTGCCCTACCTGGAGCGGGACTGGCAGGAGGGGATCAAGACCAACGTCTTCGGCTCGATCAACGTCGCCGAGGCCGCCGTGGCGGCGGGCGCCCGGGCCCTGGTGATGATCTCCACCGACAAGGCGATCGAGCCGGTCTCGCAGCTCGGCGTGACCAAGCGCTTCGCCGAGATGGTCGCCCAGGCCCTCGACGCCGAGCAATCCGCCCGGCCGCGCCATCCCACCCGGCTGATCGCCGTGCGCTTCGGCAACGTGCTCGGCTCCGTGGGCTCTGTGGTGCCGGTGTTCAAGGCGCAGATCGCCCGGGGCGGTCCGGTCACGGTCACCCATCCCGACATGGTCCGCTACTTCATGACCGTGCGCGAGGCCTGCGACCTCGTGCTCACGGCGGCCTCGCATGCCGACGGCGCGGGGCGCGCCGCCGCGGAAGCCGAGCGCGCCGCGGTCTACGTGCTCAAGATGGGCCAGCCCGTGCGGATCGCGGAGCTGGCCGAGCGGATGATCCGGCTCGCCGGGTTCGAGCCCGGCGCGGAGATCGAGATCGCCTTCACGGGCGCCCGGCCCGGGGAGCGGCTCAACGAGATCCTGTTCGCCCGCGAGGAGCCCCGCGTGGCCCTGCCGGGGATCGACGGGGTGATGGCGGCGCGGCCGGTCTTCGCCGACCGGGCGCGGCTCGACGGCTGGGTGGCGCAGCTGCGCGCCGCCGTGGCGGCGGGCGACCGGGCCGCCGCGGAGGCGGTGTTCGAGGCGGCGATCCCGCATTTCCGGGAGCGCGCGGCGCAGCGCGCCGGCCAGGTTCCGGCGGTCGCCGACGGCGTGACGGTCGGCGACGCGCCGCTTGCCGGGGCAGCCCAGGCGGCGTTGGGCTGAAGCTCCGGCCTCCGGGGTCGGGGCTGTCCGGGGCTCGGTCGGAGCGACCGGCGGTCCCGGTGCGCCTACCCGCCGTCGCGCGCCAGACGCGCCAGCCCGTCCCGGGTCGAGCCGGCCGGCTGCCAGCCGAGCGCCGCGAGACCGTCGGCGCGGGCCACCAGCCCCTCCGCGATGCGGGCGAACTGGGCCTCCCGCCCGGTCATCCGGCAGGCCAGCTTCAGGAGCGCCGCCGGCACCGGAACCAGCCCCGGGCCGCGCCCGAGCCCCTGGCGCAGGGCCGTGATCATCTCGGGCAGGCTCAGCGGGTCCGGATCGGCCGCGATGAGGGCCCGGTTGAGGGGCCCCCGCGCGCGCAGCACCACGTCCACGGCGCCCGACAGGCTCTCCAGCGCGATCAGCGACCGCCGCGCCGCGAGTCCCCCGAGCGGCAGCGGATAGGGGCTGCGGGCCAGCCGCAGGAGCGCGGCCATGTTGCCCTTCACGCCCGCGCCGTAGACCAGCACCGGGCGGAGCGCCACCCAGTCGAGCCCGGTCTCGGCGAGGGCCCGCTCGGCCTCCAGCTTGGAGCGGCCGTAGGCCTCGGTGGGCTCCGCGGGGTCGCCCTCCCCGACCACGCAAGGCGCGCTCGCGCCGACCTGGGCGCGGATCGAGGACAGGAACACGAACCGGCGCACCTTGGCGCGGGCCGCCGCCTCCGCGAGCCGGCGCGTCGCCTCGGTGTTGAGGGTGCGGTAATCGTCCTCGGGGGCACCCGACATCGCATGGGCGAGGCCGGCCGAATGCACCACCGCGTCGACGCCGGCCAGCGCGGCCGCCATGTTGATCGGGCGGGTCAGGTCGCCCACCACCGCGCTCGCGGCCCCCTCGGGGAGGGCCGTCGGGCGGCGCAGCAGCACCCGGACCCGATAACCGCGCGCGGTGAGGTCGGCGAGCAGGTGGCGGCCGATGAATCCGGTCGCCCCGGTGAGCGCGATGAGTCCGGTCACGGCTGGGCGGCACCTTCGGCTGGGGCCGGCGCCGGGGCGCGGGCGAAGCGGCGGAGCAGGACGGCGACCAGGGCGAGCCCGGTTGCCAGCGCCGCGAGGGTGACCGGCCAGGACGGCCAAAGCAAGGTCGCGGCGGCGAGCGCCGCCAGAGCCACGTTCACCCCGAACACCCGCGCCACGATGCCCGGGACGGTCAGGCCGTTGACGGTGGCCCGCTGGTAGTAATGCCCCCGATGCGCCTCCCAGACCCGCTCGCCCCGGGCGGCCCGGGCGATGAGGGTCAGGCTGGCATCGGCGAGGTAGACGAGCGGCAGCAGCAGGGCGGCCGCGAAGCCGCCCGCCAGGGCGAGTTGCCAGAGGAGCCACGCGGTGACGAGCCCGAGGGGCAGCGATCCGACGTCGCCGAGGAAGAGCTTCGCGACCGGCCGGTTGAACGGCGCGAAGCCGAGCACCGCCCCCAGGAGGCAGGCCGCCACCAGCGCCGGCAGCGGCGGCAGGACGCCGGCGAGGCCGAGCAGCAGCAGGGTGCCGGCCACCGGGACGGTCTCGGCCACCGTCATCCAGTCGAGGCCGTCCATGAAGTTCGTCAGGTTCACGAACCACACGCCGGCGAGCAGGGCGAGGCCGCGCTCGAGCCAGAGCGGGGCCCCGGGCAGCAGCCGCCCGTCGAGGTGCCAGACCAGCAGGCCGACCGCGCCGACCTGCAGGGCGAGCCGGAGGGCGGCCGGCAGCGGGCGCACGTCATCCACCGCGCCGAGCACCGCCAGGGCCAGGGTGCAGCCGGCGAGCCAGAGCCAGTCCGGCCGGCCGCCGATCTCGGGCGCCGCGATGAGCAGCCCCGAGACCGTGACGAGGGCCGTCACCACGGCGATGCCGCCGCCCTGCGGGGTCGGCACGGTGTGGCTGGACCGGGCGTTCGGCCGCGCCAGGGCGTAGCGCTGCAGGAGCGGGCGCAGGCGCAGGATCAGCCCGGCCGACAGGGCCGCGGCGAACGGGACGGCCAGGAGGAGGATCGTGGCGAGGGCGGACGGCATCGCGCCGTCCTACGCGATCCCGCGGGGGATCGTGAGAGGGATCGGCCGGCAAGCCGTCGCCTGCCGGCCGCGAGACCCCGGATTTGGGACCGCCGGCTCAGTAAACCTGCGCGCCCGCGCGGACCCGATCCGACGGGCCGTCCCGGTGCTCCAGGATCTTCTCCACGACCTTGGCGAGCCCGACCATGATCTGGTCGATGGCGTAGTCCTTCGGCGTGTAGACGGCGCGCACGCCCATGTTCCTGAGGACCAGCTCGTCCTCCGGCGAGATGATGCCGCCGACCACCACCGGGATATGGTCGAGGCCGGCCTCGCGCATCTTGGCGCGGACCTCGCGCACCAGCGGCACGTGGCTCCCCGACAGGATCGACAGGCCGACCACGTGGGCACCGGTCTCCTTGGCCTTGGCGACGATCTCGGCGGGCGTCTGGCGGATGCCGTCGTAGGTGACGTCGAAGCCGACGTCCCGGGCGCGGAGCGCGATCTGCTCGGCGCCGTTCGAATGCCCGTCGAGGCCCGGCTTGCCGACCACGAGCCTCGGCGTCTCGCCGAGCCGCTCGCCGAGATCGGCGATCAGGAGCTTGGCCTCCTCGGCGGCCCCGCTGGAGACCGTCTCGACGGTGACGCCGGTGGGCGCCCGGTACTCGCCGAAGACCGCGCGCAGGCGCGCGCCCCACTCGCCGGTGGTGACCCCGGCCTTCGCGGCCGCGATCGAGGGCGGCATGATGTTGGCGCCCGAGCGCGCCGCCTGTTCCAGGGCGTCGAGGGCTTGGCCGACCGCGTTCTCGTCGCGGCGGGAGCGCCAGTCGCGGATGCGGGCCTGCGCCTCCATCTCCACCGTCTCGGAGACGGAGAAGATCGCCCCCTCCCCGGCGGTGAGCGGCGAGGGCTCGCCCTGCTGCCACTTGTTGACGCCGACGACGATCTGCTCGCCGGCCTCGATGGCCGAGATCCGGCGGGCGTTCGACTCCACCAGCGCGCGCTTGAGCGCGCCGGTCTCCACCGCGGCGACCGCGCCGCCGATGCCGCCGATCCGCTCCAGCTCGGCCCGGGTCTGCGCCTTCAGCGCCTCGACCTTGGCCTCGATCACGTGGCTGCCGTCGAAGATGTCGTCGTATTCCAGCAGGTCGGTCTCGAAGGCCAGGATCTGCTGCATCCGCATGGACCATTGCTGGTCCCAGGGGCGGGGCAGGCCGAGCGCCTCGTTCCAGGCCGGCAGCTGCACGGCCCGGGCGCGGGCGCGCTTCGAGAGCGTCACGGCCAGCATCTCGATCAGGATGCGGTGGACGTTGTTCTCAGGTTGCTGCTCGGTGAGCCCCAGGGAGTTCACCTGCACGCCGTAGCGGAAGATCCGCTTCTTCGGGTCGTCGATGCCGTAGCGCTCCCGGGCGATCTCGTCCCACAGTTCCGAGAATGCCCGCATCTTGCAGATCTCGGTGATGAACCGGAGCCCGGCATTCACGAAGAACGAGATCCGGCCGAACACCTCCGGGAAGCTCGCCGCGTCGAATTCGGGATCGTCGCGCACCGTGTCCAGCACCGCGATGGCGATGGCCAGCGCGTAGGAGAGTTCCTGGACCGGCGTCGCCCCCGCCTCCTGCAGGTGGTAGGAGCAGACATTCATCGGGTTCCACTTCGGCACGTTCTTGGTCGTGAACAGGATCACGTCCTTGGTGAGCCGTAAGCTGGGCGCGGGCGGGAACACGTAGGTGCCCCGCGACAGGTACTCCTTGATGATGTCGTTCTGGGTCGTGCCCTGGAGGGCGGCGATCGGCGCGCCCTGCTCCTCGGCCACCGCGAGATAGAGCGCCAGCAGCCAGGGGGCCGTGGCGTTGATCGTCATCGAGGTGTTCATCTGGGCGAGCGGGATGTCCTGGAACAGGGTCCGCATGTCGCCGAGATGCGCGATCGAGACGCCGACCTTGCCGACCTCGCCGCGGGAGAGTTCGTGATCGGGGTCGTAGCCGGTCTGGGTCGGCAGGTCGAAGGCCACCGACAGGCCGGTCTGGCCCTTGGCGAGGTTGCCCCGATAGAGCTTGTTCGACTCCGCCGCGGTCGAGTGCCCCGCATAGGTGCGGATGATCCACGGCTTGTCGCGGCTAGACTTGTCGCTCTTGGTCTCCGCGACGCTCGCGCCCATCCCTCGCCTCCATGTGATCTTTCTATGCGCGCGCCGGGCGCAGCCTTCCGGTCACCGTAGCGAAGGCTTGGGCACGCGTCATCCGGGACAGAAGTGCAAGGGGCCCCGGCGGGCCTCAACCGGCGTTTAAAAAACTTGCCCGCCGGGACAGTCCGATTTGACGGAGGCGCCGATCCGGCCCGGCGCCCCCGTGCCGGCTCCGCTGACCGATGGCGGCCGGGGCGGGACCGGCCCGAATGCCGGCGGCGCGGCTGGTATAAAGTCTACCGGATGCGCGACCGTGAGATCGCGGAAGGTCTCGCGGCTGACACCCGCAAGGCCGTCGCCGAATAATACTTGGTCTGCCGGAAAGGCGAATTTGAATACGTGGGCGCCGTCCCTGCGCGGGCGGCTTTTTCATGTCAGAAACCATCGGGTTTCGACTTTCGGCCCACTTGGACGCCTCCGGCATCGCCGCTATAGCGCGAAGGAGAACCGCGGCCGTGAGAAACACGCGGGACGAGAGGAGAGCGAGATGGCTGCGAGCGCTGCGGTCGGTCCGGCGAACGGCGAGGTCAAGGACCTCTACGAGATGGGCGAAATCCCGCCGCTGGGTCACGTGCCGGCCAAGATGTATGCCTGGGCGATCCGACGCGAGCGCCACGGGCCCCCGGAACAGTCTCACCAGCTCGAAGTGCTGCCGGTCTGGGAGATCGGCGACGACGAGGTGCTGGTCTACGTCATGGCGGCGGGCGTCAACTACAACGGCGTCTGGGCCGGCCTCGGCGAGCCGATCTCGCCCTTCGACGTGCACAAGGGCGAGTACCACATCGCCGGCTCGGACGCGTCGGGCATCGTCTGGAAGGTCGGCGCCAAGGTGAAGCGCTGGAAGGTCGGCGACGAGGTCATCGTCCACTGCAACCAGGACGACGGCGACGACGAGGAGTGCAACGGCGGCGATCCGATGTTCTCGCCGACCCAGCGGATCTGGGGCTACGAGACCGGCGACGGCTCCTTCGCGCAGTTCTGCCGGGTGCAGTCGCGCCAGCTGATGCACCGGCCCAAGCACCTCACCTGGGAGGAGGCGGCCTGCTACACGCTGACGCTCGCCACCGCCTACCGGATGCTGTTCGGCCACGCGCCGCACACGGTCCGGCCGGGCCAGAACGTGCTGATCTGGGGCGCGAGCGGAGGCCTCGGCGTGTTCGGCGTGCAGCTCTGCGCGGCGAGCGGAGCCAACGCCATCGCGGTGATCTCGGACGAGTCGAAGCGCGACTACGTCATGAGCCTGGGCGCCAAGGGCGTCATCAACCGCAAGGACTACAATTGCTGGGGGCAGCTCCCGAAGGTGAACAGCCCCGAGTTCCACGCCTGGACCAAGGAGGCGCGGAAGTTCGGCAAGGCGATCTGGGACATCACCGGCAAGCAGGATGTCGACATCGTGTTCGAGCATCCCGGCGAGGCGACCTTCCCGGTCTCGGCGCTGGTGGTGAAGCGCGGCGGCATGGTGGTGTTCTGCGCCGGCACGACCGGCTTCAACATCACCTTCGACGCCCGCTACGTCTGGATGCGGCAGAAGCGCATCCAGGGCTCGCACTTCGCCCATCTCAAGCAGGCCTCGGCGGCGAACCAGTTCGTGCTCGACCAGCGCATCGACCCGTGCATGAGCGAGGTCTTCCCCTGGGACAAGATCCCCCAGGCCCACACCAAGATGTGGAAGAACCAGCACCCGCCGGGCAACATGGCCTGCCTCGTCAACTCTCCGCGCGCCGGCCTGCGCACGGTGGAGGACGTGATCGAGGCCGGCCCGCTGAAGCGGTAAGCCGCTCCGTCGGGCCGGCCCCGCCGCTCTCGCGCGGGGCCGGCCCGATCGGCTAAGCTCGGGGCGTCCCGCGCCGACTCGGCGACCGGTTCGGTGCGCCGGGACGTGCGCGGATGACGGGCCTGCGAGATCCTCACCGGACCCGGCCCCGATCCGAACCGGGGGCTCAGGATTTGAACGGCGACGACGAGGCTTACGTCTACGACGAGGCGACGGGCGAGTGGCTTCCGCCCGGGGCGGCGGGCGCGGCTCCCGAGAAGGCGGCGGTCCGCGACGCTTCCGGCAACGTCCTCGCCGACGGCGATTCGGTCACGCTGATCAAGGACCTGAAGGTCAAGGGCGCGAACCAGACCCTGAAGCAGGGCACGGTCATCCGGTCGATCCGGCTCACGGACGACCCGGAGGAGATCGACTGCCGCCACGACACCATCAAGGGCCTGGTCCTGCGCACCGAGTTCGTGCGCAAGCGCTGATCCGAGGGCGCGGCGGCGCCGTGTCCTATCGGCGCCGCGTCTCGTCCTGCGGCAGGTGGCGCCCGTAGGCCTCCTGCTTCTCGGCGCGCTCCCGGATCAGGTCGGCATAGGCCTGCCGCATCTCGGGAGAGACGCTGACGCTCTTGCCCTTCGAGGGCTTGCGCTTGGGCGCCTTCTTGAAGGTGTTGCTGGTGTCGCTCATGCCGGGCTCCGCGTCGGACCATGGCGGCATCGCGTGGCCGCAAGGCCGAATCGGGCGTCCGGCCGCCGCCCGAGGCCGGACGTCTGCCCTGTAGCGCATCGCGCGCACGGGTGCACGGCGGCACGTCAGCGCCCGCGGCTTTCGTCTGGCCTGCGGGGGAGGGCTCTGCCAGGATCGCCCCCGCGCAGGTCGGGAGGCGTGATGGGGTCGCGTGATTCGTCGCCGGGCGGGTTCCCAGGGGCGTCGCCCCGGCAGGGCCGGCGCGTCGCACTCCTCGGCGCCCTCCTCCTCATCGCCGGGGCCGCCCAGGCCCAGGAGCGGCCGGCTCCGCCCCGGCCGGGCGCGAAGGAGCCGCCGGTCGCCGCAACGGCCGCCGACCCCGCCTTCGAGGCCGCGAAGGCGGCCTTCGCGGCGCTGCCCGAGGCGGAGCGCAGGGCAATCCAGGACGCGCTGGTCTGGACCGGCGATTTCAACGCCGTGGTCTCGGGCGCGTTCGGGCGCCGGACCTTCGAGGCGCTGGCGGCCTACCGAGCCCGGACCGGCGGAGCCGATCCCCTCGATCCGCGCGGGCGGGCGGCGCTGCTGGCCGCCGGCGCGGCGGCCAGGACGGCGGCGCCGTTCCGGGTCGCGGCCGCTCCCGTGCCCGGCGCCCTGCT
>CAXDNE010000225.1:0-12280 GCA_963990595.1 uncultured Methylobacterium sp.
GATTGCCTCTTGTCTCGTGGGCTCGGAGATGTGTATAAGAGACAGGATCTGGCGCATGGTGTCGGGCAGGTCGGCGCTGGCCATCGAAAAATCCTCTCCACGCGCATGTTCGCAGCCGGGCCACGGTCGGGCGGCCCGGCTCTACTTGCGGCAACGGACGCGCTTGGCAAGCCGCCGTGCCGCCAGGATCTCATGTCGGCCGGATAGGCCTCAGCGCCCGGCCGCCTTCACGGCCGCGGGCAGGACGATCTGTCCCTGAGCGAGATTCTTCGGCCAGATCGCCACCTGCTTGCCGTCCTGCCACTGTGCCATCAGCCCGGTGACGAAGCCCGGCCCGTACTTGATCGAGTGGGTGAAGGGGTCGTCCTTGCCGTAGAATTGCGTGCGGCCGACCGTACCCACCCAGTCGGTCTTCTCAAGGGCGTCCACGAGCTTGTCGGACTCCGTGGAGCCGGCGCGCTTCACCGCTTCGGCGACGTAGTAGACCTGATCATAGGCCATGTAGCCCGCGTAGGACGGATCGCTCGAGAACCGCTTCTTGAACGCGTCGGTGAAGGCGACCGACTTATCGGTGATCGCGGCGCCCGGCACCGCGATGCTCTGGAAGATCACCCCCTGCGTCGCCCCGTTGGTGTTGGCCCAGAAGGTCGAGGAGGTGGCCTGCGAGTTCATGCCGGTCATGGCGAGCGGCACCTGCTGGTTCTGCCACTGCACGGTCGGCTGAACCCCGACATGCGAGATGCCGGTGACGATCAGGTCCGGCTTGGCGGCCTCGATCTTGTTGTAGATCGGCGTGAAGTCGCCCGTGTCCGGCGAGAAGCGGACATGCTCCACCACCTTCAGCCCGGATTTCGGCAGGCATTCCTCGTAGGCGGCGTCGAGCGGGCGGGTCCAGGCCGCGTCCTCGCTCATGATCGCGGCGGTCTTGGCCTTGAGCTTCTCGACCAGCACGTCCTTGGCCGAGTCGCAGACCGCCTGCGCGAGGGCATGCGAGGTCAGGTAGCCGTGGAAGGTGTACTTGTTGCGCGCGTAATCCTTGTGGACGGCGACGCTGATCTCGTTGGAGGCCGCGCCGGGCGTGATCATCGGGGTCTTGAGCCGGGCCGCCCAGGGCATCAGCGCGAGCACCACCTCGGAGATGTAGCTGGCGATGACGAGGTTGACCTTGTCCTCGGAGACCGCCCGCTGGAAGGCGCGGACCGCGTCGGAGGCCGAACTCTTGTCGTCGTAGGTGACGACCTGGATCTGCCGTCCGTCGACGCCGCCCTTGGCGTTGATCTCGTCGGCGGCGAGCTGCACCGCCTGCGGGATGGAGGCCCCGACCACCGACTGCGCCTCGGCGATCACCCCGATCCTGATCGGGTCGGCGGCCCGCGCCGGCCCCGCACCCAACAACCCGGCTACTGCGAGCAGGGCAACGGCCCGACTCGAAACGTTGCGATCCATCGCCATCAGTTTCCTCCTGCAGACCGTGCGGCTTTTGCCGCCGCATCGGCTCAACGGCAGGATTGTGTAGCATTCAGTCACTTGAATACAATGTGCAGACCCCTGAATGGGCGACATCGGATCGGTCACCCCGCGATGCGCCGGTAGATGAGGCTCAGATTGTTGGCGGGCATGGCGACGCGCCGGGAGAGCACGAGACCATGCTTCGCCGCTTCCGCGGAAACGGATTCGCGATCCCGTACGCCCCACAGCGGGTCGCGGCCGCGCAGGGATTCGTCGAACGCGGCGTTGCTGGGGGCGGTATGCCGACCGCCCTCGCGAAACGGCCCATATAGAAACAGGACGCCGCCCGCCTCCAGGGTCCGCCCGGCGCCGGCCAGGAGGCCCTGAGTGGCAGCCCAGGGCGCGATATGAATCATGTTGATGCAGACGAGGCCCGCAGCACGAGTCACGGGCCATTGCGCGGCGACCGCATCGAGGTCGAGGGGCGGAAGGATGTTCGTCAGCCCCGACCGGCCCGTATGAGCCGCGATGCTGCGCCGCGCGGCCGGATCCGGATCACTCGGCAGCCAAGTCACGCCGGGAAGCGCCGAAGCGATGTGCACCGCGTGCTCGCCGGACCCGCTCGCGATCTCCAGAACCGTACCGCTGCCGGGCAGGACCTCGCGCAGGACCTCGAGGACCGCATCCCGGTTGCGGGCGACGGCGGGCGCCGTCAGAGCGTCGCCATTCAGGTCCCAACCCAGCATCGCACCCTCCCCCACGCCACTCGGATGTCACGATTCGGTCGGTCCGCAACCTGGCGTCGAGCGTACGTCGCGAACGCGTATTGCGCTCGCGACGGCGTTGCCATACCGGGTCGCGGGGGATTTACGCCCGTCCTGCGCGCCGCTCGGCACCGCTGCGGGTCGGACACCGCGCACGTTGGCTCGCCGGGAAGCGACGATTCCCGCGGGATCACTCCGATCCGCCGCTCCCATTGAGAAGTCCAGGACATCAACCATCGTGCCTGACCCGCAAGCCGTCCAGACGTTGCCCAAGGCCCCGACGGGCATCGAAGGCTTCGATGACCTGACCTTCGGCGGCCTCCCGGTCGGCCGGCCGTCTCTGATCTGCGGCGCCGCAGGCTGCGGCAAAACCCTGTTCGCCACCACCTTCCTGGTCAACGGGGCGACCCGGTACGGCGAGCCCGGCGTCTTCATGAGCTTCGAGGAACGCGCCGAAGACCTCGCGGCCAACGTCGCCTCCCTCGGCTACGACCTCGATGGGCTCGTGGCGTCGGGCAAGCTCGCCATCGACCACGTCCGCGTGGAGCGCAGCGAGATCGAGGAGACCGGCGAGTACGACCTCGAAGGCCTGTTCATCCGCCTCGGCTTCGCGGTGGACACCGTCGGCGCGAAACGTGTGGTGCTCGACACGATCGAGACCCTGTTCGCCGGGTTCACCGATCCGTCGCTCCTGCGGGCGGAACTGCGGCGCCTGTTCGGCTGGATCAAGGACCGGGGCCTGACCGCGATCATCACCGGCGAGCGCGGGGAGGGTCAACTCACCCGCCAGGGTCTGGAGGAGTACGTCTCCGACTGCGTGGTTCTGCTCGACAACCGGGTCGAGGACCAGATCACCACGCGGCGCCTGCGCGTGGTGAAGTACCGCGGCTCGGCGCACGGCACGAACGAGTACCCGTTCCTGATCGACCATGCCGGGATCAGCGTCTTGCCGGTAACCTCGGCCGACCTCGATTACACGGTGCCATCCGGCGTGATCTCGACGGGTATCGAGGGCCTGGATGCGATGCTGGGGCCGGGTGGCTTCTATCGCGGCTCCAGCATCCTGATCTCCGGCGAGGCAGGTACCGGCAAGACCATGCTGAGCGCCACGATCCTCGATGCGGCCTGCCGGCGCGGCGAACGCTGCCTGGCCTTCACGTTCGAGGAGAGCGGCGCGCAGATCATGCGCAATGCCGCCTCGATCGGGATCGACCTCGCGCGGCACGTCGCGAGCGGAACGCTGCGCTTCGAGGCGGCACGACCCAGCCTGTTCGGTCTGGAGACGCATCTGGCGCGGATGCACCGCGATCTCGATCAGGTCAGGCCCGACTTGGTGGTGATCGACCCGATCTCCGCACTGCGCGGTCCGACCAACGAGTTGCAGGCGACGCTCCTGCGGATGATCGACCTGATCAAGACCCGCGGCATCACGGCCGTCTTCACCACGCTGCGCGGCGACGGCTCCCTGGTGCAAAACGACGATCTGGGCGTTTCCTCCCTGATGGATTCCTGGATCAAGCTGCAGAACATGGAAGCGAACGGCGAACGGACCCGAACGCTCTATGTCATCAAGGCCCGGGGTATGAGCCACTCCAACCAGATCCGCGAATTTCTCATGTCGTCCGGCGGAATCAGGCTGGTGGACGCCTATATCGGCCCTGCTGGCGTGCTGACGGGCACGGCCCGCCTCGTCCAGGAGGCGCAGGAGAAGGCGGCGACCCAGCTGCGCCTGCACGAGACCGAGCGGCGCCTCCGCGAGGTGGCGCGGCGGCGCTCGGCGCTGGAGCGCCAGATGGAGGAACTCCGGGCCGGCCTCGAGGCCGCGGAGGACGAGGAGGAACGTCTCCGCGTCGAGGACAGATTACGGGAGGCGCACCTTGAGGAAGAGCAGCGGGAGCTGACTGCGCGACGGAGGGCTGCGGAATGAACGATACCACCTCCGAGGACCCGGCACCGGACACGGATCCCGATCGCGATTCGGGACATTACCACCTGCGACTCTACGTTGCCGGACAGACCGCGAAGTCCCTCGCCGCGATGACGAACCTCAAGCGATTCTGCGAGGAGCACTTGGCGGGCCGCTACGACATCGAGGTCATCGACCTCATGAAAAATCCGCAGCTCGCCGCCGGCGATCAGATTCTGGCGATCCCGACCCTGGTGCGCCGGCTGCCGTCTCCGCTGAAGCGGATCATCGGCGATCTGTCGAATACCGAGAAGGTGCTGGTCGGCCTCGACATTCGTCCGCGGGCGGACCAACCTTGAGCGGTGCAACAGAGCCTCCTGAAGCGGCGCAGCGCTATCGCCTGAGGCTGTTCGTGGCTGGGACTGCACCGCGCTCCCTGCGCGCGGTGGAAGCCCTCCGGCGCATCTGCGAGACTCACATTCCGGGCCGGTACGATTTGGAGATCATCGACATCTATCAGCAGCCTGACTTGGCGGAGCGTGACGGGATCCTGGCCGCCCCGACGCTGCTGAAGGTTGCCCCGCACCCCGAGCGCCGGATCTCGGGCGACCTTCTCGACGAAGGTCGCATCTTGCGCTGCCTCGAGATCAATCCCGCCGCGGAGGCGCAGTGATGAATGTCGATGCGCTCTTGCCCGGCGACGAGCCGAGCCCGGAAGCCTACCGGGCTCACATCCGGGAACTCGAAGCGCGACTCGAAGAGAGTGAGGAGACCCTGGCGGCCATACGCCGCGGCGATTTCGACGCCGTGGTGGTGGAAGGGCCGAACCACGAACGTCTCGTCTACACCCTGGAGAACGCTGACCGCCCCTACCGGGTGCTGATCGAGCAGATCCAGGAAGGCGCCTTCACGCTCGGCTTGGACGGCGCGGTGCTCTACTGCAATCGGCGGCTCGCCGAGATGCTCGGCGAACCGCAGGAAAGGCTGATCGGGCGGTCCCTGCGCGACTTCGTGCAGGCCGATACCGACCTCGACCGCTTGGTCCAGAAGGCGATGACCAGTCCGGTCCGCGAGGCGATCGAACTCAGCGCGGCGCAGGACGCGGAGAGCGCGACCTTCCTGTCGCTCAGCCGCTTCGAGCGCCAGGGCGATCAGCCGCTGCTCTGCGGGATCCTGACCGATCTGACCGAGCAGAAGCGGAACATGCGGGCCCTCGCGGAGGCGCATGCCCGCCTCCAGTCGGAGAGCGTCGAGCGCGAGCGCGTCGAAGAGGCGCTGCGGCAGTCGCAGAAGCTGGAGGCGGTGGGCCAGCTCACGGGCGGCGTCGCGCATGATTTCAACAACCTGCTCACCGTCATCAAGTCGTCCACCGACCTGCTGAAGCGGCCCGACCTTCCCGAGGAACGGCGGCGGCGCTACGTCGAGGCGATCTCCGATACGGTGGATCGCGCCGCCAAGCTGACCGGCCAGCTCCTCGCCTTCGCCCGGCGCCAAGCCCTCCGGCCCGAGGTCTTCGAGGTCGGCGCTTCGCTGCGCGCGGTGGCCGAGATGCTCGATTCCGTGACCGGCGCACGCATCACCGTGGATGCGCAGATTCCCGACGAACCCTGCTTCATCCGAGCGGATCTCAGCCAGTTCGAGACCGCCCTCATCAACATGGCCGTCAACGCCCGCGACGCGATGAGCGGCGAAGGCACGCTGACACTGCGGCTCCTGGGCGGACGCCCGATGCCGGCGATCCGTGGCCATGCGGGGTCGCGGAGCACGTTCGCGGCCGTCTCGCTCTCCGACACCGGTGCCGGCATCGCGCCCGATGTGTTGCCGCGCATCTTCGAGCCGTTCTTCACCACGAAGGATATCGGCAAGGGAACCGGCCTCGGTCTCTCCCAGGTCTTCGGCTTCGCCAAACAATCCGGCGGCGACGTCGACGTGTCGAGCAAGCGCGGTGACGGCACCACCTTCACCCTCTACCTGCCGCAGGTGGAGGGAGAGCCCGAGAAGGCGGACGAGGCTCCGCGCGACGAGCGCGGCCTCGAGGGCGCCAGCCTGTGCGTGCTCGTGGTGGAGGACAATGTCGAGGTCGGTCGCTTCGCCACGCAGATCCTGGAAGACCTCGGCCACAAGACGGTCTGGGCGACCAACGCCGAGGAGGCGCTTCAGGAGGTCGAGAAGATCCCGTTCCGCTTCGACGCGGTGTTCTCAGACGTGGTGATGCCCGGCATGGGCGGGATCGCGCTGGCCCGGGAGCTGGAACGGCGTCTGCCCGACCTGCCGGTGGTGCTCACGTCCGGCTACAGCCACGTGCTCGCGCAGGAAGGTGTCCACGGCTTCGACCTCATCCAGAAGCCCTACTCGGTGGAGCAGCTCTCGGGGGTGCTGCGCAAGGCCGTGGGAAAAAGCCGCGCGCGATCGCAGGGCGCGAAGCGCTAGGCCGCTCACCGCGTGCCGTACATCCGGTCGCCGGCATCGCCGAGGCCGGGAACGATGTAGCCGTGATCGTTCAAATGGCTGTCGATGGCGGCTGTCCAGAGCGGCACGTCGGGATGCGCCGCCTGGAACTTGGCGAGCCCCTCCGGTGCCGCCAGCAGACAGACGAAGCGTAGATCCGAGGCGCCCCGGGCCTTCAGCAGGTCCAGGGCCGCGATCGCCGAATTGGCGGTGGCCAGCATCGGATCGAGAACCAACACGGTCCGGTCGGCGAGATCCGACGGGGCCTTGAAGTAATATTCCACCGCCTCCAGTGTGTCCGGATCCCGGTAGAGCCCGACATGGGCGACCCGCGCCGAGGGAACCAGCGAGAGCATCCCGTCGAGAAAGCCGACGCCGGCCCGCAGGATCGGCGCCAGGACCAGCTTCTTGCCCTGGATCTGCCGCCCCTCCATCGGCTGGAGCGGCGTCTCGATGGTCACGGGTTCGAGCGGCAGATCCCGCGTCACCTCGTAGGCCAGGAGCATGCCGATCTCGTTCAGGAGCTGGCGGAAGCCCTTGGTCGAGCGGTTCTTGTCCCGCAGGTAGGTGAGCTTGTGCTGCACAAGCGGATGATCCACCACGGTGACCCGGCCCGTCGGCATCGCCATCCCCCTCCCGCTCCGGTTGCCGGAGGAATGCCGGAGCCCGCGTCGAGACGCAACTTGCGCGCCTGACAGCGTATGCCGGCCGCGTGCATCCTGGATTGATACGGCTACCATCCGTCGTCCAGGGAGCGTTCGGGCCGCCGGTCAGAACAGCGCGCGACCATCCTCGATCGGCGCGCCGGCCGGCGCGGGATCTCTGCGCGCTGTTGAGTCCAGCAACGTCCCCAGCCGCCCGGCCGAATTTACCTTACTTGGAAAAATTCCAATCTTGTTCCGCGGGCTTTCGCATGAGTTCATAAAATATATTCTTCCAATCACAAATAACTTTGATAGATATCGGCATATCCATTGATATTATTCCGACGGATTCAATCAATCTGGACACGTCTTCGCGCCGACGATCCGCTTGTCCGCCATCAGAAAAGATCTAGATTTGAGATCCTGCACCATCTTGCACGCCGCAGGATCCCCAACCACTGGTTTCAATCGGAACCATCCATGCGCCCCACCCTCTCGCTCAAAGCAACGTTGGCGATTCTCTTCGGACTGCTTGCCCTGATCTCCACGGCCCAGGGCGGTTTGTCCGTCCGGGAGCTCGCCGCGATCCGCGAAGCCGCGACGGCTCTGGCCACGAATTGGCTGCCCTCCCTCGAGACGATCAGCGCGGTCGAGGTGGCCGCCTCGGAAGTGCGCATCAAGCAGTACCGGCTCATCCTGCTGTCGGACACCGCTGAGCACCGCGCGATCAACGAGAGCAACCTCGCGGCTACCCATGCGAAGCTGCGCGAAGCGAGAACCGCCTACGAGCCCCTGATCAGCTCCGCGGAGGAGCGCAGGCTCTACGAGGCCTTCGCGACGTCCTGGACCGCCTTCGAGGGGAAGGATGGGGATGTGCGCCGCCTGATGGAGGCGGGGCGCGCGCCGGAGGCGCTGGCGCTGCTGAGCGATCCCGCCGTCGTGGCGCTCTACGATGATGCGCGCGGAATGCTGACGCGCCTCGTCGCGCTGAACGAACAGGAGGCAGCCCGCGACGCCGGCAACGCCATGACACGCGCCAACACCGCCACGGTCGCGGCCTTTCTGGGGATCGGCCTCGCCACCGCCTCGGCTCTGGGGGCGGCGATCTTCGGCCTGTTCCGCATCTCGCGGCCGATCCAGGCGATGACGGGTGCGATGACGCGCCTGGCCAGCGGGGATGCCGGGACGGATGTGCCGTTCCGGAACCGCCGCGACGAGATCGGCGCGATGGCGGCGGCCGTGCAGGTGTTCAAGGACAACCTGATCCGCACCCGGGCCCTGGAGGCGGAAGCCGCGCAGGCGCGGATCACCGCCGAGGAGCAGCGCAACGCCGGCTTACGCCAGATGGCGGACCGGTTCTCACAGGCGGTGGGCGGCATCATCGGCCGGGTCTCGACCTCGGCCACCGAGTTGCAGGCCACCGCCCAGTCCATGACGTCGACGGCGACCCAGACCGCCAGCCAGTCCACCACCGTGGCGGCCGCCGCCGAAGAGGCAGCCTCCAACGTCAACACGGTCGCGGCCGCCGCCGAGGAGCTGGGCTCGTCGGTCCAGGAGATCGGCCGGCAGGTGCAGGGCTCGGCCGAGTTGGCCAAAGTCGCTGCCGCCGAGGCGGACGGGACGGCCGCGCTGGTGCAGGAATTGAACGGGGCGGTGGCGCGCATCGGCGACGTGGTCGGGCTGATCGCGTCGATCGCCGGCCAGACGAACCTGCTGGCGCTCAATGCCACGATCGAGGCGGCCCGCGCCGGCGCCGCCGGGCGGGGCTTTGCGGTGGTCGCTTCAGAGGTCAAAGCACTCGCCGAGCAGACCGCCAAGGCCACCGACGAGATCGCCGCCCAGATCGGGCGGGTCCAGACCTCGACCGGCCAGGCCGTGAGCGCGATCGGGACGATCACGGCGCGGATCCGGGAGATCAACGGGGTGGCGGCCTCGATCGCCGCGGCGGTGGAGGAACAGGGCGCGGCCACCCAGGAGATCGTCAGGAATGTCGGTCAGGCGGCGGCCGGCACGGGCGAGGTGACGAGCAACATCGTCGGCGTCGCCGAGGCGGCGGCGGAGACCGGGAACGCGGCCAGCCAAGTTCTCGCCGAAGCCTCTCGGCTCTCGGAGCAATCCGAGTACTTGGCCGCCGAAGTCGATCGCTTCCTGAAGACCGTCCGGGCCGCGTGAGCAATCGGCCGCCGGGGGGCTGGCGGCCCACGCACAGGCGTCAACGCCCGTCGCGTCCGCTCGCGGCCCCCGAGCGAGTCCGGGTCCGGGCCGAGCGACCCGGACCCGGTGCTCCGTCGGCATCAGGCCGAGCGGGTTTCGCCGCCCTCGTTGCGGCGCTTGGCCATGAAGGCGTCGAACTGCTCACGGTCCTTGGCCCGCTTCAGCTCCTCGACGAACTCGGCGAAAGCGCGGCTCTCCTCTTCGAGAGCGCGGCGCTGGGCCTCGAGCCGGTCGAGCTCGGCGCGGCGATACGCGTCGAAGGCCGCGTTGCCAGTGCTGTCGCGACGGTTGGCCGCTTCGAACGCCCGGGCGAACCGGGAGACGGGGCGGGACCCCTCGAAATCGGACACGGTCCGGCGCGCCGCGTCGCGCAATTCGGAGAAGGCCGGGTAACCGGCGAGCTTCCAGGCGACCAGAGCGAGACCGATCGGCCACCAGTAGATGAAGCCGACGACGATCGCGCCGATCTCCAGGGAACGGCGCGGGAACGGGCCGGACCGGCAGAGCCGGCCGGTCGACCAGGGAGAGGAGGATTGAGAAGTCACGGCTGTGCTCCGCTGTTCATGTGAACGCGGTTAACATGCGAGTGCCGGGAACGCCTTTCAAGGCCGCCCGGAACCGGTCTCCTGGCTGCCCGACCGGGCCGCTCCGTGAACGAGGGCGAGAACGCCGGCCCGCAACAGCTCGTATTTGTCCGGAAGACCTGGGCCGCGCGGAAGATGTCCGGCGGCCGAGAGGGTCGCCAGACCGTGGGCCAGTGCCCAGACCTCGAGGGCGATGAAGCGGGGCGCCACGCCCCCGAACCCGTCCGCGAAGGTCGATTGAAGCGCCTCCACCAGCAGATCGAAGGGACTGGGGCGACCGGCCGGGCTCTCCGCCTCCGGTCCGGGATCGAGGTCGGAGGAACCGGCCGAAAGACCGCGGGTCTCGAAGATGGCGGCGTAATAGGCGGGCTCCTCCTCGGCGAAGGTGAGATAGGTCTCGCCCATGCGGGTGAACCGCTCCAGCGGCGTACCGCGGGAGGTCAGCGCCCGCGCCAGACGGGCGGCGAGTTCCGCGAAGCCGCGGCCGGCGAGTTCCTCCAGCAGGGCCTCCCGGCCGCGGAAGTGCCGATACAGGGCAGCCGGCGTCACGCCGACGAGGCGCGCGGCGTCCACCAGCGTGAAGCCGCCGATCCCGCGCTCCGCGATGAACCGGCGCGCGGCCTCGATCAGCGCCTCCTTCAGATTGCCGTGATGGTAACTCCGTCGGTCGCTCGGTCCGTCCCGCCAGGGTCGCAAGGTTTCAACATCCTCTGTGCGCACGAACGCACCTCACAGAAGCTCCGCCGCGCTGTCGAGTCAGGAACCCGCGCAGAAACGGAGTTTCTTGAGGTGCTTGCGTACATTACGGCTGAGGTCGGCGTTTGTTTCGGGCCACACCGCCGCGCCGCCGCTTGACCGTCCTCAACAAGCGCAACATTATTACATCTGGGCGACGAGATCAGGGCTGCGCGGCTCGGGATGGGCGGCGCGGCGCGTGATCCGCGCGAGGGAATCGCATCCGGCATGGCTTTCGTAAGCCTCAAGGCATGGCGCGCACGCTCGGCGGAGCGCGCCGAGATGGCGGCGCGGCTGAAGCGGGACCTGATCGCGGCGCTCGGCCTCGGAGAGGCCGACACACTGGCGGTGAACGAGATCGCCTGCGCCGATCCCGGCTGCCCCGACATGGAGACGATCGTGCTGGTGATGCGGGCGGGCGCACCGACCCGCGCGCTGCGGATCCGGCGCACGATGGACGCGGTGGGCGCGCAGGACATCGCGGCCCTCGTCGCGGAGGACAGGCAGAGCGGCACATCTCGATGATGTGACCCCCACCGTCCCCCTTCCGGTCCCCGGGCGCGGCGAGCCCGGCAACTTTCGCGCGCGTGTCGTGTACCGTGCGTCCGGACCCGGGATCCCATGGTCGGATGCCGCGGCCGGGGGAAGCGCACCATGAAGACCCGTCGCCACATCGTCGCGCTGGCCAGCCTCATGGCCAGCCTCATCCTGGCCGCAGGCCTCTCGCCAGCGAGGGCAGGTGAGACGAGACCGTTCTCGGATCCCGCCTTCGAGGCCGCGCAGAAGAGCGGCAAGCCGATCCTGATCGCGGTCAGCGCCCCCTGGTGCCCCATCTGCAAGACGCAGAAGCCGATCCTCACGAAGCTCTCGGCGGAACCGCGCTTCAAGGACCTGCAGATCTTCGACATCGACTTCGACAGCCAGAAGGACCTGCTGCGGCGGCTGAACGTGCGCATGCAGAGCACGCTCATCGCCTACAAGGGCGCGACCGAGGTCGGCCGTTCCGTGGGCGAGACCCAGCCGGAATGGATCGAGGGCCTCCTGGAGAAGACGCTCTGAGCGGCCGGGCGGAGCCTTCCGGTTCCGTTCAGCCAGAACCCGGCATATCGCTCCGGGCCCGCATCTCTGACGCGGCCCGATGGAGAGAAGACCGGTGACGAGCGCCCCACCCTCAGCCGCCCCGACCCCCGACGCGATCGTGGCGGTGCCCGTGCGCAACGAGGAGGAGCGGATCGCGGCCTGCCTGCGGGCCATCGACGCCCAGGCGGATCTCGCCCCGGGGAGCCTCGGGCTGGTCCTGTTCCTGAACAACTGCACCGACCGGACGGCGGCCATCGTGGCCGAACTGGTGCCGGCGCTGTCGATCCCGGTGCGGGTCTTGGTCGAGGATTACGCCGGCGCCCATGCGGGTTGGGCCCGGCGCCGGGCCATGGATGCGGCCGCCGCGTGGCTCGGGGATACGGGGAATGCGGGGATCATCCTGTCCACCGACGCCGACAGCCGGGTGCCGCCGGGCTGGGTCGCCCGCAACCTGTC
>CAXDNE010000226.1:0-12216 GCA_963990595.1 uncultured Methylobacterium sp.
ACAGGGTCCATGCCGAGGTGTCCACGCTGGCGGTCGCGGCGGCGGGGATCGGCGCCGGGGCCGTCACGGTGAGCATCGGCCTCGCCTGCAGGGTGCCGAGCCGCGGCCGGGGCACCGTTACGCCGGACCTGTACCGCATGGCCGACAGCGCGCTCTACGAGGCCAAGGCGGGCGGTCGCGATCAGACCCGCAGCGCGACGGCGCCGACCATGCCGGCCACGCACGCGAGAGGCGGCCTGCAGCTGGTGAGCGCCTCCTGATCGCGGGCAGGCCCGGGCGGCCGGCGCGTCCCGGAGCCTCCCGCCGCCCGGCATGGACCGGACCGGCGCTCGCCCGTTGGACCACCCGGCACCAGAGATCGTCGCCCGTCCGCGGCGGCGATCTCTCGCTCTCCCGCGGGACCGAGATCCAGCGCCGGCCGGCGCGGGGCGCCCCGCCTGCGCCGCCCGCGCTGGCGCGGGCGCGCGATCCCTCGTAAAGGCCTGGGGTGCCGTAGCCCGATCCCATCGAAACCGCATTGGCCGATTCTCCACCCCCCGAAGGCCAGCCGGAGCTCAGTTTCCTCGCGGGGGGAGGCGAGCTCGGGGGGCTCATCCGCCGGCACGAGTGGGCCGCCACCCCGCTCGGCCCGGCGCCCGCATGGCCCCAGAGCCTCAAGACCGCGGTGCGCATCATGCTCACCTCGCGGCAGCCGATCTGGATCGGCTGGGGGCCCGACCTCACCTTCCTGTACAACGACGCCTACAAATCCATCATCGGCGGAAAGCATCCGCAGGCCCTGGGCCGGCCGACCGCGGATGTCTGGCGGGAGATCTGGGCCGATATCGGCCCCCTGCTGGCGACCGCCATGGGCGGCACGGAGGGGACCTACGTCGAAGAGCAGCTCCTGATCATGGAGCGCAACGGCTATCCGGAAGAGACCTACTACACCTTCTCGTACAGTCCGATTCCCGGCGACGACGGCCAGCCGGGCGGCATCATCTGCGCCAACAGCGAGGACACCCACAGGGTCGTGGGCGACCGCCAGCTCGCGCTGCTGCGGGAACTGGCCGCCGGGACCGTGCAGGCGCGGTCCTGGCGGGACGCCTGCGCGCGCAGCGCGACCGCCCTGGCGCGCGATCCGCACGACATCACCTTCGCGCTGCTCTACGTCCTCGAACCCGGGCAGGAGACGGCCGAACTCGCCGCCGGGATCGGCCTGGATCCCGGGGCAGCCCGGATCGGCGACCGCATCGGGCTCGAGGCGGGCGGCCCCTGGCCGATCGGGTCCGTCGCGCGCGGGCAGGGGATGTGCGTCGTCGAGAACCTGGCTGCGGCCGGCCTCGGCGGCGCGGCCGGCGTCTGGACGCGCCCCTCCGACCGGGCGGCCCTCCTGCCGGTGCCCGCCAGCAGCGACACCGGGCGCGGCGGCGTGCTGGTCGTGGGCCTCAATCCCTATCGGCTGTTCGACGCGGATTACAGCGCCTTCCTGAGCCTCGTCGCGGGGCAGATCTCGGCCGCCATCGCCAGTGCCGACGCCTACGAGGAGGAGCGCCGCCGCGCCGAGGCCCTGGCCGAACTCGATCGCGCCAAGACCGCCTTCTTCTCGAACGTCAGCCACGAGTTCCGCACGCCCCTGACCCTGATGCTCGGCCCCCTCGAGGAGGTGCTGGCGGGCGACACGGCCGACGGGGCCGTGCGCGCGCAGGTGGAACTCGCGCATCGGAACGGCACGCGCCTGCTGCGGCTGGTCAACAGCCTGCTCGACTTCTCGCGCATCGAGGCGGGGCGCGTGCGCGCCGCCTTCGAGCCGGTGGATCTCGGCCGGATCACCACCGAGATCGCCTCCGGCTTCCGCTCGGCCGTGGAGCGCGCCGGGCTCGTCCTGGAGGTCTGCTGCACGCCGCTGCCGCTCCCGGCCTTCGTGGACCGGGAGATGTGGGAGAAGATCATCCTCAATCTCCTCTCCAACGCGTTCAAGTTCACGCTCCGCGGCGGCATCCGCGTGCGCGTCGAGCCCGCGTCGGACGGCCGGTCCGCCCTGGTCTCGGTCGCCGATACGGGCATCGGCATCCCGGCCGGGGAGATCCCCCGGCTGTTCGAGCGCTTCTACCGCGTCGAGGGGGCGCAGGGGCGCAGTTTCGAGGGAAGCGGGATCGGGCTCGCCCTGGTGGCGGAACTCGTCCGGCTGCACGGGAGCGAGATCACGGTCGCGAGCCGTGTCGGCCAGGGCACCACCTTCACGATCGCGCTTCCGCTCGGACGCGCGCACCTCCCGGCCGCGCAGGTCCGCGACCGCGCCGCTTCGGCCGCCTCCGCCGCGAGCGCGCACGAATATCTGGAGGAGGCGCTGCGCTGGCTGCCGGAGGCTGCCCCGATGGAGGCGGCCGGCGCCTTGTCGACGGCCGGGCTCGGCGCGATCACGCCCGACGGCGCCCTCAGGACCGGGTCCGGGAAGGCCGTGCTCCTGGCCGACGACAATGCCGATATGCGCCGCTACGTCGCGCGGCTGCTCGAGGGCCAGGGCTACCGGGTGACGGCCGTGGGCGACGGGGAGGCGGCCTTTGCAGCCGCCGCCGCGGCGCCGCCCGACCTGATCCTGACGGACGTGATGATGCCGAAGCGCGACGGCTTCGGCCTGCTGCGTGCGGTGCGCCAGGATCCCCGCACGGCCGGGATCCCGGTGATCATGCTCTCGGCCCGGGCCGGCGAGGAGGCCAAGATCGAGGGCCTCGACGCGGGGGCCGACGATTACCTCGTGAAGCCCTTCGCGGCCCGCGAACTCCTCGCCCGGGTCAACGCGAACATCCAGATGGCCGAGATGCGCCGCGAGGCCAACCGCGCGATCTGGGCGAGCGAGCAGCAGGTCCGCATCAGCCAGGACCGGCTCTCCATGGCGCTCTCGACCGGAGGCGTCGGCATCTTCGAGTGGGAGATCGAGACCGACACCGTGGCGGTGCTCGGACCGATCGCCGAGTTGTTCGGCGTCAATCGCGCGGAGGCCGAGGCGGCCGGGCTGCCGCTCGCCTCCTTCCTGGCGGGGATCCATCCGCAGGACCGCGCCCGCGTCCAGGAGACGATCGCCCGGGCGATTTCCACCTCGACCTCCTTCCAGGCCGAGTACCGCGTCACCGGCAGCGACCGGGAACGGATCGTGCTGGCCGTGGGCCGCCTGTCCGCGATGCCCAGACGGGGACGGCGGCTCGCGGGCGTGATCATCGATGTCACCGAGCAGCGGCGCGTCGAGCAGGCGCTGCAGGCGCTCAACGACCGTCTCGAGCAGCGCATCGCCGCGGAGGTGGGCGAGCGCCTGAAGGCCGAGGACGCCCTGCGCCAAGCCCAGAAGATGGAGGCGGTCGGCCAGCTCACCGGCGGCCTCGCCCACGATTTCAACAACCTCCTGGCCGGCATCTCCGGGTCGCTCGAGCTGATGCAGACCCGGATCGGCCAGGGGCGGCTCGACGAGATCGGCCGCTACATGGCGGCCGCGCAGGGCGCCGCCAAGCGCGCGGCAGCCCTGACCCACCGGCTGCTGGCCTTCTCGCGCCGTCAGACCCTCGATCCCAAGCCGACGAACGTCAACGATCGCATCGCCGGCATGGAGGAGCTGATCCGGCGCACGGTCGGACCCGCCATCGTCGTCGAGGTGGTGGGCGCGGCCGGGCTCTGGACCGCCCTCGTCGATCCCCACCAGCTGGAGAACGCGCTCCTCAACCTCTGCATCAACGCCCGGGACGCGATGCCGGAGGGTGGTCGCATCGCCATCGAGACCGCCAACCGCTGGCTCGATCCGTCCATGGCCAGGGAACGCGACCTGGACCCCGGCCAGTATGTCACCCTCTGCGTCACCGATTCCGGAACCGGCATGACGCCGGAGGTGATGACCAAGGCCTTCGAACCGTTCTTCACCACCAAGCCGATCGGCCAGGGAACCGGCCTGGGGCTCTCGATGATCTACGGCTTCGTCAAGCAATCGGGCGGGCAGGTCCGCATCGAGTCGGAGGTCGGTCGGGGCACGACGGTGTGCCTCTACCTGCCGCGCCACGAGGGCGAAGCCGACGGGGAGCACCTGCTCTCGGACCCGACGCAGGCGCCGCGCGCCGAGCAGGGCGAGACGGTTCTCGTCGTGGACGACGAACCGACGGTGCGCATGCTGGTCACCGAGGTGCTGGACGAGCTGGGCTACACCGCGCTCGAGGCCGCCGACAGCATCGCGGGTCTCCAGGTGCTGCAATCCGACGTGCGCATCGACCTTCTGATCACCGATATCGGGCTGCCGGGCGGCCTGAACGGCCGGCAGATGGCCGAGGCCGCGCGGGAGCGGCGGCCCGGGCTGAAGGTCCTGTTCATCACCGGCTATGCGGAGACGTCGGTCCTCGGCAACGGCCGGCTGGCGCCGGGCATGGCGGTCCTCACCAAGCCCTTCGTGATCGAGACGCTGGGTGCGCGGATCCGCGAGATCATCGCGGGTCCGTAATCTGCGGAGGCGGCCCTTTCACCCGCCTCCGGCGCGCGGTGCGCAGGGGTGAGCGGACACGCGGCCCCCCCCCGCTGCCGGCAGACCCGTCCCGCCGACGCGCGGGGTGTCGGGGCCGCCCCGCGCGCCGACACGCCGGCGGCACCGCTGCGCGCCTGGGGCAGGCCGGGGCGGCTCAGTTGGCCAGCATCTTCCGGGCGAACATGACCGCGGCGAACAGCACGGCCGCCGCCGCGGTGATCAGGCTCGTCATCAGGACCCTGCGCGGCTCCGTCGACGATTCGGCCTTCACGGCCGGGACGACGGCCGCGAAGGCTTCCGGCTTCTGGGCCGCCACGATGCGCGCGCGCTCGTAGGCCAAGCGCACCTGCTCACGATACTTCTCCTCGTTGGTGCGCTTGTGATCCAGGGCTTCGAACTGCGTCAGGGCATCCGAAAGCCGACGCTTCTGCTCTGGATTGACGGTCGCCAATTCCCGCTCGATCCGCGAGATGTTGGTGTCGAGATCCTTGATCTGCTGCTTCAGGTCGACGACGGACCGCGCCTCGGGGCTGAGGTCGCGCTGGACGACCGCGAGCTGGATGGCGAGTTTGGCCCGCGAGAGTTGAAGCTCGGAGACGGTCTTGAGCGTGACATCGTTCGATTTGACCGCGTCGAGCACGCCCTCACGATTGCGCAGCGCATTGACGGCTGCGCGCGCCGCCGCCACCCGCTCGTCGGCGAGCTTCATCTCACGGGCGCTCTCGTTCAGCGCATCCTGACGCGGCTTGGCGGTCAGATCGTTCACCATCCGCTCGGCCTCCGTCATCACGGCCTGCGCGATGGCGAGCGACTCGTCGGGATCGAAGGCCTCGACATACAGCGTCATGACGCCGGTGCCGGATTCGACGTCGACGCTGATGCGCCGCTTCCAATAGCGGAGGAACTTCTCGACCGGCTTCTCCGGATCGAAGCGGGAGAGATAGTCGATGCTGTCGCGGCCGAACCACTGGCGGATCGGCAGTTGCGCCTCGATCGCCTCCAGCATCGGCCGGCTCAGGATGTATTCCTGCGTGATCAGCGTGTCCTGCGCGATCATCTCCTTCGGCACACCGGCGTTGGTGCCGACGGTATCGGGGGTCGCCTTGTCGGCGGTTCCGACCGTCGGCCGGATCGCGAACCGCGTCTCCGTCACGTACAGGTCGGAGGCGATGAGCCCGTAATAGACCGCACCGGCCAGCGTCGGCAGCACGAAGCAGACCACGAACAGGATCGGGAGCCAGGGATCGCTCTTGATGTGGCTCTGGTAGGACCGGACGCCCCTCTTGCGGTCGGCGAGGCCCGGCACCCGCGCGATCTGCCGCAGCGACTGCGCGATCCCATTCTGCCGGTCGGCAGCCTTGAGAAGCTTACCCTCGGCTCTCCGAGCGTGCATGTTCATCGCCTGCTTCTCGACGTTGGAGCTCTTCGTGTACGCGGAGGCTCCGGACGCATCCGAGCCCCTGTCCCGGGAGGCGATCGCACGGACAGGCGGCGAAAGCATGTCCGCCGGGACCGCGGAAGCGTGCTCGCCCGCCGCTGACGAGCTGATCCCGGACGGCGGATCGGCGCGCCGGCCGGCGAGGGCCGCGCCTGCCAACGCACTTTGGCCAGATTCTTGCCGACACAGAGCAGGGGACCAGCAGGGACCGATCCCCGATGCCGACTTTGCCCAACGCCACGACGGTGAAGAGCCCCACCGAATCCTATCTGCACGTGCTGCACGCGCTGATGCTGCGCGACATGCGCACGCGCTTCGGAGCCTCGCTGTGGGGTTACGCGGTGGTCGTGTTGTGGCCCTGCGTGCACGTCTTCCTGCTGATCGCGATCTACACCTTCCAGAAACTGCCTGCCCCGCTGGGTGACGACAGAGCGCTGTTCTTCGCGACAGGCGCGGTTCCGGTGCTGGTGTTCCAGTACATCTCGCGCGAAGTCATGAAAGCAGTCATCATGAATCGACCGCTGACCTACTACCCGCAGGTCAAGCTGTTCGATGTCATCTTTGCCCGTATTCTGGTCGAGATCGTGACGGGCTTTCTGGCCCTGGTCGTGATCATCTCGGTCCTTCTGTGCATCGGCGCCAATCCGGTGCCGACCGACCCGTTCGTCGCGATGTGCGCCTACCTGTCGGCGATCGTGCTCGGCATCGGCATCGGGACGATCAACGTTGCGATCATCGGCTTCTTCCCCGGATGGCTGCTCGGCTACGCCCTGTTGAGTATCCTGCTGTACATCTCAAGCGGCGTCATGTTTCTCCCCAGCTACCTGCCGGAGAAAATCTATTACTGGATGAAGTTCAATCCCGTTCTGCAATTGGCGGAGTGGATGCGGGCAGCCTATTACCCGTATGCCGGCCTGGAGATCAATTATCTCTACGTCGTCATGTTCGGCCTTGCGACGATCTCCCTGGGCCTGCTGATCGTCAAGCACGTGGTGTCGAAGATGCAGGGCTGATGCGGAGCCGCGCCGCGCGACGGCGTCGGGGCGGGACCGGTGACGGCATCGCCCGCCCCCGACCCGGCGCGCCCGGATTGACGCCCGAGGGACCCCGCCGGACGCGCCGCCCTGAGCTCGGGCAGCGATCAGCCGCGATCCGCCGGGTCGAAGGGGTGCCCCGGCAGGGAGCGTTGTCCGATCACGAGCTTGTCCACGGCCCGCCGGACCGTGACGACATGATCGACGAAGGGGTTGAGCGGCGGGAGGAAGTCGTACCGAAACCCGTGGTAGGGATGATCGAAGCCTTCGAGCTCCATGTCGGGCCGATACGCGTCGGCGATGATCGTCCCCACCAGCGTGCGATCGACGAAGACCTCCAGCTCAGCCGGTGCGTTGGCTGAAACGGCCCCCAAGGCCCATCCGGTGACGAGCTCGCAATTGAGATCGTTCACGTCGCCCTGCATGACGCGCGATTTCGGGGCCTGCCCCGGCCGCAATTCCAGCCATGCTTCGAAGCGGGACTGGCCGGAGCCGTCCAGAGGCGCGCCATGCTGGCTCGGGGGTGGAGCCGGGGATGTCGCCGCCTTGGCGTAGCCGCGGCGCCCCTCAGCGAAGCCGACGTTCACGAAATGCACCAGCGGGTTGTGTCCCGCCGCCGCCACGTCCGGATTCGCGGCCAGATAGCCCAATGTGCAGAAGCCCGCGCTCGGATCGCGGCCCTCCCTCCAGCCCCGGCGCAGATAGTGGTCGAGCGGATCAAGACCGGACTCGCCGACGTCGGGGTACCAGCGCAGGTAATAGGCCGCGTCGAAGCCCGGAAGCGGTGTGTCGATCAGCGTGTTGCGTCTGCGGAAGGGGTTGAGCTGCCGAAACTTCATGGGCTGCCCGGGTACGCGTGCTCCGATCAACGTCGCTATAGGCCACGCCTTCGCGGGACAAGACCGTTCGGCCGTCCCGCCCCGCTCCGCACGAACCGGCACGTCTGGGGGTTCGGGCGTCGCCGCCGCGGGTGACGGCGCGCCCCGTGGAGGCCGGTTCCCGCCAGCCCCCGGAGTGGCGGCCGCCCGACGGGCCCGCAGCGGGCGCGGTATGTCCCGTCCGGACAGCGATCCTGCCGCGGATTCAAAACCAACCTGCGTGGATGCCCGCAAAACCCAGATGGTCGAATTGACCACCTCGTCAGGGAAAGAGGCGGGCATCATATGTCAATTCCGGTTGAATTCTGGGTCGAGCTTGAGCGCAACGTGGCGTCGAAGGTGGGTGACACGCTGAAGACGGACGGCATCCCCCGCGACCTGATGATCGGCTATCTGCGCGATCTGGAGATCATGGCGCGCACCGCGTGCGACCGCCGCCAGACCATCCAGATCATCGCCTCGGGCCGCAGCCTCCTCGGAGACCGGATCCAGGTCGGCCCGAGCGACGGTCCGTTCACCCGCACCGCGTGACTGCGCTGCCGACGCCCTGGCCGAAACGGTTCTGCGCCCGGGCGCCCACCGTCTCGGAGCGGGGTGCCCCGGTCGGCGCCGGAGCGCCTCGGAGGCGGCCGGTTCGCGGGCCGTGACCCGGCATGTTATCGGGGCGGCATGCCACGCGGGCTTCATTTCGTCCTGGGCTTCATCACCCTCGCCACGCTCGCCGCGGGCGCCGTTCGCGCGCTCGTGCGCCACATGCCGGACGCGCTCGCCGCCCGGCTCGGCCGCGGGAGCTACGAGGCGCTGGTCCTGGCGCTGGCCGCCGGGTTCGTGGTGCTCGTCCTGCGGGCGGCGCGGGAACACCGGACCGCCCGGGCGGGGAACCGCGAGGCCGCGCCGGCCCGCCCGCCCTCGGCGGATGGACCTGCGGACGGCCGGGTCGCGGATGCTGCGGCAGCACCAGCGACCCGGCCTCGGCGCGGAGACAGCCGCCGGGGACGCGGAGCACCCTGGCGCGCGGCACCGCGGCCGCGGCGGCCATGAGGGGACCGCCCGCGGCGCGGCCGGCCGGTCCGGTCACGCTTCCTTAAGGATCGCGGAGCACCTCGCCGGCTCGTTGTCCGGGAGACGCCGATGCCGAAGCGCCTGACCATCTCTGTTCCGCATGACCTCGGGGCGGCCGAGGTTCGCCGGCGCATCGATCTGCACATGGACTGGGCCGTGCGGCGCCTGGAGGAGGAGAAGATCCAGGTCGCCGCGGAGGCCTGGTCCGGCAATCGACGGACATTCTCCGGGAGCGGCTATGGCCAGACGGCCAGCGTCGCGCTCGCGGTGGCCGACGACGCGCTGCACGTCGAGGCGCACCTGCCCTGGATGCTCGGCCTGTTGACCCCCGCCATCGAGGCGGCCGGCCGACATTATGCGGGCCGGCTCCTCTCGGACGAAGGCGCATCCTGAACCCACGGCCGGCGCCCCGGCCCGCGGTTCCGGAGGGGCAGGGACGGGGGCGGCAACGTCACGCAAGCGGCCGATCGCGGCGCGGCCGCCGGCTCACGGCCTGCGGTCGGCGGGCGGGATCTTCGCCGAGGCCCGGTAGTCGCGCGGACCCTGGCCATAAGCCTCTCGGAACGCGCGGCTGAGACGCGCGCCGCTGCCGAAGCCGTAAGCCGCGCCGATCTCGCCGATGCTCCGCTGCTCCCGGGGATCGGCGAGGGCGCCGCGGATGGCCGCGAGGCGCTGTCGGACGTGATAGCGCGCCACGCCCCCCTCGGGCTCGAACAGGCGGTAGAGCTGCGAGCGCGACAGGCCGAGCGCGCGCGCCATCGTGTCGATGGGGAGCGGTTCGGTGAGCCGGCTGCGGACGAACCGCTTCGCCATCCTGAGCCGGGTGGCGTCGAGCGGAACGCCGGCCCGGGCGGAACTCTCGCGGGACGGGCGTGCGCAGGCCGCGAACATGTGAAGGGTCGCCTGCGCGATATGGGCGGCCTCCGCGTCCGCGATGCGGTGGCGATGCGCCGCCAAGCTCCGCATATGGTCGGCGAACAACCGGCCGGCGCCCCCGGTCAGAAAATGCCCGTGCAGGAGGTCCTCCTCGGGCAGGACGGCGGCCACGGCCGCACGCGACAGGCCGATGATCAGCGAGTCCGTCTCCGGCACACGGCTGCGGCGGTAGGTCTGGGACAGATCGTTGACGCTGATCGCCCCCGCCGGGACCTCCAGGACCCCGTGCTCCGTCTCGACGCAGTAGGCGTGCCGGCTGAGCAGGAGAACGAAGCTGTCCAGGCCATCCCGCCGGATCTGGGACAGGGATCGACCGGGTCCCTGCGGCGCGGCGTTCATGACGCGCAGGATCATCGGGCCGACCTGGGCCGTCTCGATGCGGCCCGAGAATCCGTGCGGGTCGGCATCGAGATCATGGGCGGAGAACAGGGCGCGCCACGCCGCAAACCGATCGCGCTCGGGCAGGCTGTCGGTCGAGAACACGGAGTGGGGGATCGGGCTCAGGGTCTTGGCTCTGGCACGCGAGGCTGCGGTCCGATCCTACCCGATGGAGCGCGCCAGACCCGTTCCTTTTGGAACACACTGGCACGTTGAGGTTGCGCCCGTCGCGGTTCCGGGACCGGCCGTCCGCCGGCCCGCGGCGGCGGGGCTTCACCCGCGCACCGGCTGGGCGTACCATGTCGCGCCCGGCCGACGGGGGAGGGACATCATGGGCTTGCTGGCGTTCATCCTGATCGGTGGTCCGTGGGTGGCGGGGACAGCCTGGCTCTGGCACCGTGCGGGCGGCCTCGAACACTGGCGCAGCGCAGCCGCGGAGCGGTGAGCGTCCGCGCGCGACGGGACAGGTCGGTCTCCGCGGGCACCGCGACACAGGCGGGAGAATGCGCATGCAGATCCGAGCGATCACGGGCATGCCGGCCGTGTCCACCCGCGCGGCACGCGGGCCGCGCACGGCGCGGGCGCTCCTCGCCCTGCTGACGATACTCGCGCTCGCGGGGGTCTGGGCCGCGGTCGCACGGGCCCCCGACACGACCATCGATCCGGATCTGGTGCGGGTGATCCGCTTCATGGCGCTGATCAAGGGCGGGTTCGCGCTGGCGGCCCTGGCCGGTTGCGCCTGGCGTCTGGCGCGGCCCGCGGCCCCGTGGCGCGTGCCGATCTACGTCGCTGGACCGCCTCTCATGGCGGCCGGGGCGATCGGGCTGTGGTCCCTGCACGATCCCGGGATCGCGGCCCTGGGCCTGCATCTCGGCCTCCTGGCGGTGCTCGCCGCGGCTCTGACGGATCCGGATTTCCTGCCCGACCGGCCGCGGCGCGGGCTGTGGCCCGGCCCCGCCCATCCGGGCCGGCGCGGCCCGCGGGCCTGACGGGCGCGGCGGCCGATCCCAGCCGCGCCGACGAACGCGGTTGAACCCGGCCCGCCACGCCTGTAGACGCGCCCGCTCGGTTCCGGGATCAGGGGCGTGGATGACCGATGACGTGGCCGCGCTGCTGCTGGCCCTCGCGACCGAGAATGCCGAGCTGCGCCAGCAGCTGGCGGCCATTCAGGACATGCTGATGGAGACCGCGATCGATGCCGGGCATCTGCACGCCCGGATCGAGGCGGTGCAGGCCGAGCGCGACGCCGCGCGCGCGGAGGCGGAGCGGCTGCGCGCCGCTCTCCGGCGGGCGGGCTGAGAGCCCCCTCGCGAAACGCCCGCCGGACAGAGGCCCGCCCGGGGAGGCGTTCCGGCGCGCCCGCGGCCTCGGCCGGTCGCTCACTTCGGGGGCGCGACGGCGGACCCGTTGCTCTGCTGGGACGCGGTGTGCTGCTGGCTGCCCGTCTGCCAGATCCGGTAGCCCGCGATGGCGCCGGCGAAGACGAGGCCGAGCACGACGAGCGCGATCACCAGGGGTTTGAGATCGCGCGCCTCCCTCTTCCTCGATCCGTCCACGGCATATCCTCCCTGATCGACCGCCCGGAGGCCGCCCCCCGGGAGGGGGGCTCCTATCGGCGCTAACCGCGCGGCGCCCCGCCGAGGTCCGGGCCCTCGACGGCCCGGTGGGGTCTCCCGGATCGGCCAGACGGGGCGGGAAGCCCCTGTCACCCATCGGCCACAGGGGCGCGGCGACGTCCCGGCCCGATGCAACCAAAGCGCCGCCAGGATGTTGTGGCTCGCCGCCGTGTAGAGCGAGCGATATTTCAGCGTTTTCGCGCGTGTTCATGGATGGTTTACTATGAGGTCTAGCCTCACGACTCGGAGGTGTGTCCGTAAAACTACAGCCATTTTGCTCAGCGATCGGTAGCTATGACCCCAGATCGAAACCTCCGGTGCCCGACATGACCAAGCTCCTGACCTCGCTGGCCGCCTTCACGGCCCTCACCGCCGCCGCCTCGGCCGCCGACCTGCC
>CAXDNE010000227.1:0-12143 GCA_963990595.1 uncultured Methylobacterium sp.
CCCCCCGGGGGGGGGGCGCCCCCCCCCGCGGGGGGGGGGGCCCGCCCCCGGGGGGGGCGGGGGGCGGGGGGGGCGGCCCCCCCCCCCCCCCCCCGATGCCGGGTCAGCGGCCTTCGGGGGCGCCGTCGATCCGGCGGGGCAGGCCGAGGGGATTGGCGGCCTGGAGCGCCGCCGGCAGCAGGGCGTCGGGGACGTCCTGGTAGCTCACCGGCCGCAGGAACCGGTCGATCGCGAGACTGCCAACCGAGGTCGTGCGCCCGTCCGAGGTTGCCGGATAGGGACCGCCATGGACCATCGCGTGCGCCACCTCGACCCCGGTTCCGAAGCCGTTCACCAGGATACGCCCGACTCGGCGCTCCAGCAGCGGCAGCAGGTCCCGCGCCTCCGCGTGATCCGCGGGGGCGAGGTGCAGCGAGGCGGTGAGCTGGCCCTCCAGATGCTCCAGAACCGCCCGCATCGCCGCGAAGTCCGGGCAGCGCACGACGAGGGCCGACGCGCCGAACATCTCCTCCTGCAGCGCCGGATCGGCCAGGAAGGCGTCCGAGTCGGTGGCGAACAGGGCCGCCCGGCCCTGCATCGGCGAGCCCTCCGGCCCTTCGGCAAGACGCGTCACGGCCGTGTGCGCGGCCACGCGCGCGACGCCCTCGCGGTAGGCGCGATGGATGCCGGGCGTCAGCATGGTCGCGGCCGGGCTCTCGCGCAGGGCCGCGGCAGCCGCCTCCTGGAAGGCGTCGAGGCCCGGCCCGGGCAGGGCCAGGATCAGGCCCGGATTGGTGCAGAACTGGCCGGCACCCAGGATCAGTGAGGCCGCGAAGGCTCGCCCGATCGCCGCGCCCCGCTCCGCCAGCGCCGCCGGGAACAGCAGGACCGGGTTGATGCTGCTCATCTCCGCATAGACCGGGATCGGCGTCGGGCGCCGGGCCGCGATCGCCATCAGGGCCGTGCCGCCCCGGCGCGATCCGGTGAAGCCCACGGCCGCGATCCGGGGATCGGCCACCAGGGCCTGACCGATGGACTGACCGGCATCGAACAGCAGCGAGAACGTCCCCTCCGGCAGGCCGCAGGACGCCACCGCCTTCCGGACGGCGCGGCCGACGAGCTCCGAGGTGCCGGGATGGGCCGGGTGCGCCTTGACGATCACCGGGCAGCCGGCCGCCAGGGCCGAGGCGGTGTCGCCCCCCGCCACCGAGAAGGCCAGCGGGAAGTTGCTCGCCCCGAACACCGCCACCGGTCCCACCGCGATCCGTCGCAGGCGCAGATCGGGGCGCGGCAGCGGCTTGCGGTCCGGCAGCGCCGGGTCGATGCGCGCCGCGACATAGCTGCCGTCGCGCACCACGCTGGCGAAGAGGCGCAGCTGGCCGGCGGTCCGCGCGCGCTCGCCCTCGATCCGCGGACGGGGCAGCCCGGTCTCCGCCATGCAGCGGATCACGAGGTCGTCGCCGATCGCCAGGATGTTCTCGGCGATCGCCTCGAGAAAGCCGGCGCGGGTCTCCGGATCGGTCTCGCGGTAGCTGTCGAAGGCGGCCTCAGCCAGGGCGCAGGCGCGGTCGAGGTCGCTCTGGCTCGCGCCCGGGAAATCGGGCTCCAGCGCCTCGCCGGTGGCGGCCTCCACGGCCCGGAAGGCCGGCTCGGTGCCGCGCCGGGCCTCGGCGCCGATCAGGTTCTCGCCGCGCAGGGTCATGAGCTGCTCCTCCTCGTGTGAGTGCGGGCGCACCGCACCGGGGCGGTCGTCGCGGGGCCTCAGCCCCGTTGCGCCGCCAGCGCCTTCTCGCGGATCGCCGCGAGCGTCAGGGTCGGGGTCAGCGCCTCAGGGTCGACGAGGCAGTGGATCATCGCAGGGAGGGCTGAGGCGAGGCTGCGCTCGAAGGCCGTGGCGAAATCCTCGGTCCGCTCGACCCGCTCGCCGTGGCCACCGCAGGCGCGGGCCAGCGCCGCGAAATCGGGATTGCGCAGCTCGGTGGCCGAGACGCGGCCCGGATATTCCCGCTCCTGATGCATCCGAATCGTGCCGTACATCCCGTTGTCGAGGACGACCACCACGATGGCGACGGCGTACTGAACGGCCGTGGCGAATTCCTGCACGGTCATCATCACGTCGCCGTCGCCCGCGAGTGCCACGACGATCCGCTCGGGGTTGCTGCGCTTGGCCATCACGGCGGCCGGCAGGCCGTAGCCCATGGAGCCCGATGTCGGCGCGAGCTGCGTGCCGAAGGCGCGGAACCGGTAGTAGCGGTGGATCCAGGTGGCGAAGTTGCCGGCGCCGTTGCAGATCACCGCGTCCGGCGGCAGCCGCTCGCGCAGCCACGCGATCGCCTGGCCGTACTGGAAGGCGCCCGGCTTCGGTTCCGGCGTCTCCGACCAGGCCCGGTAGGCGGCGTGGGCCTCGGCGGCGCGCCCGTGGCCGGTGCTCTCGAAATCGGGCAGGACCGCGCAGAAGGTCTCCGGGGTCGCCTCGATCGCCAGTGCGGGCTGGTAGACCCGGCCGAGTTCCGCCGCGTCCGGATGGACATGGACCAGCGGCAGGCCGGGATCGGGAATCCCGAGCAGGCCGTAGGATTGCGCCGGCATCTCGGAGAGGCGGCCGCCGACCATGAGCAGCAGGTCGGCTTCCTTGATCCGGGCCAGGAGGGCCGGGTTCGGGCCGATCCCGAGTTCGCCGGCGAAATTCGGGTGATCGGCGGGGAACAGCTGGGCGCGCCGGAACGAGACCGCCACCGGCAGGTCGTGGCGCTCGGCCCAGGCGGCCATCGCGGCGACGGCCCCGGCCGTCCAGCGCGAGCCGCCGAGCAGCACCATGGGCCGCCCTGCCCCGGCCAGCATCGTCCGGAGGCGCTCCGCGTCGCCCCGGGACGGGGCCGGCTCAGCCGGGACGACCCGCGGCGCATCGCCGACGGCGGCGACATCGTCGAGCATGTCCTCCGGGAGGGCGACCACCACGGGGCCCGGACGGCCCTGCAGCGCCACCCGGAAGGCGCGCGCGATGACCTCCGGGATGCGGGACGCGTCGTCGATCTCCACCGCCCATTTGGCGACGCCGCCGAACATCTGCCGGTAATCGACCTCCTGGAACGCCTCGCGATCCCGCATCCTGCGGGCAATCTGCCCGACGAACAGGATCATCGGCGTCGAATCCTGGCGGGCGATATGGACGCCGGCCGAGGCGTTGGTGGCTCCGGGCGCCCGGGTGACGAAGCAGATGCCGGGCCGGCCGGTGAGCTTGCCGGCAGCCTCCGCCATGATCGCCGCGCCGCCCTCCTGCCGGCAGACCAGAACGTCGATGCCGCTGTCGCGCAGCGCGTCGAGCACCGCCAAGTAGCTCTCGCCCGGGACGCAGGTGACGCGCTCCACGCCCTGCGCGAGAAGCTGATCGACGAGCACCTGGGCGCCGGTGCGTGTGGGCAATCCGCTCAAGCCGTGTCTCCCTGGCGATCAGGCCGTGCCGGCGGATCTCGATCCCGGCCGGCGGACGTCCCGGCCTTCGTCCTCGGTGAGATGCGTCTGATATCTCAGGCGCGCGAAAACAGTCCGGGTTGCCTCAACCTGTCAGACGAGAGGCCGGCGGTCGAGGGCTCGGCGGGTCATCTGGTCGAGAAAGTCGAACAGGGTGCCGATGCCGGCAAGCGCCGCCGCGGAGTCGCGGGCCGCCACGCCCGACACGATCGCGGCATGGATGCCGGCACAGTCGATGAAGCTGGCGGTCGGCTCGTAGGTGTACCAGAAGCGCCGCGACTGGGCGTGGAGCGCCGCCATGGTGCCGGTCAGCGTCGGGTTGTAGGCCGCCCCGACCATGGCTTCGTGCAGCGCCCGCTTGATCCGAAAATAGCTCTCGCGATCCCGCGAGGCCGCGGCCGCGCCCAGCCCGGCGACGCGGTCCCGCAGGATCGCCATGTCCGCCTCCGTGCCCCGCGCGATCGCGCAGCGGGCCACGGTCTCGTCCAGCGGGCGCCGGACTTCGAGCAATTCGAGATGCTTGATGATGTCGACGTGGGTGACGAGCACGCCGCGGCGCGGATGCACCTCGACGAATCCGATCGTCTTGAGGCGCGCCAGCGCCTCGCGGACCGGGGTGCGTCCGAGAGCCAGCTCTTCGCCCAGTTCGCCCTCCGAGACCATCGCGCCCGGCGCGAGGCGGCGGCTGATGATCATCTGCTCGATGGCGTCGTAGGCGGTCTCGGCCAACGAGCGTTGCCGTCTCGCCTCCGGCATGGCCGCGCTCCCGTCGATCCCAGCCATCGCTCTTCTCGATCCGGCCACCGCATGCGCCGTCGGGATCAGACCCGGTCCGGCGCCCCGTGTGCCGGTTGACAATGGCCCCGGAGCGCCTCCTACTCAAGGCCTGGGATATCACTCTGCGCTCAGAGCGGTCGAACAGGTCGACGGTCCGAGAGAGGCCGCGACGCGGCCGGCGGGAGGAGGATGCGGATGGGCGGATTGTCCACACAGACGCGCGACAAGCTCAAGACCGTCAGCACGGCGACGGTGATGACCGCCCTCTACAAACGGGGCTTCCGCAACCAGATGATCCAGGGCGTCCGACCCCTCAAGGCCGGGGGCGGCATGATGGTCGGCGCGGCGTTCACCCTGCGCTACATCCCGGCTCGCGAAGACCTGAACCCGATCACCGTGTTCCGCGACCGCTCGCACCCGCAGCGCAAGGCCGTGGAGGAGTGCCCGTCCGGCGCCGTGATGGTGATCGACAGCCGCAAGGACGCCCGGGCAGCCTCCGCGGGCTCGATCCTGGCCACACGGTTGATGGTGCGGGGCTGCGCGGGGCTCGTCACGGATGGCGGCTTCCGCGATGCGGACGAGATCGCCCAGCTCGCCATGCCGAGCTACCACGTGCGGCCCTCGGCACCCACCAACCTGACCATTCACCAAGCCATCGACATCAACGTGCCGATCGGCTGCGGCGACGCGCCGGTCTTCCCCGGCGACGTGATCGTGGGCGACGGCGATGGCGTGGCGGTGATCCCCGCCCATCTCGCCGACGAGATTGCCGACGAGGCGGTCGAGATGACCGCCTACGAGGATTTCGTGACCGAGGAGGTGCGCAAGGGCCGCTCGATCCTCGGCCTCTATCCAGCCACCGACGAGCAGAGCCTCGCCGACTTCGCCGCGTGGCGGACGCGGACCGGCCGGTGAGCCCGTCGGCCGTCCTCACCGTCTTCTCGGACCGGCCGGGCTGCGCGTCGGCCGGTCCGCAGGTCGGCGCAGCCCATCCCGCCTGCCCGAACGCGTGAGACCGGAGAGATCGCGATGACCGCGCGCAAGAAGACCCTGGCCGAGCTGCGCAGCCAGCGCTGGTTCGGCGCCACCGACCTGCGCAGCTTCGGCCACCGCTCGCGCATGCTCCAGATGGGCTACGAGCGCGCGGACTTCAGCGACAAGCCGGTGGTCGGCATCATCAACACGTGGAGCGACATCAACCCCTGTCACCAGCATTTCCGCGCGCGGGTCGAGCACGTGAAGCGCGGCGTCTGGCAGGCGGGCGGGTTCCCGATCGAGTTGCCGGCGCTCTCGTTGTCCGAGAACTTCGTCAAGCCGACCACGATGCTCTACCGCAACCTCCTGGCGATGGAGGTTGAGGAGCTGCTGCGGCAGCACCCGGTGGACGGCGCGGTGCTGATGGGCGGCTGCGACAAGACCACGCCGGGCACCGTCATGGGCGGCATCTCCATGAACCTTCCGATGATCTTCATGCCGGCGGGGCCGATGATGCGCGGCCATTTCGGCGGGACGATCCTCGGCTCGGGCTCGGATGTCTGGAAGTACTGGGCCGAGAAGGAAGCCGGGAACATCACCACGCAGCAGTGGAACGACATGGAGGCGGGCATCGCCCGCTCCGCCGGCACCTGCATGACCATGGGCACGGCCTCGACCATGACGGCGATCACCGAGGCGATGGGCCTGTCACTGCCGGGCGCGGCCTCGATCCCGGCGGCCGATGCCGACCATCCCCGCATGGCCAGCGCCTGCGGCCGGCGCATCGTGGAGATGATCTGGGAGGACCTGAAGCCCGCCGACATCCTCGACCGGCGCTCGATCGACAACGCCCTCGTGGTCCACAACGCGCTCGCCGGCTCCACCAACGCGATGATCCACCTCGTGGCCATGGCGGGCCGGGCCGGCATACCGGTGAAGCTCACCGAGTTCGACGATTTCGCCCAAAAGGTGCCGGTGATCGCCAATCTCCGGCCGTCGGGCCAGTGGCTCATGGAGGATTTCCACATCGCCGGCGGGATCCGCGCCCTGATGGCGCGCCTGTCCCCCCTCCTCCACCTCGAGGCCCGCTCGGTCACCGGCGGCACGATCGGCGACGGGCTGGCCGGCATGACGGTGTTCAACGACGACGTGATCCGCCCGCTGGACAGGCCCATCGTGGCCCTGGGCGGGACCGCGATCCTCTACGGCAACCTCGCCCCGGACGGCTGCGTGATCAAGCCGCCCGCCGCCGACCCGCGCTTCCTCCAGCATACCGGTCCCGCGCTGGTCTTCGACAGCTACGACGCCATGAACGCGGCGGTGAACGACCTCGACCTCGACGTTACGCCCGACCACGTGATGATCCTGCGCAATGCCGGCCCGATCGGCGGCCCCGGCATGCCGGAATGGGGCATGCTGCCGATCCCCAAGGTGCTGCTCCGGCAGGGCGTGCGCGACATGGTGCGGATCTCGGACGCGCGGATGAGCGGCACCAGCTACGGCGCCTGCATCCTGCATGTCGCGCCGGAATCGGCGGCCGGCGGTCCGCTCGCGGCGGTCCGCAACGGCGACCTGATCACGGTCGACGTGCCGGGACGGCGGATCCACCTGCACCTGGACGATGCCGAGATCGCCGCCCGGGTGGCGGCGTTCCGGCCGCCGGACCGGGCCTATCCCCGCGGCTACAACCGCCTCTTCGCCCAGCACGTGCGGCAGGCGCATGAGGGCTGCGACTTCGATTTTCTGGAAGGCGCGGGCGGCATCCCGGAGCCCGAGATTCACTGACCGGTCCCCTCCGTCGGGAACAGGCGGCGGGCCGCATCACAGGGAGGTTACATGACGATGATCGCGCGCAGGGGCCTGCTCGCCGGAGCGGCCCTGCTCGGGGCCGCGCGGGCGGCCGGGGCGGGATGGGAACCGTCGCAGCGGGTGCCGGACCCGGCCGTGGAGGTGCTGGACCCCGCCTTCGCCAAGTACCGGCTCGCCTCGGCGACGGTGGAGCGGATCGCCACGGGCTTGCGCTGGGCCGAGGGGCCGGTCTGGTTCGGCGACATGGGATCGCTGCTGTTCAGCGACGTGGTCAACGACCGGATCATGAAGTGGGAGGAGGCGTCCGGCGCGCTCTCGGTCTTCCGCAAGCCGTCGAACTACGCCAACGGCAACACCCGCGACCGGCAGGGGCGGCTGATCACCTGCCAGCACAAGACCCGCAGCGTCACCCGGACCGAGCACGACGGCACCATCACCACGCTGATGGACCGGTTCGACGGCAAGCCGCTGAACTCGCCCAACGACGTGGTCTGCCATTCCGACGGCGCAATCTGGTTCACCGATCCGGCCTTCGGGCCGAACCCGCACGAATCGATGGCCGCGCCGGAGCTTCCGGGCAACGTCTACCGGATCGATCCGAAGACGGGCCAGGCCGGCGTCGTGGTCGAGGGCGTGGCGGGGCCGAACGGGCTCTGCTTCTCCCCCGACGAGTCGAAGCTCTACCTGATCGAGGCCCGGGCGAAGCCCAACCGCCTGATCCGCGTCTACGACGTCGTCGAGAACGGCACGAAGACCGCCAATGGCCGCGTCTTCTACGATGCCGGCACCGGCACGCCGGACGGGTTCCGGGCCGATGTCGATGGCAACCTCTGGTGCGGCTGGGGCATGAGCGAGGCCGAGGACGGGGTCATCGTGCTGTCGCCGCAGGGCAAGCTGATCGGCCGGATCCGCCTGCCCGAGCGCTGCGCCAACCTGTGCTTCGGCGGGCTCAACCGCAACCTGCTGCTGATGACGTCGACGCACTCGGTCTACGCGCTGTACGTGAACACGCGCGGCGCGGGGACCTGCTGAGGGCGCGCGACGCGCCCCCTCTCCCGTTCGGGAGAGGGGATCTGCGCCCCGGCCTGAGACCGGATGGTCTTGTGGTGCGGTCAGCCCCCGCCCCTACTCCGCCGCCTGCGCCAGATACCGCGCCGGATCATAGTTCAGGATCGGCCCGAGCCAGCGCTCGACCTCGCGGATATCCATCCCCTTGCGGGCGGCGTAATCCTCGACCTGATCGCGCTCCACCTTGGCGACGCCGAAATAATGCGCCTCCGGGTGGGCGATGTAGATCCCCGACACCGACGAGCCCGGCCACATGGCGTAGGATTCGGTGAGCTTCACGCCGATCCGGCTCTCGGCCTTGAGCAGGTCGAACAGCGTGGTCTTCTCGGTGTGGTCGGGCTGGGCCGGATAGCCCGGGGCCGGGCGGATGCCGTCGTATTTCTCCAGGACCAGCTCCTCGGCCGAGAAGGTCTCGTCGGCCGCGTAGCCCCAGAACTCCTTGCGCACCCGCTCGTGCATGCGCTCGGCGAAGGCCTCGGCGATGCGGTCGGCCAGCGCCTTCACGAGAATGGCGCGGTAATCGTCGTTCGCCCGCTCGAACCGCTCGGCGATGCGCACCTCCTCCAGGCCGGCCGTGACCACGAAGCCGCCGACATAGTCGGCGATGCCGGTCTCGGCCGGGGCCACGAAGTCCGACAGGCAGGTGTTCGAGCGCCCGTCGCGCTTCGAGAGCTGCTGGCGCAGGCCGTGGAAGGTGGCGAGCCGCTCCGCGCGGCTCTCGCCGGTGTAGAGCACGATGTCGTCGCCGACGCTGTTGGCCGGCCAGAAGCCGATCACCGCCTTCGGGTTGAACCAGCGCTCCTCCACGATCTGCTTCAGCATCCCTTGCGCGTCCTCGTAGAGGGCGCGGGCGGCCGGGCCCTGCTCGGGATCGTCCAGGATCGCCGGGAAGCGGCCCTTGAACTCGTAGGTCTGCAGGAACGGCGTCCAGTCGATATAGGGCACGAGGTCGGCGACCTCGTAGGAGCCGTAGACCCTTGTGCCGGTGAAGCTCGGCTTGGCCGGCTTGTAGGCCGACCAGTCGATCTTGAAGGCGTTGGTCCGCGCCTTGGCGATCGGAAGCCGCTGCTTGTCGGCCTCGGAGCGCTTATGGGCGGCGGCGACCTTGGCGTACTCGGCCCGCACCTTCTCGATCGTGGCGCCCCGGGTCTCCTGGGAGATCAGGCTCGACACCACGCCGACCGCGCGGCTCGCGTCGGTGACGTAGACCGCCTGCCCCTTGGCGTAGGCGGGGTGGATCTTCACCGCCGTGTGGACGCGGCTCGTGGTGGCGCCGCCGATCAGCAGCGGCACGTCGAGACCCTCGCGCTCCATCTCGCCGGCCACATGGACCATCTCGTCGAGCGACGGGGTGATCAGGCCCGACAGGCCGACGATGTCGACCTTCTCGCGCTTGGCGGTCTCCAGGATCTTGGCGGCCGGCACCATCACGCCGAGATCGATGATCTCGTAGTTGTTGCAGGCCAGCACGACGCCGACGATGTTCTTGCCGATGTCGTGGACGTCGCCCTTCACGGTGGCCATCAGCACCTTGCCGGCGGCCTGGCGCTTGCCGTCGCCACCGTTGGCCAGCTTCTCCTCCTCCATGAACGGCTCGAGATAGGCCACCGCCTGCTTCATCACGCGGGCGGATTTCACCACCTGCGGCAGGAACATCTTGCCGGAGCCGAACAGGTCGCCGACCACGTTCATGCCGGCCATCAGCGGGCCCTCGATGACGTGGAGCGGCCGCTCCGCCTGTTTCCGGGCCTCCTCGGCGTCGGCGATGATGTACTCGGTGATGCCGTTGACCAGCGCGTGCTCGATGCGCTTCTCGACGCTGGCCTCGCGCCAGGACAGGTCAGCGGTCTTGGCCTGGGCCGAGGCGCCGGTCTTGAACCGCTCGGCGGCTTCCAGCAGGCGCTCGGTGGAATCGTCGCGGCGGTTGAGGACCACGTCCTCGCACAGCTCGCGCAGCTCCGCCGGGATCTCGTCGTAGACGGCGAGCTGGCCGGCATTGACGATGCCCATGTCCATGCCCGCCTGGATGCAGTGGAACAGGAACACCGCGTGCATCGCCTCGCGCACCGGCTCGTTGCCGCGGAACGCGAAGGACAGGTTCGAGACGCCGCCCGAGACGTGGACGTGCGGCAGGGTCTCGCGGATCTGGCGGGTCGCCTCGATGAAGGCGACGCCGTAGCCGTTATGCTCCTCGATTCCGGTGGCGACCGCGAAGATGTTCGGGTCGAAGATGATGTCCTCGGGCGGGAAGCCGACCTGCTCGGTGAGGATCTTGTACGCGCGCGTGCAGATCTCGACCTTGCGCGCCTGCGTGTCGGCTTGGCCCTGCTCGTCGAAGGCCATGACCACCACGGCGGCGCCGTAGGAGCGGCAGACCTTGGCGTCGTGGATGAACTTCTCCTCGCCCTCCTTCATGGAGATCGAGTTCACGATCGGCTTGCCCTGCAGGCACTTCAAGCCCGCCTCGATCACCTCGAACTTCGAGGAATCGACCATCACGGGCACGCGGGCGATGTCGGGCTCGGCGGCGACGAGGTTCAGGAACTCGACCATCGCCTTCTGGGAATCGAGCAGCCCCTCGTCCATGTTGACGTCGATCACCTGGGCGCCGGCCGCCACCTGATCGCGGGCGACGTCCAGCGCCGCCGCGTAATCGCCGTTGGTGATGAGCTTGCGGAACTTGGCCGAGCCGGTGACGTTCGTGCGCTCGCCGACGTTGACGAAGGGGATCTCCTTCGTGAGCACGAAGGGCTCCAGGCCCGAGAGCCGCATCAGGCGCGGCACCTCGGGGATCGGCCGCGGCGCCTTGCCGGCGACGGCCTCCGCGATGGCCCGGATGTGGTCCGGGGTGGTGCCGCAGCAGCCGCCGACCATGTTGACGAGGCCGGATTCGGCGAACTCGCCGACCAGCTTGCCCATCGCCTCCGGGCTCTCGTCGTAGAGGCCGAACTCGTTCGGCAGGCCGGCATTCGGGTAGGCGCAGACCAGCGTGTCGCAGATCCGCGACAGCTCGGCGATGTGGCCGCGCATCTCGCGGGCGCCGAGCGCGCAGTTGAGGCCGAAGGTCAGCGGCTCGGAATGCCGCAGCGAGTGCCAGAAGGCCGCCGGGGTCTGGCCCGACAGGGTGCGGCCCGACAGGTCGGTGATGGTGCCGGAGATCTGGATCGGCAGGCGGATGCCGGTCTCGTCGAAGACCTGCCACGCCGCCGCCACCGCGGCCTTGGCGTTCAGCGTGTCGAAGATGGTCTCGATCAGGATCAGCTCGGCGCCGCCGTCGATCAGGCCGCGGACCTGCTCCACGTAGGCCTGCTTCACCTGGTCGAAGGTCACGGCCCGGAAGCCCGGGTTGTTCACGTCGGGCGAGATCGAGAGCGTGCGGTTCGTCGGGCCGATGGCCCCGGCCACGAAGCGGCGGCGGCCGTCCTGCGCCTCGGCGAGCTTGGCGGCCTCGCGGGCGAGCCGCGCGCCCTCGGCGTTCAGCTCGTGGATGATCGATTCCATGCCGTAATCGGCCTGGGCGATGGTCGTGCCCGAGAAGGTGTTGGTCTCGCAGACGTCGGCGCCGGCCAGGAAGTAGTCGAGGTGGATCTGCCGGATCGCGTCGGGCTGGGTCAGGATCAGCAGGTCGTTGTTGCCCTTCTGATCGTGCCCGTGATCCTTGAAGCGGTCACCGCGGAAATCCTCCTCCGAGAACTTCAGCCGCTGGATCACCGTGCCCATCGCCCCGTCGAGGACGAGGATCTTCTCGGCCGCCCGTCGGCGCAGGGCCTGGGCGATCTCGGTGCCGTCGACGCGGGGAAAATCGGTCATCATGCGTCCTGTCAGATCACCTCGTCCTGAGGTGTCGGAGCGAATCGGAGGTCTCGAAGGAGGCCTCCAGAAATCCGTGCGCCCGCTGAGGGCCTCCCGCGACGCCCCAGGCAATCGGGATCGCTCAGGGCACCTCAGGATGAGGTGCTGTGGGAGGCGGCCGTGCGCTTACGCCGCCTTCGCAGCCGCCAGCTTCGGCGCCTGCGCGCGCAGGCCGAGCAGGTGGCAGATCGCGTAGACGAGGTCCGAGCGGT
>CAXDNE010000228.1:0-12051 GCA_963990595.1 uncultured Methylobacterium sp.
GGGCGGGGCGCGCCACCGGCCCTGCCGGAGGGCGTCACCTACGAGACCGTCGACCTCCTCGATGAGGCCGCGCTCAGCGGCTTCGTGGCGCGCTTCCGGCCGACCGCGATCCTGCATCTCGCGGGCCTCGCCTCGGTGGCGGATTCCGCCAGCGGGCCGGCGCAGACCTGGCGGGTGAACGTCAACGGCCTGATGAACCTCGTCGCGGCCGTGGAGGCGGTGCCGGGCTGCACGTTCTTCTTCGTCAGCACCGGTGAGGTCTACGGCAGCGCCTTCCTGGCGGGCCACGCCCTCACGGAGGCGGCCGAGCCGGTGCCGCGCAACACCTATGCGCGGTCGAAATGGGTCGGCGAGCAGCTGCTGCGCGACCTGCTGCCCCGGATCGGCGTGAAGCTCGTCGTGCTGCGGCCGTTCAACCATATCGGCCCGGGCCAGGACGAGCGCTTCGTCGTGGCCTCCTTCGCCGGGCAGATCGCCCGGATCGAGGCCGGGCTGGTGCCGCCCTCCCTCGCGGTCGGCAATCTCTCCTCGTACCGCGACTTCCTCGATGTGGCGGACGTGGCGCACGCCTATGCCGACCTGATCGGCCGGGCGGAATCCCTGGCGGACGGGAGCGTGTTCAACATCAGCTCGGGCGAGCCGCGGACCATCGCGAGCGTGCTGGACGGCCTGCGCGCCCGCGCGCGGGTGCCGTTCGAGATCCGCGTCGCGCCCGAGCGGGTGCGGCCGGCCGAGATCCCGCTGGCCGCCGGCGATGCCGGACGCCTGCACGCCGCCACCGGCTGGCAGCCGCATGTCGACTGGGACCTGTCCCTGACGCGGGTGATGGACGATGCCCGCGCGCGACTGGCGAGGTCAGGCGTCGCCGGATGAGGCCCGGCGCCCCGTCCTTCCGGGGGAGGCGCGCTGCGGCCGGCAGGTCTGCCGACACCCGCCCGAGCGGTGCCCGGCCGGAATCAGGCCGACGGGCTCCCGGCCCTAGCGCACCACCCCCTTCGCCATCAGCGCGTCCCGCGCCCCGTCCGGGTAGTCCAGCTGCTCCGCCAGGATCTCCCGGCTGGACTCGCCCAGCCGCGGCGGCATGCGCCGGACCGGCAGCCGCCGGCCGTCGAGCCGGTAGGGCGGGGCGATCACATGCGCCTTCTCCGAGGCCTCCACCACGAGCCCGGCCTCCCGGGCCCGGTCGCAGGTCAGCGCCTCGCGCAGGCCCATCACCTCGCCGCAGGGAATGCCCGCCGCCCGCAGCCGGGCGATCAGCGGCGCGCGCTGCCATTGGGCGAGGGCGGCCTCCAGCACCGGGATGAAGGCGGCGCGGTTCCGCGAGCGGTCGAGGTTGGTGGCAAAGCGCGGATCGGCGACGAGGTCGGGGCGCTCCAGCACCTGCTCGCAGAAGCGGCGGTACTGGCCGTTGTTGCCCACCGTGATCACCAGGGGGCCGTCGGCGGCCTCGAACACCCCGTAGGGCACGATCGACGGATGGGCGTTGCCGTAGCGCGGCGGGTCGATGCCCCGGGCGAGCGCCTCCAGGCCGTAATAGGAGGTCAGCGCCACGCCGCAATCGAACAGCGCGAGATCGATCGTCTTGCCGCGCCCGGTGCGCTCCCGCTGGAACAGGGCCGCGAGCACGGCCTGGGCGGCGAACTGCCCGGTGAACAGGTCGACGGCCGCGACCCCGAATTTCAGCGGCGGGCCCCCGGCCTCGCCGTTGAGCGCCATCACGCCGGATTCGCCCTGCACCACGAGGTCGTAGCCGGGCCGGCCGGCCTCCGAGCCGTCTGAGCTGTAGCCGGCGATGGAGCAGTAGATCAGCCCGGAATTCTCCGCCGACAGATCCGCGTAGCCGAGGCCGAGCTTCTCGGCCCCGCCGGTCTTGAAGTTCTGCACCAGCACGTCGCTCTCGCGGGCCAGCGCCTTCACGATCGCCAGACCCTCGGGTGTGGCGAGATCGACGCCGATCGAGCGCTTGTTGCGGTTGACGCTGTCGAAATACGAGGTGTTGCCGGGGCTCGTCGGCACGCCCCAGTCGCGGGTGTCGTCGCCGCGCTCCGGGTGCTCGACCTTGATCACGTCGGCGCCGAGGTCGCCCAGCACCTGCGCGCACCAGGGTCCCGCCAGGACCCGGGAGAGGTCGAGGACGCGGATCCCGGCAAGGGGCAGGTCGGCGGTGGTGTCGGCATCCATCACGAAAATCCTCAGGCTCCCATGACGCCGTCGAGGCTGCGCACGGCTTCGATGAGTTTCGGGCGCGCCACCTCCATGAGGAAGCGGGCGTCGGTGATGACGGTGGGGGCGCCGCAATTGACCGACATGGGCGGCAGACCGCCGCCGGGATAGAACCCGACCGCGATGGCGCAGACGGTCTCCTGCCATTCGCCGAACGAGGTGCAGCAGCCGATCTCCCGGTGCTCCGCCACCGCCCGGTCGAGGCCGGCCCGCAGGGCGGGCCAGGCCACCGGGTCCAGCGCCTTCAGGTCCTCGTAGATGCGTTCGCGCTCCCGGTCCGGGCACACCGCCACGTAGGCGCGGCCCATGGCGCTGCGCGCGAGGGAGATGCGCGAGCCGGTATCGAGGTTCAGCGAGATCGCGGCCGGCCCCCGCTGGCAATCGACGTAGCGCATGCTGAGTCGGTCGCGCACCCCGAGCCCCACCGAGGCGTTCGCCGCCTCGGCGACAGCCCGCAGCACCGGCCGGGCGATGGCGCGCACGTCGAGCCCGCCCAGAGCGGCCGAGCTGAGCGCGATGGTCGCGGTGCCGAGCTGGTAGCGGCCGATCTCGGGCCTATGCTGCAGGTAGCCGAGCTTGGTCAGCGTGTAGGTGAGCCGCGACACGGTGGAGCGCGGCAAGCCGCAGGCCGCCGCGATGTCGTGGTTGGCGAGGCTCGTCCGGCCCGGGCCGAAGCAGGCCAGCACCGCGAGCCCCCGGGCCAGAGCCGTGACGAAGTGACGGTCCTCCTTGGCACCGTCCGGACCGGGAACGGCCTCGTCGGTTTCGGTCAGCGCCGTCGTGTCCCCCGCCATCATCGGCGCCCCGGCTGTCATCGGCGCAGGAACGCCGCGAAGGCCGCCTGTGCCTCCGGGCCCCGGCGGAGCGCGTGGAAGACCTCCGCCTCCTCGGCGAGCGCGCGGTCGACGCTGTCATCCTGGCCCCGGCGCAGGGCGCGCTTGGTGGCGGCGACCGAGACCCGGGGCAGGGCGGCGAGCGACCGCGCCCTGGCCACCGCGGTCTCCAGGGCCGCTCCCTCGGCGACGGCGGCGTTGATGAGGCCGGCCGATGCCGCGTCCGCGGCCGTGAAGGGCTCGCCGAGCAGCAGGAGCTCGGCCGCGCGCTTCGAGCCCGCCACCAGCGGCAGCAGGTAGCTCGCTCCGCCCTCCGGGCTGAGGCCGAGCGCCGTGAACGGCAGGCGGAACCGGGCGCCGTCCCCCGCATAGGCGAGATCGCAATGCAGGAGCAGCGTCGTGCCGATGCCGACCGCGTGCCCCTCGACCGCCGCCACGACCGGCTTCGGACAGGCGCGCAGGCTCTTGAGGAAGGTCAGGCCGGGGCTGTCGCCCCCGGTCTCGACGTCCTGGAAATCCTTGAGATCGTTGCCGGCGGTGAAGCAGCCGCCCGCGCCGGTGAGCACCACGACGCGCACGTCCGCGTCCGGGCCCGCCGCCGCGAAGGCGGCGGTCAGGCCCGCATAGGTCGCCCGGTCGAGGGCGTTGCGCCGCTCCGGCCGGTCGATGGTGACGAGCCGGATCCCGGGCTCCGGATCGGAGACACGGACGCTCACGGGATCACCTCGCCCGCATACGGCCCCGACAGGTGGGCCATCCGCGCCCGCGCCGCCGCGTATTCCCGGGCGAGCCGGGCGACGAGGTCGGCGGTGGCCGGGGCGTCCGCGATCGTGCCGACCCCCTGGCCGGCCCCCCAGACGTCGCGCCAGGCCTTCACGCTGCCGCTGCCGAAGTTCATGGCGGTCTTGTCGCGCACCGGCAGCGCCTCGGGATCGAGCCCGGCGGCGCGGATGCTCGGCGTCAGGTAATTGCCCGGCACCCCGGTGAAGTAGGGGGTGTAGAGGATGTCGGCGGCCGCGCTGTCGGCGATCATGTCCTTGTAGGCGGGCGCCGCGTTCGCCTCCCGGGTGGCGATGAAGCGGGTGCCCATATAGGCGAGGTCGGCGCCCATCGCCTGGGCGGCCAGGATCGCCGAGCCCGAGGTGATCGCCCCCGACAGGATCAGCGGCCCGTCGTAGAACCGCCGGATCTCGCCGACGAGGGCGAAGGGGCTCAGCGTCCCCGCATGTCCGCCTGCCCCGGCGCAGACCAGGATCAGCCCGTCGACTCCCGCCTCGAGCGCCTTCTCGGCGTGGCGGACGTTGGTGACGTCGTGGAACACCACGCCGCCATAGGCTTGGACCGGGCGGATCACCGCGTCCGGCGCCCGCAGCGAGGTGATGATGATCGGCACCCGGTGCCGGACGCAGGCCTCGACATCCTGCGCTAGCCGGTCGTTGGAGGCGTGGACGATCTGGTTCACCGCGAAGGGGGCGATCCGTTTCGCGGGGTCCGCCGCCCGGGCCTCGGCGAGGGTGCGGGTGATCCGCGTGAGCCATTCGTCCAGCACTTCGGCCGGCCGCGCGTTGAGGGCGGGGAAGGAGCCGACCACGCCCGACAGGCACTGGGCGATCACCAGGTCCGGCCCGGAGACGATGAACATCGGCGCGCAGATCACCGGCAGGACGAGCCGGCCGCGCAGGGCCTCGGGCAGGCGCCCGGCGAAGGTCTGCTCGGGACCGTCGCTCACCGCCCGCTCCCCGACGCCCGATTCCGCGCCGGACAGGCGCCCGCGGGCCGCTCGCCCCGATCGATGCCGCGCACCGCGATCCTCCCCCTGCCTCCGGCAGCCCGGCCTTTGATCGCCCGGCGACCGCAACCGAGTCTCACCCGGGGCCGTTTTGATGGCATGGCCCCGGGGCGGCGGTCAAACCTGCCGGCCAACGGTCTTCTGCATTGCAGAACGCTCCGGCGGGACGTGACGTTGGACGTCATCCGTTCTTGACGGCAACGGCGCCCCGGACCAACATCCGGCCGAAATTCAGGCCGTCATTCTGCAGTGCAGAACAACGAGGGAGTCCCGGGTGGTTCGTCAGGAGGTCGATGGCGGCGTGGCCGTGCTCACGCTCGCCAACCTGCCGGTCAACGCGCTCGGCGCCGCGCTGCGGGCGGCCCTCGACGAGGCCCTGGCGAAGGCCATCGCGGACGATGCGGTACGCGCCATCGTGCTGGCCGCCGCGGGCAAGGTGTTCGTGGGCGGGGCCGACATCACCGAGTTCGGCAAGCCGCAGCGCCCGCCGAGCCTGCCGGATGTCCTGGATCGGCTCGACGCGAGCCCGAAGCCGGTGGTCGCGGCCATCGGCGGCGCGGCGCTCGGCGGCGGCCTCGAGTTGGCGATGGCCTGCCACGGCCGGGTCGCGGCGCCCGCCGCCCGGATCGGCCTGCCGGAGATCAAGCTCGGCATCATCCCGGGGGCCGGGGGCACGCAGCGCCTGCCGCGCCTGATCGGGCCCGACGCCGCCTTCCCGATGATGCTCACCGGCGAGCCGGTCACCGCCGAGAAGGCCGCGTCCCTCGGCATCGTGGATTCCGTGGTGCTCGGCGACCTCGTGGCGGAAGCCCGCACCCGCGCCCTGGAGATCGCCGATTCGGGCACCCTGCCGCGGGTGCGCGACCGGTCGGACAAGCTGACGCCGGAGGCCCGCGACCGGTTCGAGGCACAGGCCGCCGAGGCGATGAAGCGCGATCCCGAGGCCACCAACGTCCACGCCCTGGTGCGGGCCGTGCGCGCCGGCCTGGAGCAGGATTTCGACGCCGCGGTGGCGGTGGAACGGGCCGAGTTCCGCGCCCTGGTGGAGGATCCGCGCTCCAAGGCCCTGCGCTACGCCTTCTTCGCCGAGCGCGAGGCGGCCCGGGTGCCCGGCCTGCCGAAGGACACGCCGCGGCGCCCCATCCACACGGCCGCCGTGATCGGCGCCGGCACGATGGGCGGCGGCATCGCCATGTGCTTCGCCAATGCCGGGATCCCGGTGACGGTGATCGAGACGGAGGAGGGCGCCCTGGCGCGCGGCCTCGACCGGGTGAAGGGCCTCTATGCCGGCTCGGCCAAGCGCGGCTCGATCACCGAGGCCCAGCGCGACGAGCGGATCGGCCGGATCACCGGGGCGATCGGCCTGGAGCACGCAGGCCAGGCCGACATCGTGATCGAGGCCGCCTTCGAGGATATGGGCGTCAAGCGCGAGATCTTTTCCAGGCTCGATCAGGTCGCCAAGCCCGGGGCGATCCTGGCGACGAACACCTCCTACCTCGACGTCAACGCCATCGCGGCGGTCACGAGCCGGCCGCAGGACGTGCTCGGCCTGCACTTCTTCAGCCCGGCCAACGTCATGCGCCTCGTGGAGGTGGTCCGGGCCGAGAAGACCGCCCCGGACGTCCTCGCCACCGCCCTCGATCTCGGCAAGCGCCTCAACAAGCTGCCGGTGACGGTGGGCGTCTGCTTCGGCTTCGTGGGCAACCGCATGCTGGAGCGCCGCAGCCGGGCCGGCGAGCGGCTGCTGCTCGAGGGCGCGCTCCCCCACGAGGTCGACGCGGCGGTCACCGGTTTCGGCTTCCGGATGGGCCCCTTCGCCATGGGCGACCTCGCGGGGCTCGATATCGGCTGGCGCTCCCGCAAGGATTTCGGCGGCCGCGCGCCGGTCGCCGATTCCCTCGCCGAGATGGGCCGCTACGGCCAGAAGACCGGCCGCGGCTTCTACCTCTACCCGGACGGCGCCCGCACCGGCACGCGCGATCCGGAGGTCGAGGCGCTGATCGCGCGGGTCGCCGCCGAGCACGGCGTCACTCGCCGCCACTTCACGGCCGACGAGATCGTCGCGCGGCTCATGTACCCGATGGTCAACGAGGGCGCGCGGATCCTGGAGGAGGGCATCGCGGCGCGGCCCGGCGACATCGATACGATCTGGATCAACGGCTACAACTGGCCGGCCTGGCGCGGCGGCCCGATGCACTGGGCCGACACGGTCGGGCTGAACACGATCGCCGAGGCCTTGTCCCGGTTCGCCCGGGAGACCGGCGACGACAGCCAGGAGCCGGCGCCGCTCCTGAAGCGCCTCGCCGCCGAGGGCGGCCGCTTCGCCGGCCTGAAGAACGCCTGAGCCGGAGAGAGATCATGACCGACGCGGTGATCGTCGCGACCGCCCGCACGCCCATCGGCAAGGCCCATCGCGGCGCCCTGAACCTCACCCGCGGCGCCGACCTCGCCGCCCACGCGATCCGCGGCGCCCTGGACCGGGCGCGCCTGGAGCCCGAGGCGGTCGAGGAGGTGGTGCTCGGCTGCGGCTATCCGGAGAACGCCACGGGCGGCAACGTCGCCCGCCACGCGGCGCTCGTGGCGGGGATCCCGGTCGAGTCGGCCGGCGTCACCGTCTCGCGCTTCTGCGCCTCGGGCCTGGAGGCGATCGCCAGTGCCGCGCGCCGGATCATCCTCGACGGCGTGCCGGTGGCGGTGGCCGGCGGCGTCGAGTCGATCAGCCTCGTCCAGCCGAAGGTCCAGCGCGAGCTGACCCGCAACGCGTGGCTGGAGGCGCATCTGCCGGCGATCTACATGCCGATGATCGAGACCGCCGACATCGTGGCGGAACGCTACGGCATCTCCCGGGAGGCGCAGGACCGTTTCGCCCTGGAGAGCCAGCGCCGCACCGCGGACGCGCAGGGGCGCGGGCTGTTCGACGACGAGATCGTCCCGATGAGCGCCGTGATGGCGGTGACCGACAAGGCCACCGGCGAGACCCGGGAGGTCGAGACGCGTCTTTCCAAGGACGAGGGCAACCGGCCGGACACGACCCTGGAGGGTCTCGCCAAGCTCAAGCCCGTGCGCGGGGAGGGCGCCTTCATCACGGCGGGCAATGCCAGCCAGCTCTCGGACGGGGCCTCGGCCAGCGTGCTGATGTCGGCCGACGCGGCGGCGCGGCGGGGGCTCGAGCCGCTCGGGATCTTCCGGGGCTTCGCCTCGGCGGGCTGCGGACCGGACGAGATGGGCATCGGCCCGGTCTTCGCGGTGCCGCGGCTCCTGGAGCGGCAGGGGCTCAGCGTCGCCGACATCGACCTGTGGGAGCTGAACGAGGCCTTCGCGTCCCAGTCGGTCTATTGCCGCGACAAGCTCGGGATCGACCCGGAGAAGGTGAACGTCAACGGCGGCGCCATCGCGATCGGCCATCCCTTCGGCATGTCGGGGGCCCGGCTCGTGGGCCATGCCCTGCTGGAGGGCCGCCGCCGCGGGGCGCGCTACGCCGTGGTGACCATGTGCGTCGCCGGCGGCCAGGGCTGCGCCGGCCTGTTCGAGATCGCCCGGAGCTGAGCCGATGGACCTGCGCTTCACCGACGAAGAGATCGCGTTCCGCGACGAGGTCCGGACCTTCTGCCGGACGGAGATCCCGGCGGAGATCCGCCGCAAGGTCTCGGAGGGGCGCAGCCTCTCGAAGGACGATTACGTCACCAGCCAGCGGATCCTCAACGCCAAGGGCTGGGCGGTGCCGCACTGGCCGCAGGAATGGGGCGGCCGGGACTGGAGCCCGATCCAGCGCTACATCTACACGGAGGAGCTGTTCCAGGCGGCGGTGCCGCTGCCGCAGCAGTTCAACTGCTACATGTTCGGCCCGGTGCTGGCGACCTTCGGGCGGCAGGACCAGAAGGAACGCTTCCTGCCACGCGCCGCCAATCTCGACGATTGGTGGTGCCAGGGCTTCTCGGAGCCCGGGGCCGGCTCCGATCTCGCCTCGCTCAAGACCAAGGCGGTGCGCGACGGCGACCATTACGTGGTCGACGGCCAGAAGACCTGGACGACGCTCGGCCAGCACGCCGACTGGATCTTCTGCCTCGTGCGCACCGATTTCGAGGCCAAGAAGCAGCGCGGCATCTCCTTTCTCCTCATCGACATGACGAGCCCGGGCATCACCGTGCGCCCGATCATCACCCTGGAGGGGCGGCACGAGGTCAACGAGGTCTTCTTCGACTCGGTCCGGGTGCCGGTGGAGAACCTCGTGGGCGAGGAGAACCGGGGCTGGGATTACGCGAAATTCCTGCTCGCCAACGAGCGCACCGGCATCGCCCGGATCGGCCTCACCAAGGAGCGGATCGCCCGGATCAAGCGCCTCGCCCGGGAGATGCCCGCCGGGGACGGCTCGATGTGGGACGATCGCGACTTCCGCGCCCGGGTCGCGGAGGTCGAGGTCGAGCTGAAGGCGCTGGAGATCACCCAGATGCGGGTGGCGGCCAAGCAGGGCAGGGCGGATTCGGTCGAGCCCGACCCGGCCTCCTCGCTGCTCAAGATCCGCGGCTCGCAGCTCCAGCAGGCGGCGACCGAGCTGCTGGTGGAGCTCGCGGGACCGTTTGCGATGGCGGCACCGGCGCGCGGGGCGGGCGCCAACAACCTGCCCGGGGGCTTCGACTGGGTCGACGCCGCGGCGCCCAGCTATTTCAACAACCGCAAGGTCTCGATCTACGGCGGCTCGAACGAGATCCAGCACAACGTCATCGCCAAGGGCATCCTGGGGCTGTGAGTCATCGCTCCATCCCACCCACGCCCTCATCCTGAGGTGCCCGCGCCAGCGGGCCTCGAAGGAGGCTTCCAGCCGGCCGCGCGATCCCGGGAGCCCTCCTTCGAGGCGGCTGCGCCGCACCTCGGGACGAGGGGAATGGGTGGAAGGAGCGCCGCTGCCGCGATCATCCGCGAAGGGGACACCATGGATTTCGACCTGAACGAGGACCAGTCGCTCCTGCGCGACAGCGTCGAGCGGCTCGCCGCCGACCTCTATCCGTCGCTGGAGAGCCGGCAGGCGCGGCTGAAGGCGCCGCTCGGCTTCCCCGCGGAGGGCTGGACAGCCTTCGCGGAGCTCGGCGTCGCCGGCCTGCCCTTCTCGGAGGAGGAAGGCGGCCTCGGCGGCGGCCCGGTCGAGACCATGCTGGTCATGGAGGCGGTCGGCCGCAACCTCGTGGTCGAGCCGCTGCTGGCGAGCCTCGTGCTGGGCTCGACCGCCCTGCGTCTCGGCGGCAGCGCGGCCCAGAAGGAGCGCCTCGTCCCCGGCCTCGTCGCCGGCGACCTGCGCCTCACCCTCGCCCACACCGAGCGCCAGTCCCGCTACGACCTCGCCGACGTGGCGACCACGGCCCGGCGCTCAGGCGACGGTTTCGTGCTGAGCGGCGCCAAGAGCGTCGTACCCAATGCCGATGCGGCGGGCCTGATGGTGGTCTCGGCCCGGGTCTCGGGCGAGCGGCGCGACCCGCACGGGATCGGCCTGTTCCTGGTTCCGACCGACGCCGCGGGCGTCGCGATCGAGGCCTATCCGACCCAGGATGGCGGCCGGGCCGCCGAGGTAGCCTTCTCGGACGTGACCCTCCCGGCCGACGCGGCTTTGGGCGATCCGGAAGGCGGCCTGCCCCTGCTGGAGCGGGTGGTGGAGCACGGGATCGCGGCGCTCGCCGCCGAAGCGGTGGGCTCCATGGACGCGCTCCACAAGCTGACCGTGGAGTACCTCAAGACCCGCAAGCAGTTCGGCGTCAGCGTCGGCTCGTTCCAGGCCCTGCAACACCGGGCCGTGGACATGCTGATCCAGCTGGAACAGGCGCGCTCGATGGCGCTCTACGCCGCCATGATGGTCGACGCGTCGGATGTGCGGGCGCGGGCCGCGGCCCTGTCGGCCGTGAAGGTGCAGATCAACAAGGCCTGCCGGTTCGTCGGCCAGGAGGCGGTCCAGCTCCACGGCGGCATCGGCATGACCATGGAGTATCTCGGCGCCCACCACTTCAAGCGGCTCGCCATGATCGAGTACCAGCTCGGCGACACCGCCCATCACCTGCGCCGGATCACGCAGGACGAGAACGGGCTGCTGGCAGCCTGAAGGCGGGAGACCTCCGTCCGACCCGCGCCCTCACCCTGAGGTGCGGCGAAGCCGCCTCAGGACGCGGGCGGGGCGGGATGACCGGGATCAGTTGAACAGCGAGCCCACCCCGCCCTGCACCCGGCCGAGACCGGCCCGGGCGACGGAATTGTTGGGGTCGATCGTCGCGGCGCGCTGGTAATTCTCCGTCGCCTCCTTGCGCTGGCCCTGCTTCTCGTAGGCCAGGCCGCGATAGGCCCAGGAGGTGGCGTCCTTGTTGTTCACGTTGAGCGCCGCGTTGTAGTCCTCGATCGCCTTCGCGTACTGGTTGGTGGCGATCAGGCTCTGGCCCCGGGCCGCGTAGGGCGCGGCCACGAAGGGGTTGCGGTCGATGGCGGCGTCGAAATCGGCGATCGCCTGGGTCTCCTGACCCTGCTTCTGCCGCACGAGGCCGCGGGCGTGGTAGGCCTCGGCCGATTCGGGCATCAGCCGGATCGCGACGTTGAGGTCGTTGAGCGCCTGGTCGAGGTTGCCCTGGGCGCGCTCGACATTGGCGCGGCCGATATAGGCCGGCCCGTAATTCGGATCGATGCCGATCGCCTTGGTGAAATCCTGCAGCGCGGGGCCGTCGCGGCCGATCTGGCGGCTGGCGAGCGCCCGGTTGTTGTAGGCCGAGGCCGAGTTCGGGTCGATCTGGATCGCCTTGGTGAAATCCGCGATGGCGTCGCTGAACTGGCCGGCGCGGGCATAGGCGGCGCCGCGGGTGTTGTAGGCCGCCGCGTCGTTCGGATTGCGCTGGACGACCTCGGTCAGCGACGCGATGTTCACGTTCGTGGCGCCCGTGGTGTCCGTCTCCAGCACCGCGTATTGCCGCGGGCCGGCCGCGCTCCCGACAGTCTCGCAGCCGGCAAGGCCCACGGCCGAGACCAAGGCCGCGCCGATCAGTGCCGTCGTCCGTGCCAGCCCGTTGCGTACGATCATCGCCCCACTCTCCCCGAGGCCCGGCCCGCAGCCTGCGTGCCCGCCCCGCCCCTCCCAGTCCAAAAGCTGTCGCTTATACACATCTCCGAGCCCACGGGACAAGAGGCAATCTCGGATGCCGTGTTCTGCTTGAAAAAAAAAACGGGGGGGGGGGGGGGGGG
>CAXDNE010000229.1:0-12047 GCA_963990595.1 uncultured Methylobacterium sp.
GCCCGCCCGCGGCCGGCTCGAGGACATCTACGACGCCCTGATCACCGAGGCGGAAGCGCGCATCGATCCCGATCCGCACGATCCGTGGCCCTGCCACCGGACCGCGATCGGCGCGACCCTGGCGGTGACGCGCGCGGCCTATCTCCAGGTGGGCGGCATGCCCGAGATCCCGCTCGGGGAGGACGGCGCCTTCATCGGGCGGCTCCTGGAGCACGGCCTGCGGGTGCGACACGCCACCGACGTGCGCGTGACCATCTCGGCCCGGCTCGCCGGCCGCGCCCCGGGCGGCGTCGCCGACACGATCCGCTCGCGCTGCGAGGAGCCGGACGCGCTCTGCGACGCCCGGATGGAGACCTTCCCGCGGGCGGTGCGCCGCTATCTCTGGCGGCGCCGCTTCCGGCATCTGCACGGAAAGGGCCTGCTCGCCCGGAATCAGGCCTGGGCCCAGGCCATCGGAATCGATCCGGCAGAAGCGGGCCGCATCGCCGGCCTCCCCCTCGGCCAAGCCATCGCGGAGGCGGAGCGCGCGAGCCCGCGCCTCGCCTATCGACCGATCGGCCCGCGCCAGCTGCCTGCTCAGATCCGGATCGCGCGTGTCGGCGTGGTCGGGATCCGCGTCGCCCTGTGGCTCTCCGGCCTCGTCCGGGGAAGCCTACGGGCAGCCGCACCGGCCGCGCGGCCGGTGGCCGACCCGCGCGGCGGGCGCATCTGATCCGGTCCCGCATTCCGGGGCCGACGGGAAGGCCGTCGCGGATCCGGACCGGAGATCTGCGGTGCTGCCGGACGATCCGGGCGCGCCTCAGTAGCCGGCGACGGCGACCCGCGCATCGGCCTGCGCATTGCGGGCCTCGGCGAAGCGCAGCACCACGGCCCGACCCTCGGGGGGCGGTTCCGGAAGGCTCGCGCGGAATCGCGCCGTCTCCGACGCGGCGAGGACCGCGCGGGGTGCCGGAACCGAGAAGGTCCGGACAGCCCGACCCCCGGCATCGCGGATCTCGACGCTGAGCGGCGCGACCGGCGCGTCCGAACGGGCAACACCGACGAGGTCGCCCTCGATTACGAGCTCCGCGGGCCGGCCCTCCTCGGCGGGGTTGCTGAAGGCGACGACGTCGCGGATCTCGATGCCGCGCAGATTCACCGGCAGCCCGACCCGCGCGAACAGGGAGGCGGTCTGCGGGATCGCCTGGACGACATTCGCGCGAGCGAGGCCGATGAGGGGCAAGGCCGCCAGAAGCGTCAGGCCGAAGGCCAGGGAGGGCGACAGGCTCGGCATCGCGCGCCGGGCCTTCGCGCTCCGGGCCGGACGCCGGACGCTCGGTTTTACCACCGGGTCCGGGCTGTCCGAGGCGGCCCGGACCGAGGCGGTCGCCTCCGCCCAGGCCGCGTCGGCGAGGGGATCGGCCTCCGCGCCCGCGCTCTCGGCCAACTCGGCCTCGTGGCCGGCGAGCACGTCGGCCGGGGTGATGAACCAGGTCTCGCGGCAGGCGGCGCAGCGGACCGAGCGGCCCTCCATGCCGACCTTGCCAGCCTCGATCCGATACTCGCTCGCGCAGCTCGGGCAGACGATCAGCATACGCGTCGGACTCGCAACGATCGGCCGCGGCGGGCCGGACAATGGATTCGCTGAGAAAGTGTGGCCGAACAGGGTTAAGCGGGCGTGAAATCCCCCCAGGCCTTGAAAACGCCCGCCCATCCGGCGATTCCCCGGCTATGAAGAGATCAGACACGGCACGGCCTTGAACCTACAGGCGAACATGAAGAGCCTGCTGCCCGGTGCGGAACGGCCGGTGGTGCAGTTCGAGAATGTCGGCATGCGCTACGGCCTCGGGCCGGAGGTGCTGTCCGACGTGAGCTTCCGCATCGCACCGCGCTCGTTCCAATTCCTCACCGGCCCCTCGGGCGCCGGGAAGACGACGCTGCTGCGCCTGATCCTGCTCTCCGTGCGCCCGACGCGTGGCCTCGTGTCGATCTTCGGCGAGGAGGTGAGCGGCATTTCCGCCAAGGCGCTCACCGGTCTGCGGCGGCGCATGGGCGTGGTGTTCCAGGATTTCCGCCTGCTCGACCATCTCACCACCTACGAGAACGTGGCGCTGCCGCTGCGCGTGCAGGGGCGGTCCGAGGCGAGCTACCGCGCCGAGGTGGTGGAACTGCTGCGCTGGGTCGGGCTCGGCGAGCGCATGCACGCGCTGCCGCCGCTCCTGTCGGGTGGCGAGAAGCAGCGCGCCGCCATCGCCCGGGCGCTGATCGCCCGGCCGGACCTGCTGCTCGCCGACGAGCCCACCGGCAACGTCGATCCGGGGCTCGGCCGGCGGCTGCTGCGGCTGTTCCTGGAGCTGAACAAGCTCGGCACCTCGGTCATCATCGCCACCCACGATTTCGGCATCATGGACGCCGTCGACGCCCGCCGGATGGTGCTGGGCGACGGCCGGCTTCGGATCGAGGAATGAGCACACAGGCCATCTCGCGGGCGCGGCCGGAGCCCCTGCCCGGCGCCTCGGACCCGACGGTGCCGACGAACCTGCGCCGCAACGCGCCGCTGGTCCCCACCGATACGGCGGCCGGGCGCTCGCTGGCGGCGGTCATCGCCATCCTGACCTTCCTGGCCGGGCTCTGCGCCGGCGCGGCCGAGATGGTCGCGGCCAACGCCTCCCAGTGGCAGGGCGACGTCGCACAGGAGGTCACGATCCAGATCCGGCCGGGCCCCGGCCGCGATGTGGAGGCCGACGTCGCCCGGGCCGACGGGATCGCCAAGGCGGAGCCCGGGATCGCCGAGTCGCGGGTCTTCTCCAAGGCCGAGGCCGAGCGGCTGCTCGAACCGTGGCTCGGCAGCGGGCTCGACCTCTCCGACCTGCCGGTGCCGCGGCTCATCGCCCTCAAGCTGGCCGGCGGGAAGGGCGCCGACCTGAAACATCTGCGATCACAGCTTCTCGACGCGCTGCCCGGCGTCGCGAGCCTCGACGACCACGCCCTCTGGCTCCAGCGGCTGTCGACCGCCGCCAATGCCTTCGTGGGGATCGGGATCGGTCTCGTCCTGCTCGTCCTGATCGCCACCGGCCTCGCCGTGACCTTCGCCACGCGCGGCGCGATGGCGGGCAACCGCGAAGTGGTCGAGGTGCTCCACTTCGTCGGCGCCGACGACGACTACATCGCGCGCGCCTTCCAGCGGCGCTTCTTCGGCCTGGGCCTGCGCGGCGGGGCGATCGGGGCCGGACTGGCGATCCTCGCCTTCGTCATCGCCGGGTTCCTCGCCCGGGCTGCGCGGTCTGGACCGGCGGGCCAGGAGGTCGAGGCCCTGTTCGGCGCGTTCCATATCGGGCTGCGCGGCTACGCGAGCATCCTGCTCATCGGCGTGATCGCCTCGCTCGTCACGGGCATCGTCTCGCGCGTCACCGTGCGGCGCTTCCTGGCGTGAGCGGGCCGCGCGCTGCGGAGGGGTGGAAATCGGGGGTCTGCGCGGCACGTTTACCATTGGGTAACTTTATCGTTGCGGTGTGGATTCGGCCGATCGCGCTGCCTCCGGGCCGCCGCAATCGGCGCCGATCCTCCGGAGGATGACCACGCGTATGCTGCGCGCATCGGATCCGCTCTCGACCGACGTCGTCGGCTGGGCCTGGCACGAGTCGGCTCGTCCGCGCCGTGCGACCGCCGTCGCGCGGCCGCGCCGCCGGGCCCGGGTCGCCCTCTGGGCCTGCGGCCTCGGCGCCGGTCTCGGTACGCTGGCGCTGTGCGCGGGCTTCCTGGTCTTCGTCGGCGCCCTCGCCCGGCACGAGCGCATGCCGATCGACCGGGCCGACGGGATCGTGGCGCTCACGGGCGGCGCGCAGCGGATCGGCGACGCGATCGACCTGCTGGCCGGCGGTTACGGGCGCCGCCTGCTCATCACCGGCGTCAACGAGCGCACCAGCCGCGACGAGATCGCCCGGCTGAACCCGACCCAGCGCGCGCTGATCGCCTGCTGCGTCGACCTCGATTACCGGGCGCGCAACACGATCGGCAACGCCATCGAGACCCGGCGCTGGATGCGGGCGCACCGGTTCAGCACCGTCGCGGTGGTCACTTCGAACTACCACATGCCGCGGACGCTGGTCGAACTGGACCACGCTCTGCAGGACAGCGACCGCGTCCTCCCGCATCCGGTGGTGACCGAGGCTTTCGACGCCGACCGGTGGTGGCAGAGCCCCCCCGCCGCGAAGCTCGCGGCGTCCGAATACATGAAGTTTCTGGTGAGCTGGGTGCGGACCCGGTTCGAGGCGGATCCGGAACGCTCCCGGGCGGCGATCCTGATCGGGCGCGGCAAGCCGGTGAAGATGGTGGCCGAGCCGCTGATGATGCGCGGGGTGGATTGAGGGCGGCGCGGGACGGGATCGAGGATCGCACGATCCGGAGCCCCGACCGCCTCTCCTTCAGCGCATCGGGATCAGGACAGCGGACGCCCCACAGAGGGATCGGAAGCCTGACCGAGTGTTCCGGGAGAGCCGGCTTCGCCCTGAGGCATCGTGGCCTCCGGCCGGGTTGATACCCGCCGGCCCCGCCGGGCGAAGCCCGGCCTGCGCGGCGGGTCCCTCAGCGTCCCCGGCAGCGCGCGTTGATGACCGCGGAGAATTCCCGGTCCGAGCCCTGGACCTGCGCCAGGCGCTCGCTGCGCTCAGAGCCGGAGAGGCAGCGGCCGTAGACGCCCGCGACCCGGCGCATGGTCTCCACGTGCCGCCGCCAGACCCGGCAGTTCTTGGCGTCGTCGCCATCCGCCTGCTCCAGCTGGTCGATCGCCTGCCGCTGCATCGACTGCGCGACCAGAAGGTCGCGCGCACAGGTGGTCTCGCCCTGCGCCAGGACGGGGCCACCCAGGGCCGCGACGACGGCGAGGGCGAAGGCGATTCGGAGTGTGGGCATCAGGCGGCCTGGGGCGCCGTGGAGCGGGTCAGGAGGGCGTAGAGGGCACCGGCATCCCGGGCCGCGCGGATATGCGCGAGCATGCCGGGCTCGCGCAGGATGCGGGCGACCTGCGCCAAAGCCTTCAGGTGGTCGGCGCCCGCCCCTTCCGGAGCGAGCAGCAGGAAGGCGATGTCCACCGGCTGACCGTCGAGCGCCTCGAAATCCACCGGCCGGTCGAACCGCGCGAACAGCCCGAACAGCCGGTCGAGGCCGGGAAGCTTGCCGTGCGGGATCGCCACGCCCTCACCGATCCCGGTCGAGCCGAGCCGCTCCCGCTGGAGCAGGGTGTCGAAGATCGGCCGCTCGCCGAGCGCGGGCAGGCGCCGGGCCGCGTGCGCGGCGAGGTCCTGAAGCACCTGCTTCTTGGCCCGCGCGCGCAGGGACGGCACCACCGACTCGGGGTCGAGAAATTCCAGAACTGGCATCGAACGACCGTTGCCCCGTCACCCGTCCACGTGGAACCGGGCCTCGTCGCAGAGGCGCCGATGACCGCGCTGGTCACGCCCCTGCCTATCAATCGACCAGGAAACAGGCCGGTTCCGGCTCCGTTCTTCCCGACCCTCGGCGTCAGTCGACGGCGCTCGGCGGGTCCACCCAACCGATCGCACCGTCGCTGCGCCGATATACGACGTTCACGCGCCCGGTGCCAGCATGCACGAACACCACCACCGGGGAGCCCGTCATGTCGAGGGCCGTGACCGCCTCGCCGATGGTGCGGCGCTGCAGGGTCCGGGTGCTCTCGGCGACGATCGGCGGGTGGGCGTCCTCGGCCCCGGTCTCGTCGTCGTCCTCCACCGGCGCGGCGAGGACCGCGTAGGCCGCCTCGATCGCCGCGTCGTCGCCGGGCCCGGTGGCGTGCTGCTTGAGCCGATGCTTGTAGCGGCGCAGCCGGGTCTCGAGCCGCTCCGCGGTCTGCTCGAAGCTCGACCGCGCATCGTGCGAGAAGCCGTTCGCCTCGATGGTCAGGCCCGACACGAGATGCAGCACGCAATCCGTCCGGAAGGCCGTTCCGTCGCGCCGGAGCGTGACGTGGCCGGAGCAGGAGCCGTTCATGTGCGAGTCGAGGTACTTGGCCTGGATCGCGGACATCCGCTCCTCGACGCGGCCGCGCAGACTCTCGCCGAGATCCACGCCGTGGCCCGTCACTCGCAACGACCCCATGCTGCCTCCCCCGTTTCGATGCAATGCGCCGAATTAGAGAGCCGGCTCGCGTTAAGTCAACGGAGCCGCTCGCGGTTCGGTCGGTCGCTTAACCCTGGGTTCAGGCGGGCCGCCTGTATAGAGGCGCTTCCAGACACATGAGACCGAACACTGCATGACCATCGCCGAGGGATCGCCCGCTGCTCCGACCCGCCGCCTCGTGCTGGCCGGGGCGCTGGGTGCCGCTGCGGGATGGCTGCCGGTCGCCGCGCCGGCCGCCGAACCCGAGAAGGCGCCGGCCCTCCCGGGCCCGGGCGAGGCTCTCGAGGCGAACACACTCACCGATGTCGCCCGTGCCCGCGCGGCGGCCCCCTATGTCGCGCCGAAGACCGGCGATGTGCCGGCGGTCCTGAAGAACCTGTCGCGGGACGCCTACGAGGCGATCCATCCGGCCGAGGGACGCGCGATCTGGGCCGACACCGACGTCGGCTACACGCTGGAGCCGCTCCTGCGCGGCGCGATCTTCGAGACGCCGGTGTCGTTGTACGTGGTGGAGAATGGGCTCGTACAGCCGATCGCCTATGACAAGTCGGCCTTCGCGGCACCGGGAATCGACCTGCCGGACCTTACCCCCGAGACGGCCTTCTCGGGCTTCCGTCTCCGGGCGCGGTACGGCGACGGGAGCGCGCTGTCGGATTTCGCGGTGTTCCAAGGGGGCTCCTTTTTCCGGCTCGTGGCCGAGGGCCAGGATTTCGGCATCAATGCCCGGGCGCTCGCCCTCCGCCCGGCCGATTCCCGCGGCGAGGAATTCCCGCTGTTCCGTGCCCTGTTCATCGAGAGGCCCAAGCCCGGGCAACCGGTCGTGGTCCACGCGCTCGCGGAGTCGGAATCGGCCACGGCCGCGTTCCGGCTGACCCTGACCCCTGGCCGGGACGCCTCCACGGCCGGAATCGACGGCACGGTCTTCGCCCGGGCCGAGCTCGACCATATCGGGCTCGGCGGCATGCAGGGCAGCTACCTGTTCGGGCCACTCGACCGGAATCACGTCGATGACCTCCGCGATGCCGCCTTCTCGGTGGAGGGGCTGGCGATCCACAACGGTTCCGGCGAGCCGATCTGGCGCCCCGTGCACAACCCCGCCGCCCTCCAGGTCTCGGCCTTCCTGGACCGGGGGCCGAAGGGGTTCGGGCTCATGCAGCGCGCCCGCGCCTACGACGATTTCGAGGACGACCGGCGGCACTGGGAGCAGCGCCCGTCGCTCTGGCTGGAGCCGCAGGACGATTGGAGCGAGGGCTCCGTGACGCTGCTCGAGATCCCGAGCGATTCCGAGCTGAACGAGAACGTGTTCGCCTACTGGCGCCCGAAGGCCAAGCTCGCCAAGGGCGCGGAGATGCGCTTCCTCTGCCGCCAGCACTGGTCCAAGGGCTGGCCCGACCCGCTGCCCCCCGACATCGCCCGCGTGCGCGACAGCCGCTGCGGACATGGCAGCTCCGGGAACCGCCGCCTCTTCGCGGTCGATTTCGAGGGGGACGCGCTGTTCCAGCCCGGCGACATCGACGTCGATCTCACCGCCTCGGCGGGAACGATCACCCGGCAGGAGCGATACCGCTATCCCGAGCGCAAGACCCTGCGGATCCTGTTCGAATTGGATCCGGGCAGCGAGCGGGCCAGCGAACTCCGTCTGGCGCTCCGGCGGGGCCAGGCGCGGGCCAGCGAGACGTGGCTGTTCCGCTGGACGCCGTGAAGCAAGGAGGGTTTCAGGCGGCGGCCGGGCCGGCGTCACGAAGCAGATCCCGCCGAACTCGGAGACTCCGTTTGACACGGGGCAGCATATCCTCGACCTCGTCCTGAGGTGCCCGCGCGGAGCACTGGCCTTGCATGAGCCCTCCGGCGGCGTCCTGCGCCCTGGAAACCTCCTGCGAGACTGCCGCTCGGGACATCCGAATCAGGGAAGATCTGGAATTCGGCCGGTTCGACCGGCCTATGACCGAGAGCGCGAGGCCCGGGAAGCTCTCGGCGCCCCCGCTCCCATTTCGAGGAACAGCCTCCACCGTGCGACTGGACGAGACGATCATCCCACCCCTGTCCTCGCCCATCCACCCCGGGACCGAGCCCGGCCCGGCCGCAGCGGGGGCCGGCCTCGGTCTGCCGCCGGAGGCGCCGCTGGCGATGCCGGTTCAGGATCTGGGCCGGTGGGACCAGGGCTTCACCCGCAGACCCGCGCGCCCGGCGCGGTCCCCCTGGCTCGCGCGACTCGCGGTGTTCGGCGGCGCGCTGACGCTCACCGCCTATGGCGGCTGGCAGATGCTGGAGACGGTGTCGGTCTCCGGCAGCCCGACCGGCCTGCAACTCGTCCTGGTCGTGCTGTTCTGCCTGACCTTCTCGTGGATCGCGCTGGCCTTCACCAGCGGCGTGCTGGGCTTCGCGGTGCTGCTGCGGCGGCGGGAGCGGGAACCGGCCATTCCCGCCGCGCTGCGGACCCGGACCGCCGTTCTGATGCCGGTCTACAACGAGGCGACGGCCCGCACCTTCGCGGGCATCGAGGCGATGCGCGAGGCCGTGGAGGCGACCGGGCTCGGCGGGCATTTCGACTGGTTCGTGCTGTCGGATTCGACGCAGGCCGATGCCTGGATCGCCGAGGAGCGCGCCTTTCTCGATCTGCGCGGCCGCCTCGGACCGGAGGCGCGCCTCTACTACCGCCATCGGCCGAAGAACCATCACCGCAAGGCCGGCAATATCGGCGATTTCGTCACCCGATGGGGCGGCCATTACGACCACATGCTCGTCCTCGACGCCGACAGCCTGATGAGCGGGCCGGCGGTCGTGGCGCTCGCCGCCGCCATGGAGGCCGATCCGGATGCCGGCATCATCCAGACGCTGCCGCTGATCATCAACCGCAACACGCTGTTCGCCCGGCTCCAGCAATTCGCCGCCCGGATCTACGGTCCGGTCATCGCCGCCGGGCTCTCGGCCTGGTCGGGCCGGGACGGCAATTACTGGGGCCACAACGCCATCATCCGCACCCGCGCCTTCGCGGAATCCTGCGGCCTGCCCGACCTGCCCGGGAAGCCGCCCTTCGGCGGCCATATCCTGTCCCACGACTTCGTGGAGGCGGCGCTGATCCGCCGCGCCGGCTGGGCGGTCTACATGATCCACCGCCTGCCGGGTTCCTACGAGGAGAGCCCGCCCTCGCTGATCGACGTCGCGGTCCGCGACCGGCGTTGGGCGCAGGGCAACCTCCAGCACGCGCGGGTGATCGGCGCCGCAGGCCTGCATCCGGCCACGCGGCAGCACTTCGCCACCGGGATCGCCGGCTACCTCGCCTCGCCACTGTGGCTCCTGCAGCTGCTGGTCGGTATCCTGCTGGTCCTCCAGACCGCCACGGAGCGGCCCGACTATTTCGCCGGCGCCGGCTTCTCGCCGGTCTTCCCGCGGTTCGATCCGGTCCGCGCGCTCCAGCTGTTCGGGCTGACCATGGCGGTCCTGCTCGCGCCGAAGTTCCTGGGCCTGATCCTGGCCCTGCTGGACGGGCCGGTGCGGCGCGCCTGCGGGGGTGCCGGCCGGCTCGTGCTCTCCAGCCTCGTCGAGATCCTCCTCTCGGCCCTGGTGGCCCCGGTGGCGATGGTGATCCAGTCGGGCTCGGTCATGGGCATCCTGCTCGGGCGCGACACGGGCTGGAACCCGCAGCGCCGGGACGACGGCTCGATCCCACTGCGCGACATCGTCGCCCGGCACCGCTGGCACACGGTGCTGGGCCTCGTGGCCGGGATCGCGGCCTTCGCGATCGCCACGTCGCTGTTCCTCTGGATGAGCCCCACCATCCTGGGTCTCGTGCTGGCGATCCCGATCTCGTGGGCGAGCGGGCAATTGGGCCTGGGCCTCGCGCTGAAGGACCGGCGCCTGCTCGCGACCCCCGAGGAGGCCACGCCCCCGGAGATCGCGGTCCGCGCCGCCGCCCTGACGGCGCGGAACACCGCGCGCGGGTTCGACGAAGCCGACGCCCTGGCGGCGATCCACGCCGATCCCGACCTCGCGACGGCGCATGCCCGGATGCTGCCCGTCGGGCGTTCCCGGCCACGCGGCGCGATCGATCCGGACCAGACGCTCGCCACCGCCAAGATCTGCGAAGCCGAGACGGTCAGCGAGGCGCAGGCCTGGCTGTCACCGAAGGAGCGGATGGCGCTGCTGCACGACCGGGCGCTCGTCGACCGCCTCGTTCGCCTGACCTGACAGGCGGATCTCGTCGGCCCGATCGGCGGCCTCGGCTCCGGACGTCAGGACGGGCGGCCGCGCCTCAGCGGATCCGGCCCCGGCCGAAGCATCGGCCGGGGCGGCTCGCCCGCTATCGGCCAGATGTCCGTCAGAAGCGATTAACCATTCGGGTCCTAGATTCCGCCAGCCTCAATCGGAACCCACCGATCGGACCCCGCCATGACCTTGTTGCTCGCGTTCCTGCTCGTGCCCCTCGCGGTCGCCATCGTGCTGGCCCGCGGCGAGCCGGTCCGGACCATCAGCTGCCTCGGCGCCATGGGTGTCGGCTGCGTCATCGCCTGCTGGAGCGTGATGAGCCTGATCCGCCACCGGGCCTGAACGGCTCTGCCCGCCGGACGCGGGCGACCGGAGCCTCTGCGAAACGCGCCGTAAGAGGATCCGGATCTAGAGAAAGCCCACTTGGCGCGGTCCGCCGGCCAGCGTACGCCCCGCGCGGGCGACGAGTTGCGAGAAGGCCAACGCGGCGGCCGTCGCCTGCGCCCGCGACGGGAAACTCCGGCGCGACTCGAGGACCGTCTCCTCGGTCTCGTTCACGAGTACCCAGGACCACAGCGACCGGCCGTTCTCGCGGATCTCGAATTGCACGGGCGGACTGCCTTTCGGGAACGTGCGAAGAGCAAGATCTGCACGATCCCGTGACATCCCAATGACACGGAGAGATCATCGTCAAGGCGCATCCCGACCTCTGGCCGCCCGACCAAGGCGAATTTTATAGCTGGCAAGACATCGGATCCATTTGAAACTCCGGGCTGTCGACTGGATCGAGGCCCGGAGAGCGGTCCAGCGCTTTCCGACGACGGTGCGGGGAACAGCAGCGTCGCGGGCTGCTTGTCCACAGGGTCCCGGAGTGCGCCATTCGGGTCCGGGCTTGAGACAGGCGCTCGAACCCGTGAGAGCCGCCGGGCGGGTCTCGGAGCCTCTCCGCGCCGGGCTCGATCGGGACCGGCTCCGCGTGTCGGTCCGGGGCGAGGCATGGCCGGGGCCGACGCCTTCCGGTGCGAGGAAGCGGGTAGACGCGATGGCGAACCACCTCGGAACCACGACCGGGCGATCCCATCGCATCCTCCTGGATCTCGCCGACACCCTCGGATGCCCCGTCGATGCCTTTCTCGACGGGTCGAAGTCCGAGCATCTCGCGATGACCGAGGAACTGCTCGGCCTGTGGACGTCGGTCGGGGATGCGCAGGCGCGCCGACGGATCCTGGACTATGTCCGGGCGGTCAAGACCGAGACGGAGGCCGGCCAGCTTGCCTGACCGGTCGTAGGCGGAGCGCCCGCTTCCACGCCGACGCCTTGTTTCCGACGGCTTGGCGGCTCAGGCACGGGCTCGATCCAAGCATCGCGCCGCCTGCCGGAGACAGCATGAAAGCCGTGAACGCGCTCATTGCCGAGGAACTCGGCGTCCGGGAGGCGCAGGTGGCCGCCGCGGTGGCGCTCCTCGACGGCGGGGCCACCGTCCCGTTCATCGCGCGCTACCGGAAGGAGGACACGGGCGCCCTCGACGACACGCAGCTGCGCCGGCTCGAGGAGCGGCTGTCCTATCTGCGCGACCTCAACGACCGGCGCCGCGCCATCGTCGAGAGCATCGAGGCCCAGGGCAAGATGAATCCGGGGCTCGCGGCGGCCCTAGCCCGGTCGCGTATACACCTCTGACGCTGCCGACGAAGAGGATAGTGGAGCTCTCGGTGGTCGCCGTATCATTA
>CAXDNE010000230.1:0-12045 GCA_963990595.1 uncultured Methylobacterium sp.
GCGGGCGCGCCGCCCCGATCTGGTGATCGCCGCCACCGCGTTCTCGGCCCGGGAGGACGGGATCGACTTCGTCCTCGACGGTGCAGACTGCCCGGTGCTCCAGGCCTTCACGCTGGGCTCTCCGCTTGCGGCCTGGGAGGCTTCGGCCCGGGGCATGGGTGCGGCCGATCTCGCCATGCAGGTGGCGCTTCCGGAATTCGACGGCCGGCTCTCGGGCTTCCCGATCTCCTTCAAGGAGGAAGCCCCGGAGATCGCGGGCTTCGCCGAGCGCCGGGCGGTGCCCTACGCCCCCGGGATCGCCGCACTTGCCGAGCGGGCCGCCGGCTGGCTGCGCCTCGCGGCGCGGCCCCGCGCGGAGCGGCGCGTCGCGCTGGTCCTGTCCGATTATCCGGCGCGCGGCGGCCGGGCCGGTTTCGCGGTCGGTCTCGATACACCGGAGAGCGCGCGGGTGATCGCCGCCGACCTCGCCCGTGCCGGCTACGCCATGGGCACTCTGCCGGAATCCGGCGCCCTGATGACGGCCCTGACGGAGGGACAAGCGGAATTCGGCGTCCCGCTGGCCGAATACGCGGCCTGGTTCGCCGGGCTCCCGGCGGAGACCCGCGCCGCGCTCACCGACGCCTGGGGCCCGCCCGAAGCCGACGCGAGCTGCGCGGACGGCGCGTTCCGCTTCCGGATGGTGGCGGGCGCGCCGGCAATGTCTGAGCGCCGGCTCGCCGTCTTCCTCCAGCCCGACCGCGGGCGCGATCCCGACCGGAAGGCCGGCTATCACGACCCGGAGCAGATGCCGACCCACGCCTATCTGGCCTTCCACCTCGGCCTGCGGCAGCACTTCGACGCCCTGGTCCAGCTCGGCACGCACGGGACCACTGAGTGGCTGCCGGGCAAGGCGGTGGCCCTCGCGCCGACCTGTTTCCCGGCCCTCTGCGTGGGCAGTCTGCCGGTCATCTACCCGTTCATCGTCGACGATCCGGGCGAGGCGGCGCCGCTCAAGCGCCGCCTCGGCGGGGTGGCCCTGGGACACCTCGTGCCCGCGCTCGCCGCACCCGACCTGTCCCCCGAGGCCGCGCGCCTGCGCGAGCTGGTGGAGGAATATTCCGCCGCGAGCGTGCTCGACCCGCGCCGGGCCGGGCTGATCGCCCACGCCATCCTGGAGGAGGCCGGGGCGGCCGGTCTCCTCGCCGGGGCCGGCATCGGCGCCGACACGCCGATGGACGAGGCGCTGACGCGGCTCGACGCGCATCTCTGCGATCTCGGCGAGACCGTCTTCCGCGACGGGCTGCACGTCTTCGGGCGCGCGGCCGACGGGGCGCCGCGGGACATCGCCGCGTGCGCGGCCGGCGAGCGCGCCGGCCTGCTAGCGGCCCTCGACGGCCGGTTCGTCCCGCCCGGTCCCGCCGGCTCACCGTGGCGGGGACGCGCCGACGTCCTGCCCACGGGCCGCAACCTCGCCACCCTCGACCCGCGGGCGATCCCGAGCCGCGCCGCGGCGCTCCTCGGCGCGAAGGCGGCCGCGGCCGTCGTGACGCGCTATCTCCAGGACGAGGGCGCCTACCCGGCCCGGATCGTCATGGATCTCTGGGCCTCCCCGACCCTGCGCACCGGCGGGGAGGACGTGGCGCATGTCCTGGCGCTGATGGGCGTGCGGCCGGTCTGGGACCATGCCAGCACCCGGGTCACCGGGTTCGAGGTGCTGCCGCTCGCCCTGCTCGACCGGCCGCGCATCGACGTGACCGTGCGGGTCTCCGGCGCGTTCCGCGACACGTTCCCCGAGACCCTGGCGCTGATCGACCGCGCCGTTCGGGCGGTGGCCGAGAGGGACGAGGCGGATGACGAGAACCCGCTGGCGGCGGCGCGGCGTCGCGGCGAGGCGCCCGCCAGGGTCTACGGCGCGGCGCCCGGCCGCTACGGCGCCGGGACGGCCGCCGCCGCGCTCGACGGCACCTGGGGCGCGCGGGGCGATCTCGGGCGGGCCTATCTGGCGGCGAGCAGCCATGCCTACGGCGACCGCGAGGGGCCCGACGCGGATTTCGCCGCCCGGGTGGCGGCGGCCGACGCCTACCTGCACGCCTTCGACGTGGCCGAGCGCGATCTGTTCGACGGCGACGCCGCGGTGGACGCGATGGGCGGCTTCGCGGCGGCCGCGGCCCTGGAGGGGGGCAACCCGAAACTCTACAGCCTCGACGTCTCCGCGCCGGAGCGGCCGAAGGCGCGCACGGCCCGGGAGGATGCCGCGCGCCTGATCGGCGGGCGGCTTTCCGATCCGCGCTGGATCGCCGCGCAGCTCCGCCATGGCTACCGGGGCGCGCAGGAGCTGGCGCAGGGGCTCGACGCGGTCTTCGTGCTCGCGGCGACGAGCGACGCCGTCACCGATGCCGGCTTCGACCGGCTCTACGCCGCCTGGATCGGCGACGCCGAGGTGTTCGAGCGCCTGCGCGCCGCCAATCCCGCGGCGACCCGGGCGATCCTGGAGCGCTTCGACGAGGCCCGCGACCGCGGCCTCTGGCACAGCCGACGCAACGCCCTTCCGGCCGATGCCCTGATGCGCGAGGCGGCCGCGTGAGCGCCCCCGAGCGCCATCACCGCCGCGCCCTGCCGGAGGCGCCTGCCCGCCGCGGCTGGTGCCCGGGGCTGTCGCGCCCCATGCCCACGGGGGATGGTCTGCTCGCGCGGGTGCACCCGCCGCTGGGTCAGCTCACCCGCGATCAGGCCCGCGCCGTGGCGGAGGGCGCGCGCCGGTTCGGCAACGGGCATCTCGACCTGACCGCCCGCGCCAATCTCCAGATCCGCGGCGTCTCCGAGGCGACGCGGGCGCCCCTCGCCCGCCTGCTGGAGGCCGCGGGCCTCGGCGATGCCCGCGCCGATGGCGGGCCCCAACGTCTGACGCTCACGAGCCCGATCGCCGGCCGCGATCCGACCGAGTTGATCGACGTGCCGGCGCTCGCCCGCGCCCTCGAGACGGCGGGCCTCAGCATTCCGGGATTGCCGGCCAAGACGCTCGTCGTCGTCGAGGGGCGCCGCGATGCGGCGATGCCGGAGGCGGATTGTGTGGTGTCCGCCCGCGGCCCGGACCACGTCGTGATCGCAATCGGCACCGCGACGGGCCCGCGCGACCTCGTCGCCTGCTCGGCGCAGGAGGCCCCGCCCCTGGTTGCGGCGCTGCTGGCGGCCTTCGCGCGCACCGGCCGACGCCGGATGCGCGATCTGACCGAGGAGGAGATCGCGGAAGCCGTTCGCGCGACGGCCCTGGCGCAGGTTGCCGCTCCTGGATGGGACAGGGCGCGCGGCCTCTCCGGAAAGGCCGTGCCTTTCGCGCCGCCCGCCGGCCTCCGGGCAGAGCCGGATCGCCAGATCCTCACCGTCGATGCGCCGTTCGGCCGCTGCACCGCGGACGCCCTCGACCGCGTCGTGGCCGCCGCCGCCCGGGTCGGGGCGGACGCCATCCACCTCTCGCCCACACGCGGCTTCGTGCTGCTCGCCTCGCCCGATGCTCCGGCCGCCGCGGCCCTGGCGGCGCTGGCCGAGGCCTTCATCGTCGCGCCCGACGATCCCCGGCGCGGGATCGACGCCTGCACGGGCGCTCCGGGCTGTGCCTCGGGATCGACGCCGACCCTGTCGGATGCGGGGCACTTGGCGGAGGCGTTCCGGATCCTGGCGGCGCAGGGGCTCGCCGCGCATGTCTCCGGCTGCGCCAAGGGCTGCGCCCGGCCGGGTCCCGCCGACCTGACGCTCGTCGGCCGGGATGGCCTGTACGGGGCCGTCATCGCCGGCGCCCCCGGTGATGAGCCGGCGCTACACCTCCCTATCGAGGCGGTGCTGGAGCGGTTAGGAAGGGCCGAGATCGTCGGTCTCGCCGCCGCCTTCGCGCCGGAGACGACCCAGACGGGATGCGGGAGGACCAGGAGACCGGCATGAGCGCGAGCCAGAACGCCCTGCGCCAGACAGAATCGGAGCCGGCCGCGGCACACGAGCCCCCGTCCCGCTACGATTATGTCCGCGACGGCGGCGCGATCTACGCGCGGTCCTTCGCGATGATCCGCGCCGAAGCCGATCTCGCGCGCTGGTCCGGCGCCGCCGAGCGCGTCGTGGTGCGCATGATCCATGCTTGCGGCATGACCGACCTCCCGGCGGACGTGGAGATGGCGCCGGGTTTCGCCGAGGCCGGCGTCGCGGCGCTCCAGGCCGGCGCGCCGATCCTGTGCGACGTGCGCATGGTGGCCGACGGGGTCACGCGGGCGCGGCTTCCCGCCGACAACCCGGTGATCTGCACGCTCGGCGACCCGCGCGTGCCGGATCTCGCCAAGCGCCTCGGCACAACCCGGTCCGCCGCCGCCATGGAGCTGTGGCGCGAGCACCTGCCGGGCAGCGTCGTCGCGGTGGGCAACGCGCCGACCGCCCTGTTCCGCCTGCTGGAACTTCTCGATGCGGGCGTGAAGCCTCCGGCCGCTGTCATCGGGATCCCCGTGGGCTTCGTCGGTGCGGCGGAATCTAAGGAGGCCCTCGCCCGGGACGGCCGGGTGCCCTTCGTGGTCGTCCACGGGCGGCGCGGCGGCAGCGCCATGACGGCCGCCGCCGTGAACGCGCTCGCCAGCGAGGTCGAGTGATGGACGGGTTCGAACGCCTCGACGCGCCCGCCGAGGCGATTCCCGCCGCGGCCATGACCGGCACGCTCTACGGGGTCGGGATGGGCCCGGGGGATCCGGACCTTCTGACCGTGAAGGCACAGCGTATCCTGCTGCGGGCGCCGGTTCTGGTGCATTTCTGCAAGCGCGGGAAACGCGGCAACGCCCGCACCATCGCGGATGCGATCCTGCGCGACCCCGCCCGCGAGATGGCGCTGGCCTATCCCTACACCACCGAGATCCACCCCGAGCATCCGGATTACGTGGCGGCGCTCGCGGGCTTCTACGACGACGCGGCCGGGCGGCTCGCCGACCATCTCGGCGCCGGACGCGACGTGGCGATCCTGTCGGAGGGCGACCCGTTCTTCTACGGCTCGTTCATGCATCTGTGGCGCCGCCTCAAGGACCGCTTCCCCGTGGAGGTGGTGCCGGGCGTGACCGGCATGTCCGGCTGCTGGACCCGGGCCGGCACCCCGATCACCTGGGGCGACGACGTCCTCACGGTCCTGCCCGCGACCCTGTCGCTCGCCGCGCTGACCGAGCGCCTGCGCGCGACCGATGCCGCGGTCGTGATGAAGCTCGGGCGTCACCTGCCCAAGGTGCGCGCGGCGCTGGCCGCCTCCGGGCTGCTGGAGCGGGCGGTCTATGTCGAGCGCGGCACGATGGCGGGCGAGCGCGTCGTGATGCTGGCCGACAAGGCCGACGACGACGCGCCCTATTTCTCCATGGTGCTGCTCCCCGGCGAGGGGCGGCGGCCTTGAACGGAAGCCTCACGGTCGTCGGCCTCGGCCCGGGCGATGCGGGCCTGCTGACCGAGTCCGCCCGCCGGGCGCTGGACGCGGCGGAAGACCTGGTCGGCTACTATCCCTACGTCGCCCGCGTGCCCGAGCGTCCCGGCCTGACCCGGCATGCCAGCGACAACCGGGTGGAAGTCGACCGGGCCCGCCACGCGCTGCAGCTCGCCGCCGCCGGCCGGCGGGTCGCGGTGGTCTCGGGTGGCGATCCCGGGGTGTTCGCCATGGCGGCGGCGGTGTTCGAGGCGGTGGAGCACGGCGAGCCCGGCTGGCGCGACCTCGCAATCACGGTCGAGCCGGGGATCACCGCGATGCTGGCCGCCGCGGCGCGGCTCGGGGCGCCGCTCGGGGGCGATTTCTGTGCCCTGTCGCTCTCGGACAATCTGAAGCCCTGGCCGGTGGTCACCGCCCGCCTGGAGGCAGTGCTGCGCGCCGATCTCGTGGTCGCGCTCTACAACCCGATCTCGGCCGCCCGGCCCTGGCAGCTCGGCGCGGCCCTCGCGATCGCGGCCGGAATCCGCGCGCCGGAGACGCCCGTGATGTTCGCCCGCGCGATCAGCCGGCCCGACGAGGCGATCCGGGTCGCCACCCTCGCGGCGGCGCCCGAAGTGCCGGCCGACATGGCGACGATGGTCATCCTGGGCGCCTCGACCACGCGGCTGATTCCCCGGAACGGCCGCGCCCCGTTCGTCTACACGTCGCGCAAGGTTGCGGGGGCCGCGTGAGCGCCCGTGTCCAGCCAGCGGAGCGCGCCCCCGGCATCGGGCACGCTCGGCACGTCGGGCTTCCGGGGCCGGCGCACCATCACGACGGGCAGCGCCAGCGCGCGCGCCGCCGCGATCTTGCCGTAGGTCGCCGCCCCGCCGGAATTCTTGCTGACTACGACCTCTGTGCCGGTCGCCTGCAGGAGCGCGGCCTCGCTCGCCGCATCGAAGGGTCCCCGGGCCTCGATGGCCGTGAGGAAGGGAACCGGCAGAACGCCGCCCAGCGGCTCGACGGTGCGCACGAGATAGCTGTGCTGCGGCGCCGCCGCGAAGGCGCCGGCCTCCTGCCGGCCGATCGTCAGGAACACCCGGCGCGGCTCCGGCCCGAGCGCCGCGACCGCCGCCGCGACGGATTCGACCTCGGTCCAGAGGTCGCCGGGATCGCGGCTCCAGGCCGGACGACGGATCGCGAGGATCGGCACGCCTGCCCCGGCCGCCGCCTGCGCGGCGTTCCGCGCCATGGCCGCCGCGAAGGGATGGGTCGCGTCGATGAGCCGGTCGATCCCCTCGGTTCGGAGATGGCGGGCGAGACCCTCGGCGCCGCCGAACCCGCCGATCCGTGTCGGCACGGGTTCGGGTTTCGGCGCAGAGGTCCGTCCGGCAAGCGACAGCACCACCGACAGGTCCGGCCGTGCGGCGAGGGCGCGCGCCAGGGCGCTCGCCTCGCCGGTCCCGCCGAGGATCAGGATCCGCATGGCACCGCGCGTCATGGGTGCCTTGTCCATGAGCGGTGAGCGCCTGTCGAGCCGGCCGTCGACCGGACCCTGGCTGTCGATCGTCGGCATCGGCGAGGACGGCCGGGCCGGGCTCACCCCCGCCGCCGCCGCCGCGCTCGAGGCCGCCCGCGTGGTCTATGGCGGGCGCCGTCACCTCGCGCTGGCCGGCCCGCTCGACGCCGAAACCCGGCCCTGGCCCAGCCCGATCCAGGACGCCTATCCGGAGATCCTCGCCCGCAGGGGCGCGCCGACCTGCATCCTCGCGACCGGCGACCCGTTCCATTACGGCATCGGCGCGGAGATCGCGCGGCTGGTGCCGCCGGCCGAATTCCGCGCCTTCCCGCAGCCTTCGGCCTTCAGCCTCGCCTGCGCGCGGCTCGGCTGGCCGCTGGCCGCGTGCGGTCTCGTCACCCTGCACGGCCGGGCACTGGCCCGGATCATCCCGCATCTCCAGCCCGGAGCGCGGCTCCTCGTCCTGTCGTGGGACGGCTCGACGCCGGCCGCGCTCGCGGCGCTCCTCACCGAACGCGGCTTCGGCGCCTCGCAGCTGACCATCCTCGAGGCGATGGGCGGGCCGCGCGAGACCGTACGCGCCGCCCGCGCCGACGCCTTCGATCTCGACGCCATCGACCCGCTCAACACCGTGGCGATCGCCGTCTCGGGCGCCGGCCGCGCCCTGCCGCTGGCACCGGGCCTCGACGACGGCCTGTTCGAGAATGACGGGCAGCTCACCAAGGCGGAGATCCGCGCCCTGACGCTCGCAGCCCTGCGTCCTCATCTGGGCCTGCACCTCTGGGATGTCGGGGCCGGCGCCGGCTCGATCGCCATCGAGTGGATGCTGCGGCATCCGAGCCTGCGCGCCACCGCCATCGAGGCGCAGCCCGACAGGGTCGCGCGCATCCGGCGCAACGCCGCTTCGCTGGGCGTCCCCGATCTGTCGGTGGTCAGCGGGACCGCCCCCGAAGCCCTCGCGGGCCTCGACGGGCCCGACGCGGTGTTCATCGGCGGCGGCGTCTCGGAACCGGGCGTCCTGGCGGCTGCCCTCGCGGCGCTGAAGCCGGGCGGCCGCTGCGTCGCCAACGCGGTGACGCTCCAGGGTGAGACCGCCCTTCTGGCGGCCTTCGCGAACCAGGGCGGCAGCCTGCGGCGGTTCTCGGTCGACCGGGCGAGCCCGGTGGGCGGCCTGCACGGCTGGCGGCCGGCGATGCCCGTGACCCAATGGGCCTGGACCAAGCCATGACCGGGCCTCTCGTCGCCGGGGTCGGATTCCGCCGCGGGACCAGCGCCGACGAGATCGTGGCGCTGATCGCCAGCGCGCTCGCGCAGGTGGGTGCCGGCCCGACCGACCTCGCCGCCATCGCCACCGCGTCCGACCGCGCCGCCGAGCCCCCGATCCGCTCGGCGGCGGCGCGCTTTGCGCTCACCCCCGCCGCCGTCGCGGCCGATGTGCTCGAAGCCTCCGACGCCCGGGTCGTCACCCGCTCCGAGCGCGTCGCGCGCCTGCGCGGCGTCGGCTCGCTGGCCGAGGCGGCCGCTCTGGCCGTCGCCGGACCGGAGAGTCGCCTCGCCCTCCCCCGGATCGCCAGCGGCGGCGCCACCTGCGCGCTGGCGGTCCGGACGAACACGAAGCCCGCAGCATGACCGTCCATTTCATCGGCGCCGGCCCCGGCGCGGCGGATCTCATCACCGTGCGCGGCCGCGACCGCATCGGCGCCTGTCCGGTCTGCCTCTACGCCGGGTCGCTGGTGGCTCCCGAGATCCTCGACTGGTGCCCGCCGGGCGCGCGGATCGTCGACACCGCCCCGCTCGATCTGGACGCGATCATGGCGGAGATCCGTGCCGCGCACGAGAGCGGACAGGACGTGGCGCGCCTGCATTCGGGGGATCTGTCGATCTGGAGCGCGCTGGCCGAGCAGATGCGCCGGCTCGACGGACTCGGGATCCCCTACACGGTGACGCCGGGCGTCCCGGCCTTCGCGGCGTCGGCCGCCCTGCTGCGGCGCGAGCTGACGGTGCCGGGCCTGGCGCAATCGGTCGTCCTGACCCGCACCTCCGGCCGCGCCAGCGCCATGCCCGAGCGCGAGACGCTGGCGGCCTTCGCGGCGACCGGGGCGACGCTGGCGATCCATCTCTCGATTCACGCGGTCGAGCGGGTGGCGGCCGAGCTGATCCCGTTCTACGGGCCGTCATGCCCGGCGGCCGCGGTGTTCCGCGCGTCCTGGCCGGACGAGCGGGCGCTGGTGGGCGACCTCGCCTCCCTGCCGGCCCGGGTCGCGGAGGCGGGCCTGGAGCGCACCGCGCTGATCCTCGTGGGTCCGGCCCTTGGGGCGGAGACGTTCCGGGAGAGCGCGCTCTACGCACCGGACTATGACAGACGCTACCGGCCCGGCGGGACCGTGGGAAGCGCATCGTGAGCACCCCCGGCCTCCTGATTGCGGCCCCGCGGTCGAGTTCCGGCAAGACCACGGTGACGCTCGCGCTCATGCGCGCACTGACCCGGCGCGGCCTGCGCGTGCGCGGGGCCAAATGCGGACCTGATTATATCGATCCCGCCTTCCATCATGCGGCGACGGGACGGCCGAGCTTCAACCTCGACAGCTTCGCCATGGCGCCGCCGCTGCTCGACACCCTCGGTGCGGCCACGGGGGCGGATGCCGACATCGTGATCGCCGAAGGGTCGATGGGCCTGTTCGACGGGGTGCGGGCGGCCGAGAGCCGGACCGGAGCCAACGCCGACATCGCCGCCCGCTTCGGCTGGCCGGTGGTCCTGGTGGTGGACGTCTCCGGTGCGGCGCAGTCGGCGGCCGCGGTGGCGCTGGGCTGCACGCTCTACGATCCGCGGGTGACGATCGCCGGGGTGATCCTGAACAAGGTGGCGAGCGCGCGCCACCGTCGCCTCGTCGAGGCCGGCATGGAGCGCGCCGGACTCACGGTGCTCGGGGTGCTGATGCGCGATGCGCAGCTCGTCCTGCCCGAGCGTCACCTCGGTCTGGTTCAGGCGGGCGAGACCGCCGATCTGGCCATGCGCCTCGACCGTCTCGCCGATCTCGCCGAAGCGGGCATCGACCTCGCGGCCGTCACCGCCTGCGCGGGGGGCGGCGTGACCGACGCGGCGGGGATGATGCCGACGCCCCCCGGGCAGCGTATCGCGGTCGCCCAGGACGCGGCCTTCAGCTTCCTCTATCCGCACCTCGAAGCCGGGTGGCGCATGGCCGGGGCCGAACTCGTTCCATTCTCGCCTCTGGCCGACGCGCCGCCGCCAGAGGATTGCGACGTGTGCTGGCTGCCGGGCGGATACCCCGAATTGCACGCGGGCCGGCTCGCGGGCGCGACCCGCTTCCTGGACGGCCTGCGCAGCTTCGCGCGCACGCGCCCGGTTCACGGCGAGTGCGGCGGCTACATGGTGCTCGGGGAGTCGCTGGAGGATGCGGAGGGCGCCACGCACGCCATGGCGGGCCTGCTTCCCGTGGCGACCTCGTACCGCCGCCGCAAGCTCCACCTCGGCTATCGCGTCGCGCGGCTCTGCGGGGACGGCATCCTCGGCCGGCCGGGCACACGCTTGGTCGGCCACGAGTTCCACTACGCCAGCGAGCTGTCGCCCGCGGCCTCGGCGGCGAACGCGCTGGCTCAGGTCACCGATGCGGAGGGTGCCGATCTCGGCTTCGCCGGGCACCGGAACGGCACGGTCACCGGCAGCTTCTTCCACCTCATCGCCGCCGATCCGGCGTGACCCGGCGGCACCGGCCCGCGCCGCCCCTGGGCCGCCGCGCGTTCGGTGCGCCAACGCGTCAGGCCGGGGTTTCGGGAGCCGGCGCGCTGCGGGATTGCGCGAGCCGGGCGGCGCTGCGGACCAGTGCCAGCACGTCGCGGCGCATCTGCTCGTCCTCGATCTGCGCGTAGGCGCGCAGCAACTCGATGGCGCCGTGAGCGCTCAGGAAGCCGAAGACGTCTTCCCGGGCGTTCTCGCGCGGCTCGCTCTCCTCGAAGAAGGCCGAGACAGGCACCTCGAGCAGTCGCGCGATCTCACGCAGCCGACCGGCACCGACCCGATTCTGCCCCTTCTCGTATTTCTGCACCTGCTGGAAGGTGACCCCCACCGCATTGCCCAGCGCGGTCTGGCTCATGCCCCGCGCCTTCCGCAATGCCGTGATCCTGATACCGACCAGACGATCCACGTCGGTGGTCTGTTTCGGCATCATCTGACCGGGTGAATCCTTCTCGGCCGTATGGATTGCGTCCTGTTGCGAACGCGATGTCTTCGCCTCGCTGTCGCGCCGCTTCACCGTCCGCCCCTGCATCCAACGTCGTACAAATCAATCGTGCCGCCCGGGATTTTGCAGCCGGCATTCAGCCGAACTCCAACACTTACGAGCCGCGCCGCAGTAGGACACCAAGTTGTCAGGCTTCGCAAGTCTAAGATTACAGCTTCTAGTTTAAGCTCACACAACTTTGCAACATTGTTGCTGAAATGTCGATCAGCAGACTCTGCGCAGTTTTTGTGGTGCGCCTTGTCGCCGCGCCCCCGGGGTCGCTTTGGGACCGGAATCGCTTGTAGGGTGGGTTACCCCACAGGAGAAGCACATGTTTATCGCGATGAACCGCTTCAAGGTCGTCAAGGATGCGACCGCGGATTTCGAGGCCGTCTGGCTAGGTCGCGACAGCCATCTCGGCGAGATGCCCGGCTTCGTGGAGTTCCATCTCCTCCGTGGGCCCGACTACGAGGACCACGTCCTCTACGCGTCGCACACGATCTGGCGATCACGCGCCGATTTCGAGGCCTGGACGCGCTCCGAGCAGTTCCGCAAGGCGCATGGCCGCGTTCCGTCCACCAAGCCGCTCTACCTCGGCCATCCGCAGTTCGAGGGCTTCGAGACGATCCAGACCGTGGGCGCGGCGCGTGAGAGCGCCGACGCCGTCTGATCTGTTCCGGGCTCGCGCGCTCCGGAGGCGCTGCCGAGCCGTGTGGCGGGCGCGACCTGCCCCCTCAGCGGGCAGGCGTTTCGCACGCCACGATCGCGACTCCGTCCCGGTGTCGCCGCGCCCGATCCACCCGACAGCGATGCATCCGTGCGGTGACAGGCCTGCTTCCGCTCCGGATCGGGCCGGGCGGTGGCTCGCGATTGTTTGCGGTTGAACACCAACGTAAAAC
>CAXDNE010000231.1:0-11977 GCA_963990595.1 uncultured Methylobacterium sp.
ACTATCCTCTTCGTCGGCAGCGTCAGATGTGTATAAGAGACAGTCCCTGGACAGGTCATACCACCGGGGAGACCCCGACAGGCAATACCGACTTCGTCTTTATCTGTTTTCAACTCAGGAGTGCGCCACGACACTGATCCGGAAACAGCATCACGGCATCCTGAACTCTCAATCGCCGAGGGAGTCCGACGATGCTCCGACGACTAGCCCTGTCCATGAGATCATGGCTTGCCGCGCAGAAGAACACGCGCGAACTGAGCCGCCTCGATTGTCGCTGTCTCGAGGACATCGGACTCGAGCCGAAGGACGTGACCTCGTGTCTGCGGCGTCCCTCTCACCGGATCAAGCATCATCCGTCTTGGGACGGCGAGGAGAGGCATGTGATGCACCCGTAGCGCAGATTAGGCTGGCGCACACAAAGGCCTCGCCCTGCGGCCCGTCACGGAGGAGGCAGCGGTTCCCCGGCGCGCCTCCAGGCGAACGATCCGATCGTCCGCTCCCGCAAAGGCCACATTCATCGTCGCCCCGGTATTCGCATGCAGTATTCAAATCGTCAGCGCCCGAACTCTGTCACAAAGCGGCCACCCATTATGAAAGCGCTTTTAATCGGCATCCGGCCAGATTGTGGTACCTACCGGCGGCGCTTGCCTTGAGCGGGACTAGTCACGTTCAGAGGCCGACCGCGGCACCGTCGGGCGGTCCCGGATCGATCACGGTCCGTGCCGAAGACCAGGGACGTAGGTGCGCATTCTTTTGGTCGAGGATAACCGCCGTCTCGGCGCGCTGATCGGGGATGCCCTGCGTGGCCACGGCTACGTGGTCGACCTCGTCAGGACCGGCGAGGACGCGGAGACCGCGCTGGCGACGGCCGCCTACGATGCGATGGTGCTGGATCTCGGGTTACCGGACCGTGATGGCTTGACACTCCTACCCGGCAAGGGGGGAGGCAAGCACGGCTGCCCGATCCTCGTTCTCACTGCGCGGGACAGTACCGAGGCGCTGATCGACGCCCTGGACGGGGGAGCCGACGACTACCTGCGCAAGCCCTTCGAAATGGACGAGCTTCTCGCACGTTTGCGTGCTCTGATGCGCCGGCCCGGGAAGGCCCTCGGGCTACGCCTCACCGAGCGCAACGTCGAGTTCGACACCGTCCACCGGCGCGTGCGGATCGCCGGGTGTGACGTCGAGATGAGCCGCAAGGAGCTCGCAGCCCTCGAACTGCTGCTGCGCCGGACCGGCATCGTCGTCTCGAAAGCCGATTTCGAGGCCTCCTTATACGGATTCGAGGAGGAGGTCGGATCGAACGCGATCGAGGTCCTGATCCACCGGCTGCGCAAGAAGCTCGCGGGCGCACAGGCCGAGCTGGAGATCCATACCCTGCGGGGGATCGGGTACGTTCTGACCGATATTCGCGCATGAGGCGGCTGCGCGCGACCCTGTTCATGCGGCTCGCGGTCGCGATGGTGTCGCTGTTCTTCCTGGCGATCGGGATCGCGACGCTGTTCCTGTACAATCGCTTCGAGACCCTGAACGGCCAGTTCCGCGAGGGAACGCTCCGCAGCTTCGCCTATACCCTCGCCCATGAGCTGATGGCCGAGAGCACGGACAGTCGCGAGCATCATGCCGGCACCGTCAGCCGGCAGGTCATCGAAGACGGCGGTGTCTACGTGCTGCTGACGCAGGATGGCCAGATGGTTGCGGCCGCGCCGGGCATCACCGAACCGCTCGTCGTCCCGCAGGGGTCGAAGGACCAGCTATTCATGCTACCGCGTCCCGGGCAGGAGCCGCTCTACGGCCTGTCGAGCACCGTCAGGAAGACGCAACCGCCGCTCGTCCTGCAGGTCGCCTTCCCGAACGGCCCCCTCGTCTTCGACACGGTGCTGGAGGAGTTCGTTCAGGACATCGCCTGGATCTGGATCCCCTTCCTCGCCGGGACGGTCGCGGTCTACCTACTCGTCGTTCGCATCGCGCTCCGGCCCCTCCGCAAGGCCGCCCAGCAGGCGGAGCTGATCGAGCCCGGCAATGTCGGCTTCCGCCTCTCGGAAGGGGCGATGCCGGATGAGGTCCTCATTCTGGTGCGGGCCGTCAATCAGAGCCTCGCGCGTTTGCAGCAGGGCTATCTGGCCTTGGAGCAGTTCGTCGGGGACGTCGCCCACGAGCTGCGCACGCCATTGGCCATCATGAAGACCCGGATGGCCATGGCGGGCGGTGCGATCGCGCGTCCCATCACGGAGGATCTCAGCCGTATGGAGCGGCTCGTGGAGCAACTTCTCGACCGGGTCCGGGTTGGCGGCCTCCATGTCGAGCCGGACGATACCGTCGATCTCTCGATGGTCGCCCGAGAGGTGACCACCATGCTGGGTCCCGCCGCGATCGCCCGCGGGTTGTCGATGGAGCTCGTTGGCGGGGACCGGCCGGCTTTGGTCCCGGGTCTTCGCGACTACGTCTCCCGGGCTCTGCGCAACCTGATCGAGAACGCCCTGATGCACGCGCCCGCGGGGACGACGATCTCCGTGGCGGTCGGCGCGGATGGCGCGCTGAGCGTCCGGGATCGCGGGAACGGCTTCGGTTCCGACCTGCTCGTTCCGGGGGCCATTCAAGGACGCGAGTTCCGCAGCGGTCGGGAGGATGGGATCGGACTCGGGCTGTCGATCGTCGACCGGACCATGACAGCCCATGGTGGGCGACTGGAATTGTGCAACGCCCCGGACGGCGGGGCGATCGCGACCATGCGCTTTGCCAACAGGCTGAAGGCAGAGCCGTCTTTGTTGCTGCACGGAAACTCGGCCTTGAAATGACCTTGATCTTGCCCCGACCCGACCCTCCCGCCGTAAGGTTGGTGTAAGCTTGACAGCTATGATCCATCGCAGTTGCGAAGGATCCAGTTCAGATGGCCCGAGTAGAAGTCCTGGGGCGGCATCACCCGCTTCGGAGCGCTGCGGATGCCTTCATCCGCAAGACTTACGCGCTCCGGTACGATGCCGTACTGAAGAATTTTCCTGAGAACATACTCGCCTTGCTGGACGCGGATGATCGCGTTCTCTGCGCGGCTGGGGTTCGAGACCAAAGTGAGGGGTTCTTCTCCGAACGTTACTTGGATTCCCCGATCGAGCGCACCCTGAGCGACCGGACCGGCAACGCAATCTCGCGATGCCAGATCTTCGAAGTTTCGACGCTGGCGAGCCAGACGCCCTGCAGCAGCGCCCCCTTCGTCCGGCAGATCATCGCCTACGGTGAAGCGCGGGGCTTCGCGTGGTCCTTCTTCACCGCCACGCGCCGCCTCCAGATGCTGCTCGGGCGCATCGGCATTCCATCGGTCGACCTGGCGGAAGCGTTGCCGGATCGCATCGTCCAAGCGGAACTCTGGGGCCGATACTACGCGACCCGCCCGCGCGTCTGGGCCGTGCCGGGATCACGCGCGGATCTCGGCATCCTGCGCACCGAACGGAGCCTGGGCTTCGATGCAGCTGCTGCTTGACGCCCTGCTGCGCAACGCGCGCAGCGGCGCCGACGCCGAAGCGTTCGCGGATGATGCGCTTGCGCTCACGCACGGCGAGGTCGCGGCCCGCGTCGCCGCGCTGGCCGCATCCCTGTCTCCGGAGCACCGCACGCTCGGCCTCTTGGCACCGAACGGGGTCGCCTGGGCTGTCGCCCAGCTGGCCTGCGCCTGTGCCGGCCGGACGGTGGTTCCGCTCCCGACCTTCTTCAGCACGGCCCAGCTTGGCCATGTGGTCCGCGACGCATCAATTGACTGCATTCTCGCCGCGCCCGGACTGATCGCGCGGGCGGCCGGTCACGGCGTCGCGGTGCAGAACCTCGACATCAGCGCCACGGCCGACTTGCAGCCTGAGGCTGAGGGACGCTTTGCGCAGGTGATCTACACCTCCGGCTCGACCGGCGCGCCGAAGGGCGTCCGGCACGGACCCCGGCAGCTGGGCTGGATGACCCGCGCGCTGGCGCAAACCGTCGAGGCGGGGCCGGAGGATCACTACCTGTCGGTCTTGCCATTGCCTCTGCTGCTGGAGACGCTCTGCGCCGTCTTCATACCGACCCTGGTCGGGGCGCAGGTTCGCTTCGAGACCGGACTCCCGGAGCGGATCGGGACCGGCCGGCTCGGAGGCCTCGCCGAAGTCTTCGAGCGGCATCGGCCGACCATGAGCGTCGTCGTCCCGCAGGTGCTGGCCGCCTGGGTCGGAGAACTCGAAGCCACCGGTAGCCAGGCCCCCGCGTCGCTGCGCTTCGTCGCCGTCGGCGGGGCCCCGGTTCCGGCCGCTCTGGCGGACCGGGCCTGGGGCGCCGGCATCCCCGCTTGCGAGGGCTACGGCCTGTCCGAATGCGGGTCCGTCGTGGCCGTCAACATTCCCGGCCAGCGTCGACCTGCCAGCGTCGGACGGCCGCTGCCCGGCATCGCCGTGTCGATCGACGAGAGCGAGGTGCTGGTCGAGGGGCCGACGCTGATGGACGGCTACCTAGGCGGGGAACGGCCATCCGGCCCCTGGCGCACCGGCGATCTGGGATCGCTCGACGCCGACGGCTTCCTGCACATCCACGGGCGCAAGGACAACCTGATCGTCCTCGCTTCGGGGCGCAACGTCAGCCCCGAATGGATCGAGACGATGCTGTTGGGCGATCCGAACATCGCGGCCTGCGGGATCGCTGGTCACGGGCTCACTTGCCTGACCGCCGTGCTGATCCCCACGCCGGCCGGCGCGCGCCGCTTCGCCGCTTCCAACCCCGAGGACCTCCTCGCGTTCGTCCGGGCGCGCTGCCCGGACGTCCCGGCGCACGCGATCCCCGGCCGCTGCCTCGTCGTGTCGCGCGAGGCGGCGCTCGCGAGCGGTCTGCTCACCGCGAACGGCCGCATCGCGCGCCGGGTGCTCGCCGGCCTCGTCATGCCCCACGCGATCCCAGCCGACGCGCTCGACGCCTGACGTCAGTCCCACCTCGGAAAGGCTCACCGATGTCCTTCTACGAACAGCTGATCGCCGAGACCGCAGAGGCGCGCAACGCGTTCCTCGCCATACCCCTCGTTCAGTCCGCAACGCGTTCGGGCGCGACGCGAGAACTCTACGTCGCCTTCCTCACCGAGGCCTACCACCACGTGAAGCACACGTTCCCGCTGCTGGCGCTCGCCGCCTCCCGCACGCAGGACGAACACTATCAGGACGCCTTGGTCGAATACATGGAGGAGGAGCGCGGCCACGAGAAGTGGATCCTCGACGATATTCGCACCCTCGGCGGCGATGCCGAGGCGGTGCGGCACGGCGAGCCCGGCCCGGCCTGCCGGATCATGGTCGGCTACACCTACTACGCCATCGAGCATATCAGCCCCTACGCCATGCTCGGCAGCGTCCACGTTCTCGAGGGCATGTCGGTCCTGCTCGCCGACCGCGTGGCCGATGCCATGAAGGCCGTCCTCGGGCGGCAGGACGACACGGGCTTCAGCTATCTCCGTTCGCACGGCGCGCTGGATCAGGAGCACGTCGCCTTCTTCCGCAATCTTGCCGACTCCATCCACGACCCCGAGATCCAGCGCCTCGTCATCGCGCAGTCGAAGCTGTTCTATCGCCTCTACGGCGACATCATCCGCGACCTCGGCGAACGCCGGGAGCTGGCCCATGCTGCGTGACACGCGCCACGTCCTGATCACGGGCGCGGGCTCCGGCATCGGCCGCGCGCTCGCCCTCGAAGCCTCAGCCCGGTGCATGCGGGTCGCGATCTGCGGCCGTGGCAAGGACGCCCTGCTGGAAACGGCTGAACTGACGGGCGCGCCCGGGGCGGTCCTGATCATACCCGCCGACCTGACGATCCCTGCGGATCGCCGCGCGCTCACCGCAAAACTGGCCCAGGCCTGGGGGAGGCTCGACATCCTGGTGAACAACGCCGGCTGCGTCGTCGGCGGCGACCTGACCGCCACGAGCGACGGGATGATCGACGCGGTCCTGGACACGAACGTGGCGGCTCCGATCGCGCTGACGCGCGACCTCACGCACCTGCTCATGGCCTCCGGCGACGCGCGCGTCGTCAACATCGGGTCGATGTTCGGCGACATCGCCTATCCCGGGTTTGCCGCCTACAGCGCGTCGAAGCACGCGCTGCGCGGCTTCTCGGACGCGCTGCGCCGGGAATGGAAGCGCCGCGGCATCGGTGTGACCTACGTCGCGCCGCGGGCAACCTGCACGCCCGCGGCGGCGGCCTTCGAAGATCTCATCCGGACGACCGCCATGCGGCTCGACGATCCGGAGCAGGTTGCCCGACGCATCTGGCGCGCGGCGCTCTCCGGGGCTGAGACCGTCTATCCGGCCGGCGCGGAGCCGGTCTTCGTCCTGCTCCAACGCCTCTTCCCCCGCCTGATCGACCGCGCGCTGGCCCGGCAGATGCCGGCGGCTCACCTGCCAGCGCCCGAGCCCGTATCGTTGGCCTGAAAGGAGCCCCTGATGAAGTCCACTTCGATCCGAGCGTCCGCGCTCGCCCTCGCGCTGGCCTGCGGCGGCCTCTGGTCATCCGCGCCGGTGCGCGCGGCCGAAGATCCGGCGCTCACCACTGCCATCCGCCACCTGCAGCAGCGCTGGGAGGCGATCAAGTTCACCGTTCCGGAGGGCGAGGCTCAGACGCAGCAGATGAACGCGCTCGGCCAAGAGGCCGACGCGGTCGCGGCCCGCTTTCCCGACCGTCCCGAAGCGCAGATCTGGGACGGGATCCTGACGAGCGAGCGCGCCTCGATGGCCAGCGCCTTCTCGGCGCTCGGCCTCGCCAAGCGGGCGCGCGACATCCTGGAGAAGGCCGTGGCGGCGGATCCCCGCGCCCTCGATGCCGGCGCTCCGACGAGCCTCGGCGTCCTGTACTATCGCGTGCCGGGCTTCCCGATCGGCTTCGGCGACAAGGCTAAGGCGCGGAATCTCCTGGAGCGCGCCGTCCATACGGCTCCCGCCGGCCTGGACGCTTGGTACTTCTACGGCGACTTCCTGATGGCGCAGGGCGAGTATGCCAAGGCCGCCGAGGTCTGGCGTCACGCCCTGACTTTCCCACCACACCCCGATCGTCCGCTCTGGGACAAGAATCGCCGGGCGATGATCGAGGAGCAACTGGCGAAGATCGAACCCAAGCTCGGCAAATCGTGATGCCGGCCCGCGTCGACGCCGCATCAGGGTCCCTCATCGACAGCCTATGGCACGCGCTCGGGGCACAGCTCCGGCAGCCGGAAGGCCTGCTGGGTGCGATGGTCGGACGGCTCATGGCCCTGGCCAATGCCGGGCCCTACCGGCAAGCGCTCGCGGCTCTGAAGATTGCCCCGGGCGACCGCGTCTTGGAGGTCGGCTTCGGCCCAGGCTCGGCGCTGGGGTTGATCGTCGCGTGCGGGGCGGGGCAGGTCTGCGGCCTCGACCCCTCGGAACTGATGATCATCGCGGCCCGGAAGCGCTTCAGCAGGCTGATCGCCTCGGGCCGCCTGGAACTGGCGCAGGGTGCGCTCCCGCTGATGCCGTGGGCGGAGGCGACGTTCGACAGGATCCTCCTCGTCAACGTCCTGTACTTTCTCGATCCCGCGCGCGGCGACTTGGCGGTCCTGCGACGCGCACTGCGACCGGGCGGCCGGCTTGTCATCTATGCGACCGATCGCGCGACGATGCGGCGCTGGCGCTTCGCCGGCGCAGAGACCCACCGGACCTATACGGCGCAAGAATGCGTCGGCGCGCTGACCCAGGCCGGCTTCGGAGCGACCGACCTCAGCACCACAGTGTTGAAGCTGCCGTTCGGTATCGACGGATTTCTTGTCACGGCTTGTCGATAGTGGCGGCCTTCGAAGCTCAGGATTTCGGATGACGATCCTGCTTGGCACCATCTATGTTGCCCTGAAACTTGACGAGCGCGCGTTCTTCCTTGAGAAAAACGCGCGCATCGCCCGGCAGAATTACCCGATCTCTGCACTTGTGAGCGAACAACCGTCGCACCACGATCTGCCCCATACGTCACTTCTCGGATCGATCTTCAGTCTGTGCGACCTTCTGAGCGACCGATTGACCGTCCGACAAGTCAATCCGGGCGACGCGTGACAGCACTAGCTCCACAGTACATTGCAGGCTTCAGCAGCGCTGGGAACAAATCAGAGAACCTCGTCGCGCAGATGAACCATCGCTCTACGCTGGCTGCCCTCGCAGGAGCCGCTGCTCTTCGTCCGCGCATCACTTCTGCTCAGCAAGTGCCGGGGCCGTTCGCTGCCGAGCCGCTGCTGTGCGACGACATCCGCGACCCAGGGCGGACACTGGGCGCGGGCTGCTCACCGCCCATCCATGCGTCAACGTGTAGGAGTCTCGGGAGTTGAATCGGGATGTGGCTTCTTCGGCTGCGCTTCTGAGGGCTCGAAGGCGGCGGACCTTCCGATCCAAGCCAGTTTGTGCTCACGGAACAGCACGCCCCAGTCCAGATGGGCGAAAATAAGAAGCGCGCCGATAACCGCGAGTTGAGATACGATGAACCAACTCGTTACGTAGACGGTCGAGTCCGCCCAGTCGATGTCGAGCCGTCGTCCAGCCGTTGCGCTGGTCGCAACGAAAAAACCGTAGCTTGCACTCCGGCCGAGGAAAAATGGCAATGCGATGCGCCACAGCGGCAGAGCCGTTAATCCATAAGCTATAAACAGCAGGTTCGATGGCAAAGGGCTGAACGCATAGAAAAAGAATACGCCCGTTGTCAGTGTTTCATGCGTCTGGAGGCGCAAACGGATCTCGTCGATGTTTCCACGATGGGCTCCACCCAAGATCTTGTCCCGAAGAACGCGATGGGAAAGCTTCGCCAGTGTCAGCCGGCCAAGCGTAGCGGCAGCGGCACCCAGGAAGGTGATCACGGCAGCGTTGGCCTCCGGAAATCCAAATCCGACGAAGGCGAGGGCCATCCAGGTCGGCGGCGCAAAGACAGGAATGACATTCAACCCGAATATCAATACAAATAAAATCAGAGAGGCGATCAGGTTTTCCATCGCACTTATCGCACCAAATCGCTTATTTTGATTTTCATTTGATGTGGATTTCGGAGCTACGTTGGCGCTGGTTCGATGAAATGCGCGATCCGATGATACGGAGACCTGTGACTCCGGCACCTCTTTGCTCCCCGCAGGGTCATTTTCGCCCGGCGAGCCTCGGACGCCTTGAGGTGGATCAACGAGCATGAACGCCCGCCACGCGATGCTGGAGGGTGAGAGGATCGCGATCGAGACCGCGCATCGCTGGCCCGATCATCGCGTCGCGTGAGTCTGTTCTAACGGCTGGTCAGTACCTGTCGCGGCGTGCCAGCGACGGCAGCATCGGCATGTCGGCCAATGTCATCGTGCGCTGTCTCGTCTGGGTGGCCGGCACCCGCAGCCTCGCTGTCCTTCCTGAACTTCCCTTCGGGTGAGATGTTCATGAGTGGCGCGGCCCGTGTCCCGAAGACCCGGGCCAGCGAGAACGCCGTGGAGGAGACGCTCGTGAGCACCACCCCGAACCTTGAAGTACCCAGCGCGCTACGCGAGATGGCTGAGAAGGGCATCGCCCAAGCGCGTCAGGCGTTTGACGGCTTCATCGGTGCAGCGCGTCAGACGGTCGCAAACACCCACAGCGTGGGCCAAACGGCTGGCACGAGCACGCAGGACATGGCGTCTCACAGCCTCCAAGCTGCCGAGCGGAATGTGCGGGCGACCCTCGACTTCGCGCAGAAGCTTACCCAGGCCAAGAGCCTGCAGGAGGCGATGCAACTCCAGGCTGAGTTCGCCCGCGACCAACTTGCCGCCGTGCAGGCACACGCGACCGAGCTTGGCGGCATGGCGCAGAGTGCGATGAAGCCGGGGGCAGCGCAGGCCACGAGCGCAGCACAGGATCGTGCGGATCAGTCTCGCATGTCCATGGAAGAGGGCGACGAGATCGGGCGATAGACGACGCGGCGATCATCATCGCGTCCACCTCATCGGCGCAGCGGCGCACGGGGGCCGAGGGCGGCGTGAAACCGACCGGATCGGTTCGCCCCCTATGCCGGGTTCGCTCAGCGCCCCGCGTGCGATGCAGTCCGTCCGCTTCCGACCCGGCGCAGCCCCTCAGAGGGGCCTCACCGATTGGCCGCGACTTGCCCGCGAGCGGACCTTCTGGTGTCCGAGCGGCGAACACATGGCGCAGAGCCGGGATCGAACCGGCGACCGGGCGTCGCCGCAATCGGATTCGTCCACTATGCTCGGCTCGATCGCAGGCGTGCGACCTCGCTCGGCCCGATCTCCAGGTAGAAGCGGATCGCATCCTCGACCAGGGCGTCGGGCGTGACACCCGCCGCCTTCGCGGCCCGAGTGACCTGGAGCCCCAGCGCAAGATCAACGCGCAGGTCGGCTCTCTGGCTCGGCGGAGCTGGTGCGGCGGTCGGAGCAGGTATGGGCGCAGCACTGTTCCGCGACTCGAGCTTGCCGAGCTTCGCTTCGCGGCGGCCCCGGTGGACAAGGGCGTCGGCGCGCTCATTGAGACGGTCGCCGGCATGGCCCCGGACCCAGGTCCATTTCACGTCGCGCGCCGCGTTCAGTTCGTCGAGGCGCTTCATGAGGTCGACGTTCTTCACCTCACCCGTCGTCGTGCGCCAGCCTTTCGCCTTCCAGCCGCGCATCCATTCGGTCACCGATTTGACGACGTACTGGCTGTCGCACCGCATCTCGATCGTGGCCCCGGCCGGGAAATGCTCGAGGCCCTTGATCGCAGCCGTCAGTTCCATGCGGTTGTTGGTCGTGGTGCCGGGTTCTCCGCCGCACAGCTCGACCGTGCCATCCGGGGCCGCAACGACGACCCCCCAACCACCTGGCCCGGGGTTCGGGTCGCAACCTCCATCGGCATAAACGATCGTTCGCATCGCGGCGTCGGCCCTTCCGTATGAGGTGGTCGATGAGAGGTCGCCCTCGATGACCGAAATTGGCTGACAGATCGTATCTCCCTCCCGGGCCGGCACCGCTGGAGAGCGGCGCGCCGAGCGGCATATCTGTCGCCCATGCCACGCCGCAGGCAGGGCGGGCGTGGCGCTCGTCAGCGAGATTGAGGGTGTCGCAAGTCTGCTGGTCCTAACGGAGCCGCAACCCCGCGGCGCTTCGGTCAAAACCCGATCAGTGTGGCAATACGAGGCGCTGCTTGCGACCCTTCTCAGACCTTGAGAGTGACTGCTCCCGGCCTGTTCGATCTCGCGCGGCCGATCACCGGATTGGGTGGCATCGCGACCGTCCGCTTCAGCGTGGCATATATGTCCAAGCGGACGCCTCTCGGGCCGTGCGCCCTCGTGAGCATGATCCCGTGATTCGACGTGTCCAAAGCCGGTGAAGGGTACCTATCAGGGTGACGCGCGAACGCTCGCGCGCCATCACCAGGCTGCCAATTGGGGGATGCCGTAACGTGAAGACCGCGTCCACGACTTTGACTTCGCGCCATCCGCGCCGAAGCCTGTTCCACTTCCGCGGCGGCAGCTTCAACCGATATGTCACGAAACAAAGATTGGCGCACCCGACACGATTCGAACGTGTGACCTTTGCCTTCGGAGGATTACCCTCATCCGTTTTCGCGTGATTGCTGCAGTTTGCTCGTGATTGCTAAACTGTCCGTCGTCAGATGATTTGGGACGCTCAGGAACGGAGGCTCTGGTCCACCTGGGTTGAGAGGTTAGGCAGCCTGCGCGTGGTGGCGCAAGCGGCGGTCCATAAGGGTCTGGCGCTTGATCCGCGCCCGGTCCTGCAGGATGGCCTCGCCGCGGCCGAAGTAGACGTCGGCGGGGGTGAGGTTGCTCAGGCTCTCGTGAGCCCGAACATGGTTGTCGTGCTCGACAAAGGCGGCAACCCGCGCCTCCAGCTCGCCGGGCAGGTAGGCGTGTTCGAGCAGGATGCGGTTCTTGAGCGTCTGGTGCCAGCGCTCGATCTTGCCCTGCGTCTGAGGATGGTGGACTTGCTTCAGTTTAGTGGAGAGCGGTGTGGTGGGCGATGCCCCTTTCGAAT
>CAXDNE010000232.1:0-11878 GCA_963990595.1 uncultured Methylobacterium sp.
CCGTCAGGGTGACCCCGGGCCGGCGCGCCCGCCCGTCCCTGCCCACGTGATCCGTGACGACGCGGAGGCCCGCGCGGTCGCCCGCGGGCTCGCGGCCGAGTTCCGGATCGGGGCCGCGCAGCGGGATCGCGAGGCCGTCCGGCCGCTCGCCGAACTCGATGCCTTCTCGCAGAGCGGCCTCTGGTCGATCAACGTGCCGCGGGCCTATGGCGGCCCCGAACTGTCCTACCGGACCCTGGCGCAGGTGATCGCGATCATCGCGGCGGCCGATCCCGCGATCGCGCAGATCGCTCAGAATCATCTGGGCATCGTGGCGGCGATCCGGACCGCATCGGACGAGGCTCAGAAGGCCCTTCTCTTCGCTGAGGTCCTGCGGGGTACCCGATTCGGCAACGCTTTCTCGGAGCGCGGCACAAAGCGGGCGGCCGACTTCGACACCCGCTTTACCGATCAGGGCGACCACGTCGTGGTGCGCGGCGAGAAATTCTACGCCACCGGCGCGCTCCTGGCCCATCTCGTGCCGATCGTTGCCCTCGATGACGACGGGCGCGCTTGGTACGCCATCGCCGAACGGGACACGCCGGGGCTCACCGTCATCGACGACTGGTCGAGCTTCGGCCAGCGTGGGACGGCAAGCGGCACCGTCCTGATCGAGGACGTGCGGGTGCCGAAGACCCATCTCGTGCCCGCCTGGAAGGGCTACGCGATCCCGACCGCCGACGGCGCGGTGTTCCAGATCATCCAGGCGGCCGTGGATGCCGGGATCGGCCGGGAGGCCCTCGACGACACGATCCGGTTCGTCCGCGAGAAGGCGCGGCCCTGGGTCGATAGCGGATTGGACCGCGCCGCCGACGATCCCTACACGATCCAGGCGATCGGCGACCTGACCATCCGTCAGCACGCCGCCGAGGCGTTGCTGGACCGGGCCGGCCTGGCTCTCGACGCGGCGGTGGCGCGACCGAGTTCGGAGAGCGTCGCGGCGGCGCAGCTCGCCGTGGCCGAAGCGAAGGTGCTGACCACCGAAGTGGCGCTGGCGGCGTCCAACAAGCTCTTCGAGCTGTCCGGCACCCGCGCGACGCTGGCGGCGGAGAACCTCGACCGGCACTGGCGCAACGCCCGCACCCACACGCTGCACGACCCGGTGCGCTGGAAATACGCCATCGTGGGCCATCACGCGCTGAACGGTGTGAACCCGCCGCTCCATGCCTGGAGCTGAGCGGGGCGCTACAGGACCGGCAAGCCGCGGGCCTTGGCCTCCTCGCCGGGCTCGACATGGATCGTGACCACCGCCCCGGGGATCGTGGTCTCCAGGGCGAATTCAAGGCGGTCGCAGATGGCGTGCGATTCGACGACGCTCATGGTGCCCGGCACCACCAGGTGAAAGTCGATGAAGGTCGCCTGACCGGCCGAGCGCGTGCGCACGTCATGAGCCTCGAGAGCCCCTTCCCCGTGCTGCGAGATCAGGGCGCGGATCTGGCAGACCATTTCGGGGGGTGCGGCCCGGTCCATCAGACCATCGACCGATTCGCGAACCATGCGGAAGCCGGACCACAGGATGTTCATCGCCACGAGGCCGGCCACCACCGGATCGAGGACCGGGTAACCCGTCATCAGGACGGCCCCGACGCCGACAAGCACGCCGCACGAGGTCACCACGTCGGCGAAGACATGCCGCGCATCGGCGATCAGGGCCGGTGACCGCCAGCGTCGTCCCCAGCGCATCAGCGCCCAGGCCCAGACGGCGTTGATGACGGTAGCCACGAAGTTGACCGCCAAGCCGACCGTCGGCGCGTCCAGTGCCCTCGGCGCGAGAAGGCCGAAATAGGAGTCGCGCAGGATCACCAGGGCGGCCACGACGATCAGCGCGCCCTCGATCACGGCCGAGAAGAATTCGGCCTTGTGGTGACCGTAGGGGTGGTCCTCGTCGGCCGGTCGCGCGGCGACCCGCAGGGCCACGAAGGCGCCCCCCGCCGCCACCACGTTGATGATGCTCTCCAGCGCGTCCGAGTACAGCGCGAGGCTTCCGGTGAGCCACGCGGCGTAGAATTTCAGAGCCGTGACGGCCAAGCCGATACCGGCGCTGATGAGGGCGGCTTTCTGGGTGCGGTCCATGATGTGCGCCGATGCGAGATCCGCGCGCCCATACGTCACCAGCCTTGGCCCAGGCCACGGCAAAGGTTCGACGCCGCCGAAAGCTTCTTAGCCTCGGCTAAGTGTCGCTCTCCCGGTCGCCGTGGCCGCGGGCGACCTCGCGCGCACGGCTGACGGCCGCTTTGGCGCGTGCGGCCTCCGCCTTGCGGAGGAAGCGGCGGCGCTGCCAGGCGAAGCGCGCCGCGGCGGCCAGGGCGTCCAGCCGCGCGGCCTCGCGCTCCCAGTAGCCGAGGAGCTGACCGTCGAGGGTGATACGCCGGGGGCGGCCCGCGGTCGTCATCGGCCTCAGTCCCGGATCGCGGGCGGCTCGCCCGTCTCGGTGACGATCAGCGCGCCCGGATCATGGCTGAAGCTGCCGGGACCGGCATCGGGGACCGGAACGGCCGGGCTGCCGTAGGGCTGGCTCGGATAGGCCTGCTCGAATTTCGCCCGCGCGTGCTCCGGATCCTCGGCCTTGAGGACGATCTCCGCAATCCCCGCCAGCGGCCAGCGGGGATCGGCTTCGTCACGGGGGCGTACGGCGAACCAGGGCATCGGCGGAGCGTCTCGCGTCTCGGTGACGCGGAAAACGAGCACGTCCGGAAGCGGTTCCGCGGTTGAAACCCGGTGCCGTTCGGTGCAGGCAGCCCGCGATGCGCGTGGACCTGTTCGACTTCGACCTTCCCGAGACCAGCATCGCCCTGCGCCCGGCCGAGCCGCGCGATGCCGGGCGGCTGCTGGTGGTGCACCCGGGCGCGCCGTTGGCCGACCGGACCGTCCGCGACCTGCCCGCCGCCCTCCGGGCCGGCGATGCCCTGGTCTTCAACGACACGCGGGTGATCCCGGCCCGGCTGAACGGCGTGCGCACGCGCCCCGGCGCGCCCGGCCAGAAGACCGAGGTGATGCTGCACCTGCGCGAGGCGCCCGCCCGCTGGCGCGCCTTCGCCCGCCCGGCCAAACGGCTCAGCCTCGGGGATACCGTACGCTTCGGCGACCTGGCCGCCGTCGTCGCGGCGAAGGCCGAGGGTGGCGAGATCGTGCTCGACTTCGACCGGGCCGGCCCGGCGCTGGACGCGGCCATCGCGGCCGAGGGGGTCCTGCCGCTCCCCCCGTATATCGCGGGCAAGCGCGCCACCGATGACCGTGACGTGACCGATTACCAGACGGTCTATGCGCGGAATCCCGGTGCCGTCGCGGCGCCCACCGCCGGTCTGCACTTCTCCGACGCGCTGCTCGCCGCGATCGACAGGGCCGGGCTGCAGCGCCACCACGTCACCCTGCATGTCGGCGCCGGCACCTTCCTGCCGGTCAAGGCCGACGATACCGACGGCCATCGCATGCATGCCGAGGTCGGACACCTCGACGCAACCACGGCCGAGGCTCTCAATGCGGCCCGGGACGCGGGCGGCCGGATCGTCGCCGTGGGCACGACGGCCCTGCGTCTGCTCGAGAGTGCCGCGAGCCCGGACGGGCGCCTCTCGGCGTTCTCGGGCCCCACCGACATCTTCATCACGCCGGGCTACCGCTTCCGGGCCGTCGATGCCCTGGTGACCAATTTCCACCTGCCGCGCTCGACCCTGTTCATGCTGGTCTCGGCCTTCTCGGGGCTGGAGACCATGCGGGCGGCCTACGCGCACGCGATCCGGACCGGCTACCGATTCTACTCCTACGGCGACGCCAGCCTTCTCTTTCCGGGGCCGGGCGCGGATACCTCACGATCGACCGCGGCATGAGCGACCCTGTCCCCTTCGGCTTCACCCTCCTGGCGCAGGACGGCAGCGCCCGCACCGGCGCGATCGCGACGCCGCGCGGATCCATCCGCACGCCGGCCTTCATGCCGGTCGGGACGGCGGCCACCGTCAAGGCGATGTACCCGGAGCAGGTTCGCGCCCTCGGCGCCGACGTCGTGCTCGGAAACACCTACCACCTCATGCTGCGGCCCGGCGCCGAGCGCATGGCGCGGCTCGGCGGCTTGCACCGCTTCATGAACTGGGACCGGCCGATCCTGACCGATTCCGGCGGCTTCCAGGTGATGTCGCTGTCGGCGCTGCGGAAGATCGACGAGCAGGGCGTGACCTTCCGCTCCCATATCGATGGCACGGCCCATCACATGAGCCCGGAGCGCTCCATCGAGATCCAGGGGCTGCTCGGCTCCGACATTCAGATGCAGCTCGACGAATGCGTGCGCCTGCCGGCCGAGCCAGCGGCGATCGAGAAGGCCATGCACCTGTCGCTGCGCTGGGCCGAGCGCTGCCGGGTCGCCTTCGGGGAGCAGCCAGGACGGGCGATGTTCGGCATCGTGCAGGGCGGCGACGTTCCGGCGCTGCGGGTCGAGAGCGCCCGCGCCCTGACCGATCTCGATCTGAAGGGCTACGCGGTGGGCGGCCTCGCGGTGGGCGAGCCGCAGGCGGTGATGTTCGCCATGATCGAGGCGGTCGAGCCGCATCTGCCGCAGGGCAAGCCGCGCTATCTGATGGGCGTCGGCACGCCGGACGATATCCTGGGCGCGGTCGCCCGCGGCATCGACATGTTCGACTGCGTGATGCCGACCCGCGCCGGCCGCCACGGCCTCGCCTATACGCGCCATGGCCGGGTCAACCTGCGCAACGCCCGCCATGCCGAGGACACGGCACCGCTGGACGAGGCCTCGACCTGCCCGGCGGCGCGGGACTATTCCCGGGCCTACCTGCATCACCTCGTCCGCTCGAACGAGATCCTGGGGATGATGCTGCTGACCTGGAACAACCTCGCCTACTACCAGGACCTGATGGCGGGTGCCCGCGCGGCCATCCGCGCGGGGCGGTTCGCCGATTATTGCGGCGCCACCCGCGAGGGCTGGGCGCGGGCCGAGCGGGCCGCCGCCTGACCGGCCGGGTCAGGGACGCGCGAGCACCCGGTAGACGCCGTCCGGATCGTCCGCACCGGACATGACCGCCGCCTTCAGGTCCGCAACCACGCGGGCCGCCACCGGCAGGCGGTAGTGCAGCGCATCCCAGTAATTCGCGTCCCGGATGGTGAGCGGCGAAATCCGGCGGAAATCCACCACCACGGCGCCGCGACGGGTGCCGATCGCGGCCACCCGCGTCTTGCAGGCCTCCTCGCGCCGCCCCGCCGCCGTTCCGGGTGCGCCCTGGGCGGCCGCATGGACTGGCATGAAGGCGACGAGCTTCAGCGCCTGCGGGGGCAGGCGGCCGAGGAGATCGTCGAGCCGTCCGAGGGCCGGCATGGGCGCGTCCGGCGCCTCGGCCCTGGCGGCCGGATCGGCGGCGCCGGCGCGGATATGCGCGCGGGCACGTTCCAGGTCGTAGCGGTCGTCCGGAGGGGTGAAGACCGCGTAGCCGTCCGGACGGATGCGGGCCCGTGCGAGGCCGGCCCGGGCGAGCGCGGCCTGGGTCGCGACCGCCACGGCCCGCAGATTCACCTGCCGCAGCATGCCCCAGGGCGCGCCCTCCGCGTACAGCCAGTCCGGAAACGCGTTGGCGGTCCGTGCCGGCGGGTCGGCGGCGCACCACGTGGCGTCGAGCCCGAACAAGACAGCGCGCACCGGCCGATTGGCCAGGAACAGGTTGGCGAGGCGTATCTGCTCATCGGGCGTCGCGGCATTCACCGCGAGGTTGGCGAACCGCGCGCCGAAGGCCGCGTCGAGGGCGTCCGGATCGAGCAGCCGCGCGGTCGAGGTGCCGAACACCGCCGCGTCGAACGGGCCTCCGCGGGCGATCTGCGGGTACGAGAGCCGCTGGTTGGCATCCATAATCGGACCGGGCGGGTGCCCCGGCGCGGCGCGCAGGCCGTAGGGATCGATGAGGGCCACGAGGGCGATCACGGCCGCGCCGACCAGCGCGGCGGAGGCGATGAGGCTGCGCGTGAATGCCAGCCATGCGCGGGAAGGAACTGCCCCGAGGCGGTCCTGTGCTCGCACCCGATGACTCCGGCGACCGACTGTCAGCCACGCCATGACGCGGGCGCGTCGGCGCGGGCGCGGGCGCGTCGACCTCGAGGAGCCAGTTGGGTCCATCTGCTTAGAAGGCGGGAATTCTTGGTCGGAGTGGCAGGATTTGAACCTGCGACCCCCACGTCCCGAACGTGGTGCGCTACCAGACTGCGCTACACTCCGAAGGCCGGCCTGCGTGTCTGCCAAGGCCGGCGAGCGGGCTTATAGCTGCGCCTTTGCCGGGCCGCAAGCGCGGTCTTGCTGGTTTTAGCCGAGAAGATTTGGCCAGTCGGCGGCCAGCGTGTGGTGGGTGATCGTCGCGGCGGCCGCGCGCACCGCCACGGTGCCGGCATAGTCCGGCCCGGCATCGACCGAATCCAGGGTCCAGGCGCCGCCTCCGGCGATCCGAAGCAGGCGCGGCGGCGCGGGCGGCAGCGTGACGCTGAACCGGTCGAGGGGCAGCGAGAGACCGGTGCCCAGCGCCTTCACCACCGCCTCCTTGCGGGTCCACAGGCCGAAAAAGGCCCGTTCGACACGGTCCGGCGGCAACGCCGCTAGGGTCGCGGTCTCGTCCGTGGCGAAATGGGCCCGCGCGATCGGAACGGCGTCCGGTATCGGGCGCATCAGTTCGACATCGACACCGATCGCGGCTGCCTCCGCGAGGCCGACAAGCGCGCGCTGCCCGGAATGCGACAGGTTGAAATCGAGCGCTCCCCGTGCCGACCCGGCGAGTTCCGGCTTGCCGGCCGCGCCGGTGGCCAAGCGGATCTCGGCCGGATCGAGATCGAGCGGCCCGGCGAGGATCAGCCGGAGCGCCGCGTGACTCGCGATATAGCGCGCCCGGTCTGCCGGCCGCAGGAAGCGAGCGGCGCGGTCGCGTTCCGTTTCGTCGAGGACGCCCGCACACCGGTCGAGCTGAGCCGGATCGACGGCGAGATCGACGATCCAAACGGCGGCCGCGCTCACGCGACGCCTCGCGGCAGCCGAGAGCAGGCGGTAACGTCGTCGATATCTGGCAGCACGGGAGCCGATCCGGTGAGGGCGGAATGACGAGCATCGTGGTCCCGCGCCGGCCCTTCAAGGGCAGCCGCGCTTGAACGCGCCGGCCGCGGCACCCGTCCGCCGCTCCTTTCGGGACCTGCCGAGCCTCGCAGACCGGCGCGCCCGCTACGGCGTTTTCTTCGCGACCTACCTCTACCAGGGCGTGATCGCCGGGTTCTCGCTGACCGCGCTCGCCAACCATCTCGCCGCGCGCGGCGCGACGACCGCCGAGATCGGCTTCCATTTCGCCCTCGCCGGCCTCCCCTGGACCCTGCAGCCGCTCCTGTGGGGTCCGGTGGTGGACCGCGCCGGAGACTTCCGCATGGGCCGGCGCCGGCCCTTCGCCGTCCTGGCGATCCTCGGATGCCACGCCACGCTCGCGCTCCTGCTCCTGGCGACCGCAGAGCAGATCGGGCTGCTGGGGCTGGTCTTCCTGGCGCACAGCCTCTTCGCGTCGCTTCTCGACACCGCCTGCGATCGGATGATCATGGATCACGTCCCGGAGCCCGAACTCGGCCGGGTCAGCGCCTGCACGCGCGCCGGCTTCGTGGCCGGGACCAGCCTCAGCGCGGCCGTCTTCTCCTGGATGCTCACGGCACAGGGTCTGACCGTGAGCGTGGGCTGGCTGCTCGCGGCCGCTATTCTGGCAAGCCTGCCGATGCTGCTGGTCCGCGAGGCGCCCGGGGACGCCTTGGCGGCGCTGGACCGGCGCGGACCGGCGCCGCGGCGCCTCCCGTTCCGCCGGTTCTTGCGCCGGCTCGCTCTGTCGCTCCGGCGACCCCGGGCCGTGAAGCTCCTTGCCCTCTGCTTCGGTCTGGACGGTGCGCTGGGATTGTTCGAGCTGCCCTTCTCGGTGGATCTGCTGCAGCAGCAGGGCTGGGATCCGGCGGCCCTCTCGCGCCTTCAGGCCGCCCTGACGCTGGCGAGCGGAACCGCCGGCGCGCTGGCGGTCGGCCTGTGGTCGGACAGGGCCGGTCCGGTGCGCCCGCTGCGCGCCCTCCTGCGCGCCAGTGCCGTCACCTTCGCGGTGGCCGGCGGCCTGATCGGGGTGGGCCTCGTCGGGCCGGCCGGCCCGGTGATCCTCGCGCTCACCGACATGCTGCCGGGACTGCTGATCGTCGCGTTGATGCCGGCGCTGCTGCAGGCAAGCCGCGGGCGCGCGGGGGCGGCCACGCAGTTCGAGGTCTACATGGCGGCGATGAATCTCGGTTCGGTCACCGGCACCGCGCTCGCCGGCTGGATCGTTCCGGTCCTGCCGCTGCCGGCGGTCGCGGCTCTGGTGGCGGCCGTGTTCCTGGCCGCGTCCCGGATGATCGGCCGCGGCGATCTGCTCACCGCCCGCGCGTGATGGAAACCGGGGACGCCGTTGCACGGCCGGCTCCCGGCCGGCGCCCGATGCGTTAGAAGCCCACCATGGCCGCCGTGAAAACCGATACGCCCGATCTCGACCTCACCGCCGAGGCGGCACGCGCCGAGCATGCGCGCCTCTCCGAGGCGATCCTGGAAGCCGACCGGCTCTACTACCAGGAGGACGCGCCCGAGATCTCGGACGCGGAATACGATCGCCTGCGCCGGCGCCTGGAGACCATCGAGGGCCGCTTCCCCGATCTCGCCGGGACGGGCGCGGCGAGCACCTCGGTCGGCGCCAAACCGTCGGAGAAGTTCGCGAAGGTGCGGCACGCGGTGCCGATGCTCTCGCTGGGCAACGCCTTCGACGACGCGGAGGTGGCCGACTTCGTCGCCCGCGTCCGCCGGTTCCTCGGCTGGCCCGAGGACGCGCCGCTGGCCTTCACGGCCGAGCCCAAGATCGACGGGCTGTCCCTGTCCCTGCGCTACGTGAACGGGCGGCTCGACACCGCTGCCACCCGCGGCGACGGCGAGGTCGGCGAGAACGTCACCGCCAACGCCCGCACCGTGAAGGATATCCCGGCGGTGCTCGCCGGATCGGGCTGGCCGGACATCTGCGAGGTGCGCGGCGAGGTCTACCTGTCCCACGCCGATTTCGCCGCCATCAACGCCCGCCAGGAGGCGGCGGGGAAGCCGCTCTTCGCCAACCCGCGCAATGCCGCCGCCGGCAGCCTGCGCCAGCTCGATCCCGGCGTCACCGCATCCCGGCCGCTCAAGTTCTTCGCCTATGCGTGGGGCGAGCTCTCGGCCCCTATCGCCGGGACGCAGTACGAGGCCCTGCAGCGCCTCGCGTCCTGGGGTCTGCCGGTAAATCCGCTCACCGAGACCTTCACCGACATGGAGGCGATTCTCGCCCATTACCGCCGGATCGAGGCGGACCGGGCCGGGCTCGGCTACGACATCGACGGCGTCGTCTACAAGGTCGACGATCTCGCGCTCCAGAAGCGGCTCGGCTTCGTCTCGCGCTCGCCCCGCTGGGCGCTCGCCCACAAATTCGCCGCCCAGGAGGCGACGACGGTGGTCGAGGACATCGTCATCAATGTCGGCCGCACCGGCTCGCTGAATCCCCTGGCGAAGCTGCGTCCCGTGACGGTCGGCGGCGTGGTCGTCTCGAACGCGACCCTGCACAACGAGGGCTATGTGAAGGGCGTGGGCGCGGACGGCGAGCCGATCCGCGACGGCCGCGACATCCGCGTCGGCGACACCGTGACGGTGGTCCGCGCCGGCGACGTGATCCCCAAGGTCATGGATGTCGACCTCAGCAAGCGTCCGCCGGATTCGAAGCCCTACGCGTTTCCGGAGACCTGCCCGGCCTGCGGCAGCCGCGCCGTACGGGCGATCAACCCGCGTACCGGGCGCCTCGACGCGGTGCGCCGCTGCACCGGCGGCCTGATCTGCCCGGCCCAGAGCGTGGAGCGGCTGAAGCACTTCGTGTCCCGCAACGGCTTCGACATCGAGGGTTTCGGCGAGACCTATATCGAGGTGCTGTTCGAGGCCGGTCTGGTTCACCAGCCCGCCGACCTGTTCCGGCTCGACTTCGACAGGCTGAAGGCTGCCATCGTGGCGCGGCGCGAGGCGCTCTCGGCCGAGCGGCGCGCCGAGTCCGGCGCAGCCGAGCCGCCCAAGAAGGCCGCCAAGAAGAAGGGCGAGGAGGACGACAAGGCGATCAAGAACCTGCTCGCCGGCGTCGAGGCGCGCCGCAGGGTCTCGATGAACCGCCTGCTCTTTGCGCTCGGCATCCCGCAGATCGGCGAGGCGACCGCCAAGGCGCTGGCCAAGCGCTTCCCCGACATGCCCGCGCTCATCGCGGCGATCCGCGAGGCGTCAGCCGCGCAGCCGGGTCCGGACTGGGTCGAGCTGACCGCAGTGCCGCGGGTCGGCGGGACGACCCGGGATCGGCTGCTCGATCTCGGATTCCCGGAGGACGGCGCGACACCGGCCAAGGAGCGGGCCCGCCTGAGCGCGGTTCAGCGCGAGAACCTGCTCGCCCATTACGGCGACGTCGATGCGGTCCGCGCGGCGATCGACCGGGCCGCCGGGCAGCGCCCCGGCGACGCCTACCGGGTTTTCGCGGACGACGGCGAGATCGGCCCGGTGGCCACCGACGCGCTCCTCCTGTTCTTCTCCGAGCCGCACAACGCCAACGCCGTCTCGGCGCTGCTCGATGAGGTCGAGGTCGAGCCGATGGAGCAGGCCGCTTCCTCGTCGGCCTTCGCCGGCAAGACGGTCGTCTTTACCGGCAGCCTGGAGAAGATGACCCGCAACGAGGCCAAGGCGGTGGCCGAACGCCTCGGCGCCAAGGTCTCGGGCTCGGTCTCGGCCAAGACCGATCTGGTAGTGGCCGGGCCGGGCGCGGGCTCGAAGCTCAAGGATGCCGAGAAGCTCGGCGTCCGGGTGGTTTCGGAAGAGGACTGGCTCGGGATGGTGGCGCAGGGTTGAAGCGCGAGTCCGGGCGGCCTAGACCTCTCGGGGAACAGCCCGAGAACTCCCGCCCGGCATGATTGACCCGCGATGACGGTCCTGGCCCTCGACTTCGAGACGGCCAACGAGCGGCGCGACAGCGCCTGTGCGGTGGGGCTCGCCTGGATCGCGGATGGCCGAGTCGTGCGCCGGGAGAGCCATCTGATCCGTCCGCCCGAGATGCGCTTCGCGCCGGGCAATATCCGGGTCCACGGCATTCTCCCTGCCAACGTCGCCGGCGAGCCTGCCTTCGGCGCCGTGATGGCGCCCTACCTCGACGACCTGGCGAATGGGCTGATCCTCGCCCACAACGCGAGCTTCGACATCGGCGTCCTGCGGGCCGGCCTGGCCCGCGCGGATCTGCCGGTGCCGGCCCTGTCGTATCTCTGTACCGTTCAGGTGGCCCGGCGGGTCTTTCCGGCCCCGGAGGGCTGCGGCCTCGGCAAGGTGGCCCGGCGTCTGGGCATCCGCTTCGAGCATCACGATGCCGGCGAGGATGCCTATGCCTGCGCGGAGATCGCTCTGGCGGCGATGCGCGAGACCGAAGCGGCCGACATGCACGGCCTCGCGGCAGCGATCGGCGTGTCGGTGACCCGCGTCACCGGGGGCCCGACCCTGCCGCGCCGCCCCTCCGGCGCGATCACCGGGCGGGCCATGGCCGCCTTCCCGGACGCGCCCACGGCACTCAGCTTCACCGTGCGGGGTTCGACCGGCAACCGGTACGATGTCGTTCTGGAAGAACGAGCCGGCGGGCCGCAGCTGCGCTGCTCGTGCACGGCCGGGCGTTACGGGATGCGGTGTCGCCACGTGAAGGCGCTCGAGGTCGGCGACATCACCGATCTGCTCTCCGACAACGCGTCCGATCTCGTTCAGCTCGCGCGTATTCTCGGAGCCAAGCTTCCGGTCGCC
>CAXDNE010000233.1:0-11838 GCA_963990595.1 uncultured Methylobacterium sp.
GCCCGACATGTCGGGCAGGTTCAGGTCGAGGAGGATGATGTCGTAATCGTACAGCTTACCGAGATCGACACCCTCTTCCCCGAGGTCGGTGGTGTAGGTGTTGAAGTTCTCGGACTTGAGCATCAACTCGATGCTCTGCGCGACGGTCGCCTCGTCTTCGACCAACAGCACTCGCATGGCGTCATCCCCAGCATGCCGGTTCGAGAACGGGCGCGGCTCGGACGCCTACACGGTCGCGGTAAACACCACGTCAACCTTAAGGGCTATTGACGAGCTTCCTCGTCCGCCACGGCCTCGACGGCGGCGATGACGTTTTCCAACTCTGCGACCTGACGCAGGGCGCTACCGGCGGGCATCCCGTCGTGCTCAGCCATCGCTAGAATGAGATCGCGCTGGTGCGCCTTGAGGCGGTCAAGGAGGGCGGCGAGCTTGTCGGACATCGGGCGGCGGGGGCTTTCGTTCGTCTGAGCAGCGGGTCGGCCTCGTCCTAGTTTTGGTGTCCCGCAGTCACTCGGGGGCGCCGTAGCCGTCAGGGTCACTGCAACCAGTCTGGCCTCTCCATCAGCCCCAGCCGCATAGCGAGCACCAGGATCGCACCATCGGTGAATGTCTCGCCATCAACCAGCCAGAGCGGATGGCCGTTGCTCCAAGGCTCAACGGTGCAGCCGATCGCGCGGAGGGCCTTAACGGCTCCAATCAGGGCATCATAGAAGACTGTCAAAATGCTACGCTGATACCGCGAGCATCCGCCACTTACGCGCTTCCATCAGCCGCTCCCAGGCCGCGGCCATAGTTCTGTTCGGCAACTTGGGCGGCCAGAACCGCCGCTTGCTCTTCACAGCGCTCACCGAAGGCCACGGTGACGTTGCCGCGCTGAAGCTTCCAGCACCAGATCGGCATCGCCTTGCCCACGGCATTCACCTTCTGACGGACCGTCTGGACGAACTTCGGTGTAGCCGCTTCAACAGACATGTCGCGCCATAACACGGGTTGCCCTCGAACCGAAGCCGCCTTTCCGGCTGCACCAAGCTGGATCGGATCGACAGTGCTGCCTGCCGTGAAGCTGCGGAAGCCGCGACCCACTGAGCCCGATGATGGACGACCGTGCGTAGCCGACCTGATCGGGGGGGGGCAATCACGGTGCGACCGAGCGCCCTGTAACCGGGAGCTTGACGCACGTTATGGTGCTCGGGGCCGATCTCGGTCAACTGGTATACAATCGCGGTCACGATCCTCGGCACCCGCGATGAGGGTCTGACATGCCCCCGCCGATAGCAACGGGAGCGCCAGTATGGCGCGTTTTTACTTCCACGTTCACGACGGCGTGAGCCCGATCGACACCGAGGGCACGGACCTGCCGGACTGGCAGACAGCCCGAACTGAGGCCATCCAACTCGCCGGTGAGATCCCGAAGGACAACGCCCCTCGCATTGCCTTGGATGAGGATTGGCGCATCGAAGTGACCGACCACACGGGCCTGATGCTGTTCCAGATGACGTTTCAGGTGATCGCCTCGCCCATTTTGGAGCGAACGGCCCGCGACGAGGTAGGCGCTGACTGACCAACGCATTGAGAAGGACGGCACTCCGGATCAGCGCTACCGACTGAAGCGGAGCAATCCCGCTTCTGGCCGCATGTTCACCCGGCCATGTCTGCCGTAGCTCGGCCGTGTGACCTCTGATTACGCTCCCCCCATGCGCCCCAACGCCGCTGTGTGGCGCAGCGCCATCGAGGATCTATCTCCGCACGCCTCGCCCTGCCGGTATCTCATTCCGGCCCGTTGGACGCCGGTCCGAGAGGCCGCCATCGACTTCTGCGACCGACTAGGCGCCGAGGCGCATGCGCTTGGGTGGACGGCGGCTGAGTTGTTCGCGCTTCATCCGGAGCACGGGACGCTGCGGATCGACTACTGCGGGGTGATGATGATCACCGGTAATCGGGCCCAGGCCGTCGAGCCGACGCAGGTGGTGTTCGAGCGCGGCTCGGCCTACCGGACCAAGCAGGGTCAGGTCTGGGGTATCCCGGTTTGGGAGTTCGCCAAGAAGGGCACGGGCTGGTGATCCACGAGTTTCGAGCGCGGATCGGCAGCACGGGCTCGCTGCTGGGCTTCACGGTGCTGGTGACGATCCTTGCGACCTACGGCTTCACCGGATTGGCGCCGCGAGCGGCAGCAATCCGGGAGTTCGGCCAAAAGAACCGTCGAGGCAGACGGGGAGCGCTCCGCCATCCCGGCCGTTCCCCCACCATGCGCACCGCTCTCATCGCTCTGATCGTGCTAATTCGGTTCGGCCCCGACATCGTCTATGCGGCCAACGCATCGCTCCCGCGGCCAGACTCCCCACGTCGGACAAGCGCGCCGAAGTGGATCGGAAATCCGCCCGCGGTCGTGGTGATCCGCCCGCCATCACCCTGAGGCTGCTTACGCTTTGCGGCGGCGCTTCGGCTTCGCGCCCGCCTCCTCTATCCGCTCTTCCTCAGGCTGCTGCGCACCGGGGCGTCCGAGACCGATGGCCTTGGCGAGGGCGCCTCAAGCGGTCGTATTCTTTGCCGAAGCAACAGGCGTGCTCTCGACCAGAAGCCTGACCATCTCGGCCCGATCTTCCAGCATGACAGCGGGGGGCTCGCCGACCAGCATGCACCAGCGCACCACGAACTCGTGCGTCGAGAGAAGGTTGAGATCTGCCGGACACGATAACAGTCCCGCGTTCTTGTCCGCATCCTCGATCATCAAGGGGGCTACGATCGACGCGTGATCACGTTCCACTGCGGCGCCATTAGGGTAAACAAATCGTTGCCGCATACCGACCGTAGGTTCCCAACCCAATCAGCTTGGCCGTGGCGATGTCCGAGAAAGGTGGCAAACAGACCCTAGCACTTGGCCGGAAGTTGACGTTACACCTACGACCGGTCGCTATCTGCGCAAGCGAGTGCAGAGCAAACATTCTTCAAGACGCAACACTCAATGGAGCTTGCCAGTAGAGGTCGCAACGCAACAAATGCCAAGCCAAAGCTCGAATGGGTTTTTATCAGTCAGCAGCGTGCAGATCGATATAGCTTCTACATCATCGAACGCGAGTATGTCTTGAACGTCGATCCAATCGCCGGTCTCGTTGAGCAGCACCAGCTTGTAAATTGTCATTGATGCCGACGAATTTGTGGTTGCTGCGCTGTTAGCATCGGGCGACATGATGGCGCCTTGTGTTTGCTGACGCTGCCGCCGACGCCCCGTGGAGGGGTTCGCACGAGATACCAGCGATAGCGGCTGCCCTCGCGGACAGCCGGTCGATGATCGTCCGATAAGTGAATGATGCATTGATCGAGATCAATGCAAATTTTCGGTCAATGATACATTTCATCCGCCCTCTGTGACCGCACTGCTTGATGACATTTTATTGAGGTAGGCTCAGCATAACGGCCTTGCCGGGCCCCCCTCGCGATCATTCGAACGAGATCCGTGATGTCGAATAACATCAGCGACTCTTCAAATGCCGACGAACCTCCTCCGCGATTGCGGTACACTTTGTTATTGCTGAATGAGCATAATTCGGTTGCAGACTCCCAATCATTGCTCGCCGCGGACGATGAAGAAGCATTCGCCTTTGCGGAAGCGGTAGCGGGTGGGCAGCCGTTTGAGTTATGGCTAGGGTTTCGGTTTGTTTCTTGGAACGCAGAAGGCTGACACTGAGAAAAGGTTCTAAGCGGCGATACAAAGCCGAAGCGTCGTTAAGGACATTTGTTGTAGGCATGGTAAGGGCTACGTCCCACCCGATCCAGCCGCAGGTCTCAGTTTTAGCATGTCGCCTGAAGCGAAGCTTTTGGCCTTCTGCAATGGGTCGCAAGCAGCCCGTCGTACAGGTCCAAGCGCCGGATTGGCACCACGGAAGTGCGTCCAGCAATCAAGCGGTCGAAGCAGCTTCGGACGATCGGTTAGCATCTGCCGCCCCGCCCGCAGCGCAGCATAGCGCTATGAGAAGCCGGTCAAACCGGGTGCGGTCATCCGAGCCCTTTTTGGTTAACGGACGACCGCCCTCACATGACAACATACATTCACTCGCTTTGCTATACGAAGTGGATTGTCAATCCGATCGCCTGATGTTGGTTGAGGCAGGGCTATTTTAAGACTACATTCGAAAGTAACCTATGTGGTTTTTGATGCAGATCAATGTTCAAAAACGGATATCGTCGTCAGTGCCTGCATGGACGGTTCTCTGCTCTACGTTAGCCGGAGACTCGCGACCGACCGCGATGTTAAAGACATCGTGGCGGCATCGCATGTTAGGAACGCCGCACTCAATGTTACTGGCGCACTCATTGCGTCACGAAATCATTTTGCTCAGATCCTCGAAGGTCCATGGGCCGGAGTAGACGAGCTAATGATCAGCATCTGCCGTGATCCGCGGCATGAAAATGTCGATGTGCTCCTATTTGAAGCGATCGAGAAGCGCCGGTTCCCGGATTGGGCACTGGCCTACTCCGGCGCTTCAGAGTTCATCGACGGATTGATCAAGGCTGTGGCGAACCGGAGGACCCCGTTGCCGGAGCCACACCATCTACGACGCCTCGTCTGCGCCATGGAGGAATTTACACGCGCCCTACACTGATGTCTTACGATGCCGTGACGAGCTTCATCAGAGCGCGAATAAGCTCCGCTTCCAGGTATTGCTTTTCCAGCCAAGGGTGTGTCCGAGAACCGTCAGCGCCGGATACACTCACGTCTCCCGTCGCGAGCAGGGCTGCTCGGCGCATCCGCACGCGCCGCCACCGATGTGGACACGTTCTACGCCGCCTTCTCGGCGCGGATCATCTCCCTGGCCAAGACCCACAACCTGCTGACCGAGGACTACTGGCAGCAGGCATCCCTGCACGAGATGCTGGAAAACGAACTCGGGCCCTATAACGACGCCGGGCGCACGCGCATTCGCCTGGATGGGCCCAAGGTGGAGTTGATCGGCGACTTGGCCGTCCCGCTCGGCATGGCGTTCCACGAGATAACCACGAATGCCGCGAAGCACGGCTCGCTCTCGGTGCCAGAGGGACGCATCGAGATCATCTGGAACGTGCGTCAGGCCGAGGATAGGCGCGTCCTGGTCCTCGACTGGTGGGAGCTTGACGGCCCAACGGTTCAGACGCCGACGCGGCGGGGCTTTGGCTCGTCGCTCCTCCAGCGTGTCCTCAAGGTGCAGTGCGAGGCCGAGATCGAGACCGATTATCGTCCGACCGGCCTTCATTTCCGCATGACAGCCGCGCTGCCCGACAAGCGCGCTGTCCCGTCATTTTGACCTGTGCCAGTGACGCTGCGGCGCACACCACAAGCCTGCGCTGGCCGGGCTATGCCCTGGACCTGATCGGCGTGGTATTGTCCTTCCAAGCTGCCGCGATCGTGCTCCGCTCGGCGCTTACCGAGCCCAACGCGTGCGGACCTACCGCTCTAGCGGAGGGCTCGCGATGACCATCTCTCAGGACTGCACTTGCACGCCCTCAAGCGAGGAGATCGCTGGTCCCAAAGCCGCGGCTCGTGCAGGCCGCAAACGATCAAGCTCGTTCGACGCGCTCTACAGGATCGGCTTGCCCGTCGTCCTATGGATCGGGTTCGTCAACGTTGCTCACAACTACTACGGGAAGAGTCTGGCCACAGACACAGCCTTGCACGAGGCAGTCGCCGCCGAACTCGCCAGTCGCCGCTGTCCCGGCCTGCGCCTCGATCCAGCGGGGTTCCGAGAGCTTGCGCGGGAGCGCCGCTTCAACCACGCCGACCTCTATCAGAAGCGTTCGCCGCGTCTTCAGAAGGCGGCCTCCCACTTGGATCAGAAGCTACGCAAAGATCCGGACGGCGAGTGTCAGCGCATGTTCGATCTGTACGGAGGGGCAGGGTCGGAGCCCCGCCTCTTGCTGCGCACAGGCCCGAGAGCCGCTTAAGACCGAGAGATCAACGCGCTAATCACCGTCATCGAGATCGCGCCGTCGTTGCTCACGGCGTATCGCGTCGTGCCGCTCCTCCCGCATCTCCTCGCGCCGCTCCTCCCGCCGGATCTCATCGCGCTCGCGCTCACGGGGCGAGCGGGGATCAACCCGCACGCCTCCTGGACCGATGTCGTTGCTCTGCGCAATGACGGGCAGCGCTGGAATGCCGAGAATTCCGGTCGCGATTAGCGCGCTGCTGAAGAAGTGCCTCATGGCGAGGTTCTCCGGAGTTGCAGCGGTAACCAAGGACAACGAGCTTGCGTTCGGGCCGCCCGCTCTGTGGCAAAGTAGTAGCGGTTGATTGCGTCCCAGAACTTTCAAGCTATCGGGCTGGCTCGGCCCGCGGCGGCCGAAGCGAAGTGGGAGGCATGTGTGAAGATCCGGGTCGAAGAGCGCGGCGAGATGCGTCCTTCCCGGCCTGATGGCATCGGGCGCACGAAGGAGAATGCTGTTTACGTCACGGGCCCCATGGGGTTCGACCGCGCCAAATGCATGGCCATCGAGATCGACACTGACACCTTGGCCGAGATCGTGAAGGCATCCCTTCAGGGCGGCCTACGCCCGGAACTCGCGGACCAGGGCGACCTTGACTAACGCAGCATCAGCTTTGGTTCGGACTACGATAACGACACGCTATTCGAGTTCCAGTTGACGATCTCGCTCTGGCGCGGGACGGCACCTGTCTCTTCGGCGCTTTCAACGGTGGTTGGATCTTCTCAGGTCGGCCGAGAACCTCGTTTACGTTTTTGTGCTCTTTTGCCCCGCCACCGTACAGTTTCGGTAGGCGGTGGGAGCGGAGACGATGCTGTCGCGGATCAAGAGGTCCGACGCGAAGCTTAGCCTGAGCGGTTGGCTGCGCGTCGCAGCGCTCGCAGTAGGGCTTGGCATCCCGGCCGTTGTAACCTGGACCCTGAACCGTCAGTACGACCAGAGCCTTGCCGACGCTGAGACACGCGCTGGCAACACCTCTCGCGCACTGGGGCAGCACGCCGCGCGCAGTTTCGAGACTATCGATACTTTCCTGCGTGCTTTCGCCTCCCTCGTTGGCTCGCGCGCGAATACCATACCCCCGCAAGCACTTCATGCCGCCCTACACGAGCAATTCGTGCAGTCGCACCTCAACAACATCATGGTCATCGACCGAGACGGCCGAGCGGCCGTTGAGGCGGTCGCCTTTCCGGCTCGTCCCCTTAACGTGAGCGACCGCGAATATTTCCAAGCCTTGCGCGACCAGCCTGATATCGGACTCGTAGTCGGGAGCCCAATCATTGGGCGCTTGACGGGCAAGCTACTGTTGCCAGTGGCGCGCCGCATCGACAACGCGGACGGCTCGTTCGCGGGCCTCGTTCAGGCGATGCTCGACCCCGAGACCTTCCAGACCGTCTACGGCGGTATCGACAACGGTCCGGGCGCAACGCTCAACCTATGGCACGCGGATGGCACGCTGCTCGTGCGGTCGCCGAGGATGCCGGAAGTGATCGGAAGGAATTACGCGGACAGTGTAAACTACCGCGAGCACGTGCCCGCCAGGGACGAGAAGCCGTTCTGGTCACGGGGCGTAACGGATCGCGTCGTCCGGGTGATCGCCTACAGTTTCCTGGATGGCTACCCGCTCTACGTCGGTGCCGCACTCTCGCGCGCTGACGTGCTGGCCGACTGGCGCCGCTCGGCCTTGATGCAAGGCGCGGTTGCAGGCGGCCTCACCACCGTGCTCGTTATCGCGCTGCTCTTGCTTGCGCGCGAGATCGAGCAGCGACAGACCGCAGACGCGCAGACCAGCGCAAGTGAGACGCAGCTACGGCTCAGCGAAGAGCGACTGGCCCTCGCGCTCAATAGTGGGAGCGACGGCTTATGGGATTGGGACCTAGCCACAGGCGCGATCCAGTTCTCCGACCACTGGTTCGGGATGCTCGGCTACGGCTCGGGAGAAATCGAGCCGCACATCCGCGTCTGGGAGGACTTCGTCCATCCTGATGATGACGAGCGTGCCCGCCGCCTCATGGTCGAGCACGTCAAGGGTCTGACGCCGACCTACGAGTGCGAGTACCGGATGCGCCGCAAGATCGGCGGGTACGTCTGGACGCTCGCGCGCGGCAAAGTGGTTAGCCGCGATGAGACTGGCCGCGCGATGCGCATCGTCGGTACTCACATGGACATCACACGGCGCAAGGAGGCAGAGCGACAGATCGCCTTCATGGCGATGCACGACGGTCTGACCGGGCTGGCAAACCGCGCGCTGTTTCGTGAGAAGCTTGAACAGTCGCTCGCGAGCGCACGGCGCCAAGGGGATTCCTTCGCGATCCTGGCCTGTGACCTTGATCGCTTCAAGGCCGTGAACGACACGCTCGGTCATCCAGCGGGTGATGCGCTGCTGCGGGTGATCGCCGATCGGCTCCGCGCCGTGGTGTGCGACGAGGACACGGTCGCGAGGCTCGGCGGCGACGAGTTCGCCGTCATCGTCAGGGGCACGGACGATCGGCGGAGCGTCAGCTTCTTCGCACAGCGCGTGATCGAGGCAGTGGGGCAGCCGGTCGATCTCGATGGGCACACAGCAACGGTCAGCGTGAGCATCGGCATTGCGCTTGGAACCAGGGCCAGCCCTGAGGCCGACATCCTGTTCAAGCACGCCGATACGGCGCTCTACCGTGCGAAGGCTTTGGGCCGGAACGGCTACAGCTTCTACGATCCGAGCGTTGATGCGGAAGTGGCCAAGCGTAGCCTTCTTGAGCGCGACCTGCGCGACGCCGTGAGCCGCGGTGGCTTCGTGCTGCTTTATCAGCCGATCGTCGCCATGACGGACGAGAGGGTCGGCGGCTTCGAGGCGCTCTTGCGCTGGCAGCACCCCACGCGCGGGGCGATCTCACCGGCGGAGTTTATCCCTCTGGCCGAAGAAACCGGATTGATTATCGCCCTCGGTGAGTGGGCCATTCGCGAAGCCTGTCATGAGGCTGCTTCTTGGCAGAACGACCTGCACGTGGCGGTGAACGTCTCGGCCGTGCAGTTTCAGCAGCCGGGATTGGAGCAGGTCGTTCTGGATGCGCTCGTCGCGTCCGGCCTATCGCCCCACCGGCTGGAGCTTGAGATCACCGAGAGCATGCTGATGCAGGACAGCGAGGCGGCGGTTGCCAGTCTGCACCGGCTGAAGGGCCTGGGCGTCCGTATCGCGCTCGATGATTTCGGCACCGGCTACTCGTCGCTGAGCTACCTGCGCCGGTTCCCATTCGACAAGATCAAGATCGACCGCTCGTTTATCCGCGACATCGGTGATCCGGACACGGCCGCGATCGTGCGTGCGATCGTGGGCATTGGAGCGCGATTGGGCGCGACCGTCACGGCGGAAGGTGTCGAGACCAGAGAGCAGTTGGAACAGGTGCGGCAGGAGGGCTGCACCGAAGTGCAGGGCTTCCTCTACAGCAAGCCCATCCCGGCCCCGGAGGCACTGGACTACGCGCGCGCACAGCGGCCAAGCAGGAAGGCGGCCTGACCGGTCGGGTCTCTCGGGACGAGTTTTACATCCACGCCTCGCAACGGCGGTCTAACAGCCGTGGGGATCCTGCGTCCGCTGACGTGGTTCGGGCTGCTGGAGACGCGGCGCGTAGGCGAGCCGGGCACGTTCGCGTGGCGCTACGTGCGCGAGTACCGCACAGCGCCGCTGTTCGACCGAGCATTGACGTTCGAGGCCGAGGTCGCAGCGGCCATCGGCCCGAAGCATTGAACGCCAGCAGTTCGAGGTGCGCGAGGCACCCCGAGCTTATGGGCGATCAGATTTCCGCGGTCTGGGGCGGCCGGAACGAAGCAGGAGGCAGATGCGAGGATCCGGGTCGGAGAGCGCGGCGAGATGCGCTACGTCCGGGTTGAGGGCATCGAGCGCACGAAGGAGAACACCGTCTACATCACGGGCCTCATGGGCTTCGGCCGCGCCGAACGCGTGGCGATCGAGATCGACGCCGACATTCTGGCCGAGATCGTGAGGGCAGCCCTTCAGGGCGGCCTTCGGCCAGAACTTAAGAGCCGGAGCGACATCTAGGGTTTTGCTGCGATCGATCCTTATAGCCGAGGACGCCCGGCGGTATCGCTCAGAACGCCGCGATTAGCTTCTCACGCAACGCGCTCGGCAGCGACGCGAGCCACGCCTCCTCGCCGCCCGGCTGCGGCAGGACGTTGCCGAACTCCGCGACACCCTCGGCCGGGATGTCCGAGACGTAGACCCACACGCTCTCTGTCGAGATGCCGAGGATCTCGCCGGTCTCCTGCATGATCCGATACAGGATCGCGGCTTTCTGCTCACGTGTGCGTCCGGCCCGGATGTCAGCGCGAACCCAGACATGATCGTCCGATGCCGCCTCGCCGCTGATGAACATCGAGCCGGGTTCGACGGTGTAGAAGACCACTTGGACAAAGTAGCGCGGCGCATTCGCCTCGACCTGATGGATTGTCGTGATGCTCTCGACCAGCTTGGCGCGCTGTTCGGCAGACAGGTGCTTCATCGTCGTGAAGGCGTAGGTTGGCATCGGGCTCCCCCATCGGGTGATGGTAGAATAACTTGAAGTTACTTCGAACTAAACCTAACCAAGCCTTAGATCCCTGTTGGGGTCGAATCCATCTCGGATGGTGTGACGCCGACCGGCTGGTTCAAGAACAACATCGCGAGCCCGATCCACGTCGGGCATGCGGTAGCTCTTCTCCTCGATCTCCGCGAGCCGCGACGGCACGATCTCGATGCTGGACACGCCGTAGAGCTTCTGGAAGTTCATGATCAACGGCTGCCACTTGGCAGGGTCGATGCGGTTCTCGTGCCCCTCCATGAGCAAGCTCGGATGCACATGGACACGGGTGATGCGCACTTCGAACGCGGAGAGCAGGCCCGCGACCTGGGGATCGTCGTCCATGATCCCGTGCCGTGCAGCGACGACGGCTTCCAGTTGGATGGGGCACTCCAGGGCGCGCGGTGCGCACACCGTCTGCGATGCGATGGGTGTCAGTCCGGCAACCTCGAACTTGGACGGCTCATACGCGTAGCCCAGCCGCTGCTTCAGTTCGGGTAGCTTCTCGGTGCCGGTCAGGCGCGCCAGCCTGTTCACCGCGTCAGCCTGTTTCGGTGACGCCAGATTGAGGACGCACTGCCCCGTGCGGATCATGTTCTGCGGCGTCTGCGAGGCGGTCTGGAGACCGAGCATGCACCGCCAGCCGAGCCACCACGCGGACGACATCGGCGCGAGGTTGGCGGTGCCGTCCACGTTCTGCGTGCTGATGAGAACGACCGGGGTTCCGAGGTAGAGGATCGACGGCTCGATTGTGACGTGGGGATCGTTCACGAGAGGCTCCGTGGCTTGGCAACGAACCACGTATGTGACCGCAGGGGGCTGCGACGCTTCCCGCTTCTTGCGCCGCAATCCAAGTTCCTCACGCCGCCTCGATACCCATGCCGCTCGGAAGCGCACCGTCGCATATCACCCTTAGCAGGGTGTTGAAAAAGTCCAGACAGGTGGAATTTGGTTCTACATTTGGTGCGACCATATGGAGGCCGCATCTACCAGTAGTAGGTTGTCTCGATCTTCTGAGGCGCTTTTCGACTTTTTCAACAGCCTGCTAGCGGCCTTCCGACACGTGCCAGTCGTGCGGCCAGCCACCGGCTACCACGTCGCCCGCGCGGCCCAGATCAAGCCCGGCGGCTCGCTCACCTTCGTGTCGGGCTACATGGCCGAGCGGCCTCAGGCGACCGCTGTGCTCTAGGGCGCGATTAACGCCGCGCTCGAAGGTCTCGCGCGCGGACTGGCGCTCGAACTCGCCCCCGTGCGGGTCAACCCCGTCTCACCGGGGCTGGAGCTATGCGGGAGATTGGGTGACGACGGTGAGTTGAAGGCGGCGTATCGAGGC
>CAXDNE010000234.1:0-11613 GCA_963990595.1 uncultured Methylobacterium sp.
GATTGCCTCTTGTCTCGTGGGCTCGGAGATGTGTATAAGAGACAGCGCCGCGACCACGTGCGCCTGTTCGGCAGGGGTCAGGTCCCGTCCCGCCGGTATGGCGTGCCACTTGGCCAAGCAGCCCCGGCAGCAGGTCGCCGTCGCATGCTGGGCCGTGAAGACCGGATGACCGCGGAAAGGCGTCTGCTTGCCGTCCTTGCGCGGCTCCGCCGGAGCGAGGCGCCGCCGCACGAAATCCCCCGCATGGTCCAGAACCGTTGCGAGGCCCTTCTCCCGCAGATAGGTCCGGTCGGCGGCCGCAAGCCGGAAGCGCTGGCGGAACGCGGAGCGCGGGAGCCGTTCGAAAACCTCCTCAAGGTCCCGCATGCGCCCACCAACCCGAGCCCCCGCCGGGTCCGCCGGCTGGGATCGTGGCCCTTTCCTGGATCCGATGCGTATACCAGACCCCATTGCTGTCGGAACCGCCGGCTGGAGCGTCCCGAAAGCCTACGCGCCCCTGTTCCCGGAGACCGGCAGCCACCTGGAGCGGTACGGGCAGCGCTTCTCTGCGGTCGAGATCAACACGTCCTTCTATCGGCCCCACCGCGTCGCGACCTACGAGAGATGGGCCGCCGCGGTGCCGGACGGGTTCCGCTTCGCCGTGAAGGTGCCTCGGGCGATCACCCATGAGCGGCGCCTGCGCGGCGTGGACGAGCTCCTGGCTCGATTCCTCGCGGAGGTTGCGGGCCTCGGCACGAAGCTCGGGCCCCTGCTTCTTCAGCTGCCGCCGAGCCTGCCGTACGACAGAGCGTCCGCCGAGCCGTTCCTGACGGCCTTCAGGCGAAGCTTTCAAGGAGACATCGTCTGCGAGCCGCGGCATGCGACGTGGTTCGCACCGGACGTCGATGCGTTCATCCGGCAGTTCGCGATCGCCCGCGTCGCCGCCGATCCGGCGCCGGTCCGGGGTGCGGACAGGCCGGGCGGCTGGCCGGATCTCGCCTATTATCGACTCCACGGCTCGCCGCGGATCTACCACTCGGCCTATCCACCGCCCGTTCTCACCCGGATCGCCGAGCGCCTGCACCAGCAGAGAGCCCTCGGACGCCGCGCGTGGTGCATCTTCGACAACACCGCAGAGTTCGCGGCGACCGGGAACGCCCTGGACACGCTCGCGCAGGTCGCATCCGGCCCGTCGCACGAGCCGCATCCAGCCGGTCAGGACAACCCGTCACGCTAAGCCCATCCGATCCCGTGAAGACTCGCACGGGCGGCGGTCCGCCAACCACACCGCGTCGGGACGATCAACACAGCGGCGATGCCCGGAGACCGCCTGAGCACCAGCCGGATGCCGGGCCGATCCGGCGGGTTCCGACCCTCCCGGCAGACTGCCGGCCCCAGCCCGTGCCGCGGCTGGCGCCTTGCGGCCGGTCGCCCGTGTGCCAGCCACGGCGCGGACCGGCGGTGCCGGCCGCTGGCCAGGCGGACCGCATCTCCGGCCTGCCGGTCTGCGCCAGAACCGCACTGCCAACCGCGGGTTTTTCGGGTGGGAGGTGCGTATGCTGCAGACCCTTGCCGTTCCGCTGATCGTCGCGGCCGTGTTCACGCTCGGCGGTTACGGGATCACCAAGGCCGGACGCCACGCTGACGAGCTCTCCGAATTCCTGGGAGCCCTGTTCCTGATCGTCGCGCTGCTGGCCGGGGTTGCGGAGCTGGTTCAGCTCAGCACCCGGGGTCCCGGTGCTCTTCCCCGATCGACCATTCTGCGCGCCTCCTTCTGAGTGGGCGCGTGTCGGCGCCTCTGACCGCCAGCCGGTCGGCACAGCCGCCCGGGCGTCGCCGCCGACGTCCCCGTCCAGCCCCGCTGCCTCCGCCCGCCCGTGGGCGGAGGCAGCGGGGCATCCACGCGTTCTTTGCGCCGATCGCGGATCCCTGCCTGAGCCTTTCGTGTTAGAAGCTCGCTTTGGAACGACGGAGGTCCAGACGCTGTCGGATTTCCCGAATCTCGACGAACGATTCGCGCGCGAGTTCGTCCAGGGCCTCGTGCAGTCCGCCATCGCCCGCGGGCTCGATCCGGCCGCTCGCCTTCAGCAGTTCCGCACCTTGCAGCAGGCGGCGATCGCGATGTCGCGCGATCCTGCAACGGTCCGGACCGCCGAGCAGCTCGTCCAGGCCATCGACCACGCGCTGCAGGAGCTGACCCTGGTGAAGTCATAGACGTCGGAGCCGGATCTGAAAGGGGCCGCAGACCGGCGCGGCACCACAGGACAGGCCCGCAGCGGCACGGCCCGCCCCCTGGCTCAGCCGATCTGCGCGCTCAGTGGTAGCCCACGTCGCCGCGCACCTTGCCGCGGAACACCCAGTACGACCAGGACGAGTACACCGCGATGACCGGCAGCAGGAACAGCGTGCCGATGAGCAGGAAGGCTTGCGTGCCCTGCGAGGACGCGGCCTCCCACAAGGTGACCTGCCGGGGCACGATGTAGGGCCAGAGGCTGATCGCGATCCCGAGATAGGACAGGAGGAAGAGAAGCATCGCCCACAGGAACGGCCCGGCATCCGGTCCCCAGCCGCTCAGCGCACGCCAGGCCGCGAAGGCCACGAGCGCCGTGAGCACCGGGATGGGAGCCAGAAAGGCGATGTTCGGCCAGGAGAACCAGCGCGCCGCGACGGCCGGATCGGCGAGCGGCGTCCAGAGGCTGACGACCCCGATCGCCGCGAGGACCCCGAGGAGGCAGATCCGCCCCATGCGCCGTGCCCAGCCCTGCAGGTGACCCTCGGTCTTCAGCACCAGCCAGCCGGCCCCGAGGAGGGCGTAACCGAGGAGGAGCGCGATGCCGGTCATCGCCGCGAAGGGGGTCACCCAGTCGAAGGACGTGCCGGCGAAGTCGCGGCCCCGTACGCGGAATCCCTGCACGAAGGCGCCCAGCACGAAGCCCTGCGCCAGGGTGGCGACGACCGAGCCGATGCAGAAGCCCCATTGCCACAGTCTGCGGATCGCCGGATTCTTGAACTGGAATTCGAAGGCTACGCCTCTGAAGACGAGCGCGAGCAGCATCAGGAGGATCGGGAAGTACACCGCCGGAATGATGATCGCGTAAGCCAGCGGGAAAACCGCCAGCAGCCCGACGCCGCCCAGGATCAGCCAGGTCTCGTTGCCGTCCCAGATCGGCGCGATGGAATTCATCAGCAGCGGCCGGTCCTCCTCCGGGGCGAAGCCGTAGAGGATGCCGACCCCGAGATCGAAGCCGTCGAGGAGCACGTAGAAGAACACGGCGAGCCCGAGGATCGCGATCCAGATCGGGAGGAAATCGAACAGCGCACCGCCGGGCATGGTCTCACTCCGCTGCGGGCGGCGCCTTGACGGGCGCGCGGGGCTGAAAGCCTTCGACCGGCTCGCGCGCTTCCGCCTGCGGCGACAGCCCGGCCCGGATCCGGCCGATCATCACGGCGATGCCGGCCGGGAACATGATCAGGTAGACGATCCCGTAGGCCGCGAGCGAGAGCGCCACGTCCCGGCCCGTGAGCGAGGGCGAGACCGAGTGCTCCGTGCGCAGGAGCCCGTAGACCGTCCAGGGCTGCCGCCCGACCTCGGTCGTGATCCAGCCGGCAAGGACCGCGATGAAGCCGAGCGGGGCGACCCACTGGCACAGCCGCAGGTACCAGTCCGCCTCGAACAGCCGCCCGCGCCGCCACAGGACGAGCCCGGCCGCCACCACGCAGAGCATCACGAGCGCGATCCCGACCATCACGCGGAAGCCGAAGAACGGGAGGGCGACCGGCGGACGCTGGTCGGGCGGCCACTCCTTCAGGCCCCGGATCTCGCCGTCCCAGCTGTGGGTCAGGACCAGGCTGCCCAGCCGCGGCAGGTCGATGGCGTAGCGCATGACCGCGGCCGCGTCGTCCGGCCAGCCGATCAACGTCAGCGGTGCGGGCGCGGCGGTCTCGAAGCGTCCCTCGATCGCCGCGAGCTTCGCCGGCTGGTGCTCGCGGGTGTTGAGCCCATGGGCGTCGCCGAGGACCATCTGCAGCGGCACCAGCACGATGAGGAGACTGAGGGCCATGCGCATCATCAGGCGCGGCTCCGGTCCCTGCTCACCGCGGCGAACGAGATAGGCGCCCACCCCGAGCACCACGAACCCGGTCGTGATGTAGAAGGCGGTCACCGTGTGGGCGAGCCGGAACGGGAAGGACGGGTTGAAGATCACCTGGGCCCAGTCGGTCGGGAAGAAGCGTCCGTCCGCCGCGCGCTCGAAGCCCGACGGCGTCTGCATCCAGGAATTCACCGACAGGATCCAGAAGGATGAGAACAGCGTGCCGATGGCCACCATGAGCGCGGAGGCGAAATGCGCCCAGCGCGGCACGAGGTTGCGCCCGAACAGGAGCACCCCGAGGAACGAGGCCTCCAGGAAGAACGCCATGAGGTCCTCGTAGGCCATCATCGGCGAGATCACGTTGGCGGTGGCATCGGAGAAGCGCGCCCAGTTGGTCCCGAACTGGAACGGCATGACGATGCCGGACACCACGCCCATGCCGAACGAGACGGCGAAGATGCCGATCCAGAAGGTCGAGGCGCGGAACCACGCCGCGTTGCCGGTGGCGAAGGACAAGCCCTCCAGCACGGCGATGTACGAGGCGAGCCCGACCGTGAAGGCCGGCAGGAGGATGTGCCAGGAGATGACCCAGCCCCACTGGATCCGCGAGAGGATGACGGGATCGAGTTCCATGCCGCTCCCTCTGTCCGGATTGACTGTGCTTCGCCGTCCTCCAGCACCCTGGCCCGGCAGACCGGCGACGATGGCGAAGACCTCGACCTGTCTCGTGCTGCCGCTCCGACCGCTCCGCCCGGGCTGACATCTGTGATCCCCTGCCGCTCGGGGTCGCAGCGCGGCGGATCAGCCTTGCGGCCTGTCCGGGAGCACGATCGTCCGGGCGATCGCCGCGCGTGCGATCAGCTGCGTCCCATGCACCGCATCCTCTCGTTTTGCGGGCTGACGAGGTCAAAATATTCCTGAATTCAGCGCCGCGCTTCCACCCGTGTTAAGAATTCGGGCCTGCGGCAGCAATCGCGACGGTCTCGCGCGGGGGCCACGAAGCGGGCGCGTCCCGATGGCGCCCGGGGCGGCCGGGCGCCTCCCAAGCCGGTCGGCGGCCCGACCGATCCGTGTTCTGGGCAGCGCCACACGTTGCGGCCGCCTCGCGGCACGCGGCGCCCATACGCCCCGCGCGGCCTGAACGCCGGACAGCGGCTTCTATCGGGCGTAGAATTTCGGATCGAGCGCGGCGAGCGCAAGGAGCGGTGGCGGGAGCGCGACCCCGTGCATCCGCATCGTCCGCGCGGCCGCACGGCAGCCGAGCTGGTCGTTGCCCGCGGCAGCTTCTTCGACCTTCGCGACGGTGGCCGGATCAGGCGCCGGGGCCGGGGTCGGCGTGCCGGCCGCCGGCGCATTCTTCGCCGTCCGGTTCGCCTGGTCGCGCGCGGCCTTGTCCCGCGTCTGATCCGGAGATTCGCCCTTCGTGGGACCGCTCAGGCCGGATTTCTGCTGGACATTCCCACCGGCCGCGGATGGCGTGCCCTGGCTGGCCCCTGACGGATTCGAAACGGCCGTCGCCTGTTGCGGAGGCGTCGCGGCGGCCTCCTTCGCCGGCTCCGGCTGCTTCACGAAGGCCAGAAGCTCCTGGCAGAGATTGGCCGGCCGCCCGGTCGGGGTGGCTGGGCCGCTCTCCTGCGCGCGGGCGTTGTCCGCCGCCAGCACGGCACCCACCAGGCCGATCGCCAGGGCCGAAGGGGTCAGTCGCCGCTTCATCGGATGAACTCCTCCAGAAACCTTCGCCGCGCCGCGGCCGGGTCTCGCCGTCCAAGCCTCAGGAGCGCTTCGGCTGCGAGGCAGCGCCCTCGGCCTTTCCGTGCGGCTCGCCGGCGAATTCGTCGGGCGACGGGTCGCCGTTCCAACGGGGGCCGACAAGATTGGTGCCCGGCTCGGAGACCCGCGCACCAGAGGTGGCGAAGGCCTGATAGGCGAACTTCTGGTTGCTGGTGAGCGCCCACATGGCCGCGACTCCCAAGAGAATGGCGGCGGTGACGGCGGCGAGGAAGGCTTTCATCTTCGTGGTCCCCGATAGGAGCCCGGAGCGCCGGCGGCCGCGCCGGGAGGGCCAGCCCGGTCCATCATTCGGCGGGTGCCGGGCGCGGCCCGATCTGCGGACCGCTCGCCGTGCGGGCCTGCTCCTGCTCAACCCAGAGGTCGTGGTGGGCGCGCGCCCAGGCAAGATCGACCTGACCGCTGCCCATCGCGTCGTAGGCGCCCTTCATCCCGAGCGTGCCGATGTAGATGTGGGCCAGGATCCCGGCGATGAAAACGATGCCGATCAGGGAATGGATCACCTGCATGATCTGCATCCCGTTGATGTCGAGGAGCGCGAACGGGAAGAGCATCATCAGGCCGGTCGCGCCCATCGCGGCGCCGAAGCCCGCGACCATCCAGAACACGCCCTTCTGGCCCGCGTTGAAGCGGCCCGCATGCGGGTGCTTGCTGCCGATGAAGCCGCCCCCGGCCTTGAGCCATTCCCAGTCGATCCGGTTCGGGATGTTGTCCCGGATCCAGACGACGACCATGAAGGCGACCCCCAGCATGAAGGGCCACGCGAGATAGACGTGGCTGTACTTCGCGTACTGGGCCAGCGCGCCGAAGGAATCCGGCCCGATCAGGGGCATCAGCAGCCGCTTGCCGAAGATGTAGTTCAGGCCCGACAGGGACAGGATGATGAAGCACACGGCCGTCATCCAGTGCGTGAACCGCTCGAACGCGTTGAACCGGAGGATCTTCTTGCCGGATTCCTGGCTGTGGTCCGTGATGATCCGGCCGCGCCACAGGAAGAAGAGCGCCAGCGCTGCGAGCATGCCGAGGATCACCAGCGCCCCGATCCAGGGCAGCCACCCCTCGCGGAACATCTGATACGCGCGGCCCTGGGGCTGGATCAGGTTGGCGGCCTTGCTGTCCGGGATGCTGATGCGCCCGCTGATCTTCGGGGCCTGCCGGAACAGGAGCTCCTCGTTGATCGAATCCGCCGTGGGATTGGCGCCCATGGGGTTCTGGCCGTCGGCCTGGATGGGGTTCTGCGCGTAGGCGCCCCCGGAGGCACCCGGTGCCGCCCAAAGCGCCGTCGCCAAGACGGCCGTCAAGACGAATGTGCTGAGAAGCGTCAATGGCCGCCGCATCGGCGTTCCTTTCAGGTCGGTCGAGAGGAGCGCGGCCGCCACCGCGATCCAGTCCTTGGTCCTTCCGCGTCCCGGCGGAGGCAGCTCCTGCCCCGGCCGGGGAGCACCCTCCCATCAGATCGCGATCGTCTCGCGATAGGCCGTCTTCCAGCCCCAGGCCCCCGAACCATACCCCCGCTTCACCACCCGCTGCTTGTAGATCTCGGCGATCATCTCGCCGTCGCCCGCGAGCAGGGCCTTGGTCGAGCACATCTCGGCGCAGAGGGGCAGCTTGCCCTCCGCGAGGCGGTTCGAGCCGTATTTCTCGTACTCGGCGGTCGACAGGTCGGGCTCGGGCCCGCCCGAGCAATAGGTGCACTTGTCCATCTTTCCGCGGGACCCGAAGTTCCCGACGCGCGGGTATTGCGGCGCGCCGAACGGACAGGCGTAGAAGCAGTAGCCGCAGCCGATGCAGATGTCCTTGGAGTGCAGCACCACCGCGTCGGCGGTGGTGTAGAAACAATTGACCGGGCACACGGCCGCGCAGGGCGCGTCGGTGCAGTGCATGCACGCCATCGAGACCGAGCGCTCGCCCGGCTTGCCGTCGTTGAGTGTCACCACCCGTCGCCGGTTGATGCCCCACGGCACCTCGTGCTCGTTCTTGCACGCCGTGACGCAGGCGTTGCACTCGATGCAACGATCCGCGTCGCAGAGGAACTTCATGCGCGCCATGATCAGGTCACTCCTCTCAGGCCGCTCGGATCTGACACAGGGTGGCTTTCGTCTCCTGCATGCCGGTGACGGGATCGAAGCCGTAGGTCGTGACGGTGTTCACGCTCTCGCCGAGCACGACCGGGTCGGTGCCCTTCGGGTAGTAGTCGCGCATGTCCTTGCCTTGGTACCAGCCGGAATAGTGGAACGGCATGAACGCCACGCCCTTCCCCACGCGGTCGGTCACAAGGGCCTTCACCTTCGTCTTGGAGTTGTTCTCCGCGCCCGTGACCCAGACCCACTGGCCGTCCTTGATGCCGCGCTCAGCCGCGTCGCCGGTGTTGATCTCGACGAACATGTCCTGCTGCAGCTCGGCGAGCCACGGGTTGGAGCGCGTCTCCTCGCCACCGCCCTCGTACTCGACGAGACGGCCCGAGGTGAGGATGATCGGGAAGTCCCTGGCGACGTTGCGCTCGACCGCGGATTTCTGCACCGAGAACCCGATATTGGGCATGCGGAACTGACGCTCATCGGGCCGCGTCGGGTACTTGGCGACGAGATCCGGACGCGGTGAGTAGATCGGCTCGCGGTGGACCGGCACCGGGTCGGGCAGGTTCCAGGCATTCGCGCGCGCCTTGCCGTTGCCGAACGGCGAGACGCCGTGCTCGAGGCAGACGCGCTGGATGCCGCCCGACAGGTCGGTCGCCCAGCTCACGGTATCGGGCTTGGTGCCGCCGATGCGCAGGATCGTCGCCAGCTCGTCGGCCGTCAGGTCCTTGTCCCACCCGAGCTTCTTGAACACGCCGAGGGTGAATTCGGGATACCCGTCCGTCAGGTCCGAGCCGTTCGAGTAGGAATCCTCCGCGAGCAAGGTCTCCCCGTTGCGCTCGGTGCCGAAGCGCGCGCGGAACGTGCCGCCGCCCTCCTTCACGTGCAGCGCCGTGTTGTAGAGGATGGCCGAGCCCGGATGACGGATCTCGGGCTTGCCCCAGCAGGGCCAGGGCAGGCCGTAATAATCCCCGCCGACCTCCGGATCGTCCTTCGGCGCCCGCAGCGTGACGAGGTCGAACTTCTGCTGGTTGCGCATATGCGCCTTCAGGCGCTCGGGCGACTGCCCGCAATAGCCCGTCGACCAGCCGCCGCGGTTGATCTCCCGCAAGATGTCCTCGGCCAGGGGGACATTGTTCTCGACCTTGATGTTCTTGAACATCGCCTCAGCGAAGCCGAGCTTCTTCGAGAGCAGGTAGAGGAACTCGTAGTCGTTCTTGGACTCGAAGGCGGGCTTCACGATCTGCTCGCCCCATTGCAGGGACCGGTTCGAAGCCGTGCGGCACCCGTCCATCTCCAGCGAGGTGCAGATCGGGAGCAGGTAGGTGTTGTCCTGCCGGGCATCGAGCGCCGCGAACGTCGTCGGATGCGGGTCCGCGACCACCAGCAGCTCGAGCTTGTTGAGGCCTTCGAGGGCCTCGGGCAGGCGCGTGACGGTGTTGCCGCCATGGCCCGAGATCATCATCGCCCGGGTGGGGCTCCGCTGATCGATCTGGTCCGGCGGGAGGTTCACGGAATCGAACCAGCGGGTCGAGGTGATCCCCGGCGTCTCCATGTTCTCCTTGCGGGACCGCGCCTTGCGACCGGCGGCCGCGGGGACCTCGTCGAAGCGCGATTGCAGCCAGTCGTACTCCACCTCCCAGACGCGGGCCCAGTGCCGCCAGCCGCCCTCGACCAAGCCGTAGTAGAGCGGCAGCGTCGTCACATCGAGGCCGAGGTCGGTCGCCCCCTGCACGTTCGTGTGCCCGCGGAAGATGTTGGCGCCCGTGCCCGGCTTGCCGACATTGCCGGTGGCGAGGCACAGGATGCAGAGCGCGCGCACATTGGCGGTGCCGACCGTGTGCTGCGTGTTGCCCATGCACCAGATCATGGTGGCGGGCTTCTCCTTGGCGAATTTCTCCGCCACGCGGCGGAGCTGCTCGCCCGGCACGCCGGACACGCGCTCCACTTCCTCGGGCGTCCACTTGGCGACCTCCTTGCGGACGTCGTCCATCGCGTAGACGCGCTGGCGGATGAAGTCCTTGTCCTCCCAGCCGTTCTGGAAGATGTGCCAGAGGAGGCCCCAGGCCACCGGGATGTCGGTCCCCGAGCGGATGCGAACGTAGTCGGTGGCGTGCGCCGCCGTGCGGGTGAACCGGGGATCGATGACGATCAGGTTGGCCCGGTTGATCTCCTTCCCGGACAGCACGTGCTGCATCGAGATCGGGTGCGCCTCGGCGGGATTGCCGCCCATGATGATCATGGTCTTGGCGTTGCGGATGTCGTTGTACGAATTGGTCTGGGCGCCGTAGCCCCAGGTATTCGCAACGCCCGCCACCGTGGTCGAGTGGCAGATCCGCGCCTGGTGGTCGACGTTGTTGGTGCCCCAGAAGGCGCCGAACTTCCGCAGCAGGTACGCGGCCTCGTTCGTGTACTTGGCCGAACCGAGCCAGTAGACGGAATCGGAGCCCGACTTCCCGCGGATCTCCAGGAGCTTGTCGCCGATCTCGTCGATCGCCTGATCCCAGGAGATCCGCTGCCATTGGCCGCCGACGAGCTTCATCGGATATTTCAGGCGGCGATCCGACGAGACCAGCTCGCGGATGGCCGCGCCCTTGGCGCAGTGCGTGCCGCGGTTGATGGGGCTCGCCCAGGACGGCTCCTGGCCGACCCAGACGCCGTTCACGACTTCGGCGGTCACCGTGCAGCCGACCGAACAATGCGTGCAGATGTTCTTCCTGATGACGGTCCCCGACCCGACCGCCGACGAACCGGCGGCCTCGGCCTTGCGGACGGCGCCGAGCTGGATCGAGCCCGCGGCGGCGAGCGCGCCGGCCGTGAGCCCGGACTTGCGCAGGAACGCGCGCCGATCGAGCACCCCGGCCGCGAGACCCGCGGCGACCGCCTGATGCTTGCTGCGGCTGGCTTCGCCGCTCTTGCGCTTCGTCAGCATGGCAGCCTCACTTCGTCCCGGGGGCAGGATCGGGATTCTTCAGGAGCGTCTCGTAGCCGTTGGTGCGGTAATACGCCTTGACATGGTCGCTCAGGCGGTACCGGCTGCGCGTCTCGTCCTGGCCCGGATCGTAGGCCTGGGCCTCCGTCGCCGCCATCGGCGAGGCGACCGCCGCGGCCGCCGCCACGGTGCTGCCGCCGAGCGCCCGAAAGAACTGGCGACGACCGAGTGTCTTCGGATCCTGTCGCATCACCCATCTCCCTCAGCGACACCAGTCTTATCAGGAAACCCGCGTCACGCGTTTCGGTCACGCTCGGGCCATCGCGATCGCATCCGCGTCACGCCTCCATCGCGAAGGCGGCCGCCTCCACCGCCATGAAGGCGCGTCCGAGGCCGCCGACCGCCCGGTAGAAGCGGGCATTCTGCGCGCCCTCGAGATCCGTGAAGAAGCGGTCGGCCCAGGGGACGAGGTGACGGCCGAAGAAGCGCGCCTGCGCGCCGGGCTCGGCCCCGAACCGCCCGTCGGCCAGCCCGGCCATGACCTCCAGAAGGACGGCCACGTGGTCCTCCGGCTCGCTCATCGCTTCGACCCGCGAGAGGCCGAGGGCCGCGAGATCCTCCCGGACCTGCGCGAGCGGGCGCTCGTTGAGGAAGCCGGTGAGATAGTAGGAGGCGTAGGGGAGAAGCTCGCCCCTGCCCACGCCGATGAAGAGCGAGAAGAACTCGCGCTCGACGGCCGCGGCCGTCG
>CAXDNE010000235.1:0-11609 GCA_963990595.1 uncultured Methylobacterium sp.
CGAATGAGATCCGGAGGCTCACCTTTCGGCCGGACCAAAATCCGGGGGACCCTCACAAAACCGGAAAACTCGCACTCACGCCGGACCAAAGCGATGGGGGGACGTCAGCTCGCGCGACTGATCCGCCAGTTGGCTGGCTGCGCCCACTCGGGCTTTGCCCCACACGTAGCCTCATACCAGCTGAGCGCGGAGGCGAGCCGTTGCACCAGCTCCCGAGCGAGCCCGCACAAGTGCCGACGCGGAGTGACAAACATCCACGAAGGAATGATGTTATGCTCCAAGCGAGGCACCTTCGCAGGTGGCTGCGATGCACCTGCGATCGAAGGAACCTGCGTGGTCGGGCGTTCCAAGAGTCATCTGACGAATATGACCGGCGCGGAATTCCGTTCGCGCCTCCGTGAGCTAGGGCGAACGGATGCAGCATTCGCGGAGGAGGTCGGCAGTTCAACTCGCAGCGTGAGCCGATGGGTCAGCGAAGGGCCACCGCCCGAAATCGCCTATCTCGTCGACCTCTTGCTGACTCTCGAGTTGCATATCGGCGCACCCATTTCGCCGGAAGGAGGTGCGGGAAAGGACGCTTTTGATATCGTGTTCGACGACATGCTTGCGCGCGCAGCTATAAGTGGCCGAAAATCCGAATTGATTGCGAGTATGCGCCGCTGGTTAGAGCACCAATATGTCAAGATGAGCAGAAGTACTACTGGTGAAAGTTAGCATCTCGCAGTCGTCGATCGCACGCGAACGCCCGCGACGTCTCGAGGTCAACGGGAAGACGGACGCACCGTCCAAGCTGGTAGCCGTCTTCCCCCAGCGGCTGGCCGCCGCACGTCGGTCCTTCAGTTGAGCTGAGAGTTGCTCAACCCGGTTGCAGCCGTTGAGGCGTCATTTCGGGCAAGCGGCGGGAGACTCATTCCTCGGCGGCGGGATCGCGGGCCGAGCGTCCTTGCTCCAGACGTGCTCGCGGAAGAAGTAGCTGTCATGGTCGCGATTGCCGACAGCCTACCTAAGCATGCCCGGAAGCTGATCGAGCAGCGGGAACGCAAGCGGCCACTCATACCCTGCGCCGGCACAATCAAGGCTGTCGCGAGGCCTTGCCATCAGCGATCACGCGCACCGTGGTGGCACACCCACCAAGTGATCGGCCATGAGCCTAACGATCGTCTCGGTTTCAGCTGCAAACTCCGTCATTTCGCAACCACTGGCCCCATTCTCCGGAGCGAGCCCGCTGGTTCCGTCGAGAGAAACCGCGCCGCCTTGCGAGCCGTACTCCTGAGAGGCTGAGGAGCCGCTTCCAAACGCAAGCGCGGGCTCAATAGATGGAGAGCTGGGCGGTCCATCGCCAAGGTCCAGGCTCGACTCCCACAGCGCGCCGCTTGCTTCGGTCTGGATCCGCCAGAAGATGGCCGAGAAGGCGCAGCGAAAAATTCTGCGGGCTCCCACTCCGATTTGCCCGTTGCGCCTCCGATAGCACCGATCCCGAGCAGCGTGGACAAGTCGCTCATTACATCAGACGGCTCAAGCGGTTACAGTAACAACCGGTGACGGGCATCCCCATGATTCACAGATCCGCCAGAAGCGTTCATTTGGTGGTGCGCCATTTTGTCTATACTGTATCCATGCTGGTATTTCGGGGCCGATCGGAGGCAATGCCGCCGGATGTCGGATGTTAATGATGGCAGCTGGCTCGCGATGATTGCCGCCGCGATGAGTTAATGTCTCGCCGATCCGTGCGTTGCCGGTGCGAGCTGAGCAGGCATGGAGGCAATCAAGATGGACCCAATCTCCCCAGCTGAACTAAGGAACGAATTTGGACGGAAAGCGAGTCGTCACAGTTTTGTATCGATAAAAAACATGCGGCCGATCAGATATAATCAGCGCTGGCACCGTGATGCCCTTGTCCAACTATCCCTTGATCCGTCTGTGATAGCATTCGAAGCCGAGTCCGAGCCGCTCCCCCACGAAGTGCTGAACTTGATCGTTACCATTTTGGGCGGGCAGATGCGTGTTTCCCTCGTTCGGGACCACACCAACAGCACTGACTCAAACCAAGCGAAAGACCAGATAAGAATCAGCAGATCGACGATTCTGCGGGAGCCAAGAGCGAGTAATGCAAGAGCAATATGGGCCACTCGAAAGAGCATCGTATCTATCGGAGACAGAGTGAGAATTTTAGGAAAGCTAGATGCTGCGCCGAATGGCCTCAAGTTGGCGGAGTTGCTCGCATGCATCTCGACGTCACGAGTCGACCCAGTCGATGCAATCCTTGCTCTTGTATGCCAGGGCTTGGTCACTCTCGATATCGAGAAGCCAATCGCACCAAGCACAACCGTCCGACGTTCCTTGAATCCAAGATCGGACTGTGGACCCAAGACAGCTTTGAAGTCCTAGCTCGCGTCCTTGAGTACGGATAATCAGCTGATTGTTCCGGAGCGGGGCCGATCCGAATGTGTCCGGAGCTTTTGGAGGGCAGCGGAGATCAATCGTCCATGTCCATCCAAGCCACTTGCCACCGCTGTCCAATGCTCTACAAAATGCCGAGGATTGCTCTTCGTCTCCGCCTGAGGGAGCGAACCCAGATGTCGAAACGACGTCGAGAGATTGAGCAGCTTGAGGCTGAAATCGCTGCCATGGAGCAGCAGGTTCAGCAGATCGCTTCTAAGCGAGCAGTCGCAGTACTGCGTATGAGAACGCTCGAAGCCATGGAATTTTTCGAGACCGCGGCCGTTCCACATCAGGAGCGACAAGGGCATTTACCTCTCATACCCATCAATGGCGACATGCGAGGTGGTCCTTCTGAGCAGCGAAGTCGGCCGATAAAGGGAAAAAATACTACGACTGCACCCACTGACAAGAAGCGGTTGGTTGATAGAGACAAGCTGGCTGAATTGACGCGCCAACTGTGTCCAGCGCGTCAAAAAGCCGTGCTTCTGGTCGTCGAGATGATCGAAGCAGCGTATCCTTCAAGCGTCACATCTGCGGAGATCAATTCTCGATTCGCTGAAGATGGGACCGTCTCGATATCCGTGCTTGCGAAGTGCAAGACGGCTCTCCATCGGTCTCAGCTCGTGTCATTTAGTCGGGTAGATCAGAGGTGGTCCATCAAAGGAGCGCCAACTGACTCCGAGTCGCCAGGTTTGGCAATCGTGCCAGCATGACTGTGCAGCGGAGGAAGCATGAATTCACCGGCTTACAGCTGGGAGGCCGCCGGAAAGGTGGTGCGCAATAGCGCAAAGCGAAGGCGCGGCCTTTTGGGCCGCGCCTTCCAGGTGCGAATCTCAGGCTAGCAACCAGCTTCGCACCTCCAGACACTTTCGATTCGTCTGTTTCGAAGCCCCTGTGGCAAGCAGGGACTTCGACCGACACTCTGCAGGTACCATGCCGCTGTAGCAAGCAGAGGCACGGGCCGAGCGCTGAGACTTTGGCATTTTTGACGTCAAAGGCAAGCCTCTCCCCTGTGGGATCGGTCGGTACTGGGCGGTCGACGGCTTTCAGCACGCGCCCCTGTGTTCCGCGGGCAAACAGCTCAGCAGGTTGGAAGGCCCGTCCATCCGGCTCCCAACCTTGGATATCGAGCGCGGCGAAGTGGGTGCCGGACCGGCCCCCGCCAAGAGGTGTCATCGACTCCCTCATGCATCGAGCTCGCGTCGTGTTGGTCCGTAGCCGTTCCTCAAGCCGTTCCGGGGCGCGGGCAATAACGGCAGCAGGCACAGCACGGCGAGCAGATGGCGCGCGGCTGAGTGTGGATTGGCAGCAGTAGACGAAAAATTTTCCCTGTAGAAATAAGCATATTTATCGGGCCAAGCGACTGAACTGCCGATCGCAGAAGGAGAGGTTTAGTTTATCGGAGGAGATGTCATGTTTCAACCTCGTGTATTTAGGAGCGCTGACAAAAGAATACTGCATAAATCTGGACCCGAAAAAGTCTGGGAAAGCCTTGGTCCGGGCGTAGAGGTATTCAGATATCCAACTGGCGAACCCGTACGGCGGATCATCACTCAAGGTGGCTCAAGGAAAGTTGGCGGGTTCTACTCGTGGAAGATGATGAACCACACCGTCTTCGAGTCTGTGACCGAAGAGCGTTGCAGCATGCTGATGGACGTTCACTCCGCCGTTGACGCATTCTACGCCCAGCCTGAAACCATCCGCGTTACGGGTACCGAAGGCAATTCCTTCGAGTACACTCCGGACTTTCTAAGCATTTTAGGTGGAACAAGGTTCCGACTTGAGAATAAGCGTGCTTGTGATCTGTGGCCACCGAAACCGGCCGACCGCTACGACGAGTCGGGCATCCGGAAATGGGAGAAAGCCGCACTTGTGCGCGCTCGCCTCCGTGCCGTGCGGCAAGCCTACACACGCTGCGGCCTACAATGGAAATTGGTCTTAGACCTTCATATCGCCAACATGGCTGCACCGGAGGTAGTGGACGAACTGGTCTCACATGGCGGACGTCCGATTAGTGAGGGGGATTGGCGCCGCCTCCGGGAACATATTATCGCAGCCGAAAACGCCACGACGCTGGATGCCGCGTCCGCTGTTCTGCGTGAAGCAGAGGACCCGCGGGGGACGGTTCTGGCGCGTGTAAGTGAGGGCCTCCTCGGGATCGATCTCCACGAAATCCCTAGAGACGAGAGCCTTGTCTTCCTCACCGGCAGACGGAGGGACGAGGTATGACGGACGTCATGGAAGCGGACCTGAGCAGCGAAGACTCAATCGAGCCGGTCACCATAGATCATATTGTACCTGACGATCTTGAGGTCGGGGCTTTCATTATCTACGAAGGAAGGCCGTTTAGTTTCCTTCATAAAGATGAAGGGTGTGCGCCACTTATTTTCAAATCCGAAACCGGCCCTCCTCGGCTGATTGAGCTGCTGCCGACCGAATATATTCACAAAATTGCGCTCGGCGAAATAAAAAGGCCTGGTAGAAAAAACATCGCCGGACTAAATGCAGAGCCTGAGTCGTATAGGCATGACGAGAAATTTGAGGCGCTTCCTAAAAAAGCGCGAGAAGTTGCAGGATTGAAGGATTTATATGTCGAAGAGTTTGCGCGCAGGATCCGAGACGCCGAAGAACGAGGTGAGAGGTTCGCGCGAAACGAAACGAATGCATTGATTGTTCGCGAAATCGTAGATGCTGCTCTACCAAAGGACGTTCATCCACCGGCCATGCGATCGGCCCGCAGCATTTTGCGTTGGTTGCAGAGATCGGAGCTTAAGAAGGGCTCTCCGATGGCGAACGTCCACGGCAACTACCAACGTCCATACAACCGTAAAATATCCCAACGTGTGCTGGACCTTATTGCCACGATCATTCGTGAACAAGCCGACACTCTACCTCATGCCTTGCGGCCAGGTATTATCCGCGGTCAAGTAAACACCAAAATTAAAGAAATAAATTTGGAGGAGAGTCTCCAAATACCGCCAGTAAGAACAACAACTGTGACTTCAGAGTTCAATCGTTACGACGGATGGATACGGCTTGCAGCTACAAAGGGTAAACATGCGGCGGACTTGGAATTCGGTGCCGTCGGAAAACTCGTCCGGCCAACACGTATCAATCAGCATTGGGAGCTTGACCATCACTCGATCGACCTCATCCCCATTTTAGGAAGCACAGAACTCGGGCAAATGTTGTCAAAATCGGCGTTAGGCAGATTGGACATAACTTTAGCGATAGACGTTTACTCGGGCTATCCCGTTGGATTCTACCCGTCTTTCGAAGGTACTGGTCTGCTGCCTTCTTTGATGTGCATTGCTCATGGCGTTCAGGAAAAGACCTACGTGGCTCAACGCTTCCCGCATATCAGCGGCTCACTGCTCGCACATGGCAAGCCTACCAAGGTCCGGTTCGATCGCGCACGGGAGTACGTCGGCAGACAGATGGCGAGATCTCTCCGCAGAGTTGGAATTGGCTTCGAGCTGGCGCGACCCAGATTTCCAGACGATAAACCATACATTGAACGATTTTTTGGAACGCTCGAGAATGATTTCGTCTCTTGGCTTAAAGGAAGAACCGGATCAAGCCCTCGTGACAGGGGTGCTGCAAACCCCGCGAAGGAGGCGGCTATTGAACTAGATGATTTCGTTGCGCTTCTGCACGAATATTTTATCACTGTTTACGCTCGCAGACCCCAAAGAGGTCTTGATTGGGAAACCCCGGAGCAACGCTGGCTGCGAGGTCTGCGAAACTATAAGCCTAGGCTTCTGACTCCTGATGAACAAGCTCGCGTAGACGTTCTTGCCTCCATTGAGGTAAAGGTGAACGCTGGCCGGGAGGGGATACAGTGGCGCAACAAGCATTATCAATCCCCGGAGCTTCAGAGCATCCGCCGTACGTCGGGTAATTTCGGAGTTCGCAAAAACTCTATGACTCCGCTGATTGGCAGAATTTCACTACGAGACGTCGGCGTTATATTCGTGTCCGTTCCTAATACTGATACTCCCTCAGAGATTGCTGTTCCCTGTACCGCAGCGGCAGCACACGGCAGGACTGTTTGGCAGGACGAAGTTGTACAGGCGCTTCTTCGCCAGAAGAAAAAGAATCCGCAATCGAAGATCGACTATGAGGATGGATTTTCGGCGCTGTTCCGCCGGTCGATTGGATGCATGGGCATCAAAACCGACAAAGCCTCGAAGCTTGGTTCATCTCGCGGTGCAGTTACCGCTGCACGATTTACCGGCGTGATGGTCGACGGCGTATGTAAACATGCTTTGACGCGTCTGGTTCGTGACGGCACTGCGCTTGATCTGTTCGGCCAATTGGCGGCGCAAGATAAAAGCCAGGCGGTCTGCGAAGAAAATATAAATGCAATAAATACGGATGATGAGGACATCGTCGATATCTACGATGACATGCCTGCCGATGAAATAGATATGAGCGATCTCCTCGGTGAGGAGGATTGAGGTGGCAATATTCCCTCACGAGCTTCCGCACAAGAAGCGGCTGGATTACATAGACAGGATCTTTATACGGCATGATGCGATCAAGATCGCCGCACAGGCTCTCCAGCACCTCACGTTCGCTCCGAATCGGCGCAGGGAAGGATCCGTAGGATATATACGCGGATATTCACGTTGCGGCAAAAGCGAAATTCTAAAACGTCACATCGAAGAACTTACTGGCACACAGGTCGGAAAGGGGCTTCAGCGGCTCATCGAAGGCAACGGCCATTTGATCGTTTACCTCGAGCTTTCTGCCGGGGAAACACCGCTAGGTGTTGCGACCCGATGGTTGCGCCTCTTCGAGGATTTGCGTGTGAGCGCACGGGGCCGCAGGTATGAGCCGCCCCTACGTGAGCGTGACGCGATTCAGCGCGCTATAGATATTTCCAATGACAACAACGTCACGCTTGTCGCGCTCGACGAGTACCAGAATTTGTTCAGAAGTGGATCTTCTGCGGCAGTCGATGCAGCCAGAAGTATGCTCATAACCATGCAGAATGCAGCAACGTTTCCGATCGCAATCACCGGTTCTCCGCTCCTAGAGGAATTGTTCTCGCGACATGAGGCAGTTAAGGAACGTGCGGGTCCAAGAGTACTCTTAAAGCCGCTGCCGTTCCGTGCGCGGAAAGAACAAATTGCGTTCGCTAGTGTAATTAAAAAATTTGAAGACAAGCTACCGTTCTTGCAGAAGCCGGGATTGTCGACGAAGGATTGGTTACAGTCGACATTTTTTGCAACGCGCGGCCGTCTTGGGCGGCTCACCCTGCTCACTCGCGCTGCGACTGATTTGGCATTCGCCGATTGCGCTGAGGGAACGATGCCTTCGACGTTGTCTATCAAGCATTTAAATCAAGCTTTCGATCTACTTCATGGCGACGATCCTACAATGAATGGCGTAAATCCTTGGGTCAAAGATTTCCAACTTCCCAATATTCCGCTGTCGGTCGAGGACGCAATGCGCATCAATTTGGACGATAGGAAGCGACGCAAAGGAAGGACGCTTTACGATGAGTGACGTGCCTCCTTCAGCGGCGCGGCTGCGTCGAACCGTACAAGCACAACCTGGGGAGGACCTAAGAAGTGTAGTCGTGCGCTACGCTCGGATAAAACGTATATCGGTCGAGATGCTTCTGCGTTTTGGCCTGCAGGTAGACGCGAATAGCTTAGCTTCTGTCCCGCTTCGCAGATACCAACTCGAGACGTTTGCGGACCTTGCGGGTCTCGAGCTGCAAAAGCTTGCAAATGATGCATTTGCCGAAGGTAAGAACGGCTTTGAGCTTTTCGGTCAGGACGCTGGCTTGGACGTCATCGAGCCACATCGGCGGCGAGTGGCACCCGGCATGCTCAAATCGGATGGTATTCCCTGGATCAGGGCGCACTGGCAAGTCGCCTGCCTTCCATGCGATCCGGACACTGGGGAATGTTTTGTTCAAATCTGTCCTACATGTCAGAAGTCGCTTTCTTGGGTAGGAATCGAGAGTGTCTATCTGTGTCAAAACTGCGCTATCGATTTGCGTATGGTCGCGCCCCGGTACGCCTCAGAGAGGAAACAGGAGTTGGCCAAGCTAATGGTCGGCGTGCTGCGTCGCGACGCGAACGCCCTCACGCAGTTGCCGGCCATAATTGCGCATTCAACTGCCCGCGAGCAACTCGCCTTCTTCTCGGTTCTCGCCAGTCTATCCTTCATTGTCGCAGGCCGTATCTTGCCACATGGGGCATTTGCAACTTTCCGCGGCCTTGAGCTTGCGCTCGAATATCCCTCTTGTCTCGATGGCATAATCGCAGATATAGTCCGGTCTCATGAAGAATGTAGCATTAAATTGGGCTGGTTTGCGGCGTTCATGGAAGTACGTTGTCGAGTAAAATTGCTCCCTTCCGGAAAGCTTAAGCGATCGATGGAGAGGCGTATCTTTAGAATTATGGGAATTGACGAGAAAAACTACATGGTTGTTCGCAGGGTCAGGCCTGATTTTTCTTCGGAATCTTGGCGATCAATTTCCTTTAAATACCAGAGTTTCCTGAGAGGCGTCCCAGCCAATCGTGAACCGGAATCATTGCCCGTGGGCGTAATCGATATGCCGGGCCCATTTCAGTCTTGATTTTTTCAACAATTTCGAGTTCTGCGACTCTCCTGAGGCAGGACTCGGCTTCGTCTTTTCCTAATATCTCTCGTTCGATGTCGCGCATCGTCTTGTAATCATCCGAGATGAATTCCAGCAGGAGTCTCACTCCTGGGTGGTACAATGCCTTGAAAAACAGATCTTCCCGCGCAAGTTGAGAGATCATGTTGCATTGTGGACGGCCGGATGCGTCGTCGAAAATATTAAGCTTGCTCGTATTTTGATTTGAGGGTTCCGCGCGAGTGCTACGGCGGGGCGGCTGCGCGGGTGATGCCCTTTCCATGTCCCACTCCCTCGAAATCAGTCTCTCAACTGCTGCAACATCAGGTGCGGAGTCGTGATGTGAACAGGCTCGCCGCGCCGAATCCATATGTCCGAAATCTGGCTAGAGCGTGCGTAGCTACAGCTGTTTAACCGTTCTGCGCTCGGTGTCTATCGGTCGGTTCAATAAAGCTGGCTTTCACCCTGTCAATGAGGAGCTATCGTGCGGTCGATCCAGTGTCAGAATATTTGTTCGAACTGCTTTTTGGTGTCAATTCGCCGGCATTCGGTGACAGAATAAGAGTGTCGTCGGCGGTGAGATCGCTTGAGAGCTCAGATTATTTCGGTGCCAATTTATTCCGAGCCCGACACGGGCTTCGCACAGGCCGCCATCGTCGGCCGGTTCGAGGCCGGACCCGCCGCGATCCGGGTCGAGGCTTGAAGGGGGGGCGATGCCACCTCGTGACGCGCTCGCCGCTCCGATGCTGCGCGACAAGGTGCACGGAGCGTCCTCGGCGTTCACGTCCTAGAGCCTGCTGCGCAAGGCGGGCAACGCGGCCTCGACACCGTGCCGAACCGGTGGTCGTCGCGGGCTTGATCGATCGGCCCGAGCGGGTGATAGAGGCCCTATGCGCGGGGGCCGTCGCGTTCACGGTCGGCACGGCAGTGTTGGATGGCGTCTTCCAGGCCCAATCGTCCGCGCTCGCCGACCAGTTCGAGGCCATCCGGGCTGCGCTCGCGGCCGCGTGGGGCTGCAACAAGAGCCCTCCACAGCAAGGAGCGACATCATGGACAAGGTCAACCTCGCGAAGGCGTTCAGCACGTTCTCGGACCACTGGAGCCCCAAGATCGCCGGCGACCTGGGCGACTTTCAGGTCAAGCTCGCCAAGTTTAGGGGTTCCTTTCACTGGCACCAGCACGACCAGGAGGACGAACTCTTCCTCGTCGTCGAGGGTCGGTTGCGAATGAGCTTCCGCGACCGGCCGGCGCTTGATCTCGATCCGGGCGAGTTCATCATCGTCCCTCACGGGACCGAGCACTTGCCGGAGGCGCTCACCGACGAGTGCCATGTCGTGCTGTTGGAGCCGAACACCACGCTGAACACCGGCAACGTCGAGAATGAGCACACCATTCGCGAGCTCGGCCGGGTCGCCTGATGGGGCACGACCCGCATTCGGTCGAGGATCTCTGGGCGCTGCTGCCGCAACTGCGTGCGGCGCGCTGGGGGACCTGGCGCATGCCTTCGACGTGGACATTCTCCACCGCTCGAGCTTCGCCCCGGCGCAGCGGACGGTGATCTACCACCAAGATCCCGGCGTGGGCAGCAAGAAACACGGCTTCCTTGCCGAGGAGTGGCGATTGCAGGGCCAGTGGGGCGCGCATGTCGACCCGCCAGCTCAGTTCGTGCGGGTCCCCCGCTTCCTGCATCGGATAGCGGTGCAGAGCTGGTCTTTCCGCTCGTCGTGTCGATCATCGGCGAGCACACGGTAACCGATCCGGATTACCGTGCGAGGCTTGAGGATGTCCGAGCCTGGGAAGGACACAACGGACCCATGCCGGCGGGCGCCTTCGTCGCGCCGCGGACCGACTGGTCGCGTCGCTGGCCCAGCCAGGAGGGCATGCTGAACCGGCATGTGGCCGGCATGTGCCACTTCCCGGCTGGAGCCGCGACGTTCCTGCCTACGTGCATGAGGAACGAGACATCACCGCTTCCGGGTATGACACCACCGATACCGACCCGGACGTGATCGTCAGCGGAGGCGCCGTGTTCTTGGAAGCCTACGCTCTCGGATTGCCCCGCCGGCAGGTCGAGCTGACGGTCAATCTCGATCAGGTGCACATGTGCGGCTGTCTGCCGGTCGCGAGTTGGCCAAAGATGAAGCAGAGCGCGGGCTTTCCCGCACGGATTTTCGCCCTAATGCCGGCCGCCGGCGATAGCGACCTGCCAAATCGAGCCGGCCGGTCCGCGGAGGACGTGGGGCTGAGCCCCGCTCGGATCGGATGACGCTTTGGCTCGTCGGGCTGGAAGCACCGTGCGATCGGGAGGCCGGCTTGAAGCCACCCCGATTGATCTCGTATCGTTGCATATCGCGCTTCAGGTCAACGAGCTTGGAAGCATTCGGTGCGCCGCCGAGGTACTCGGATCGCCGGCGTCCGTAGTGAGCCGTCGAATTCGTGCGCTCGAGGACACGCTGCCGGTTTCGCTGTTCGATGGGTCGGCTCGTGGCGTAGAGCCGACGATCGCCGGGCATCGGCTGCGGAGTGCTGCACGGTCCATCATCTGTCT